>JACMLW010000188.1 GCA_014379385.1 Phycisphaerales bacterium
GCAGGACAGGGTGGCGGTCAGGCGCATGGGTGGTCCTCCGGGGTGCGGCGTTTCCGGGACAGTGCGCCGACGATGATAATGTGGAAGCTGGGCGCGCAGAATCGAAAACTCTGCGACGGTCAGAGTTTCTTGAGCGCCGCGACCATGGCGTCGATGTGCGAGCGCTCGTGGGCGGCGGAGATCTGGCAGCGCAGGCGGGCGTGGCCCTCGGGCACGACGGGGTAACCGAAGCCGATGATGAAGACGCCGAGCTCCAGGAGGCGCTTGGACCTGGCGATGGCCTTGGCGGTGTCGTGGACGATGATGGGGCAGATGGCGGTGGGGGACTCGAGGACATCGAAGCCCGCGCTCTTGATCTTGGTGCGGGCGTAGGCGACGTTGTCGCGGAGCTTGGCGACGCGCTGGGGCTCGCGCAGGAGGACCTCGATCGCCTTGTCGGCCGAGCAGGCGACGGTGACGGGGTGGGCGTTGGAGAAGAGGGTGGGGCGGCCGCGCTGGATGAGGAGTTCGGTGACGCGGCGGTCGGCGGCGACGAAGCCGCCGGCGGCGCCGCCGAGGGCTTTGCCGAGGGTGCCGGTGAAGATGTCGATGCGGGGGGAAGGAGATGGGGAAGAGGGAGAGGAAAAGGGAGGAAGAAGCCCACGATTCGCTGCGCTCATCGTGGGCGTGGGGAGCATGTTCCAGTGCTCGTGGGTGCCGCGGCCCGTGGCGCCCATGACGCCGTGACCGTGCGAGTCATCGACGACGAGGACGGCGCCGACTTCATCGCAGGCGCGTCGCATGGCGGGGAGGTCGGCGATGTCGCCCTCCATGGAGAAGACGCCGTCGGTGACGACCCAGATGACGCCGGTGACTTCCTTGTTCGCCTTCACCTCGGCGAGCTTGGCGCGGAGGGCACTGACGTCGTTGTGCTTGTAGACGGCCTTGTGCAGGCCCTTCTTCGTGACCGTGGCGAGACGGATGGAATCGATGATCGAGGCGTGGTTGAGCTCATCGGAGATGATGATGTCGCCGGGCTCGCAGAGCGTGGGGAAGATGGCCTCGTTGGCGTTCCAGCAGGAGACGAAGGTGTACGCGGCCTGCGTGCCCATGTAGTCGGCGAGGCGCGATTCGAGTTCTTCGTGCGGCGCGAAGGTGCCGCAGATGAAACGGACACTGGCGGTGCCGGCGCCGTAGTCGCGCAGGCCCTTGTGGCCGGCTTCGATCACTTCGGGATGATTGGCGAGACCGAGGTAGTTGTTGGAGCAGAAGCACAGACACTCGCCACCCCCCCCGTAGCCGCGAACCTTGACGGTCGCGTCCATAGGCCCTTCGAGCATCTGGAGGAACTTGTACTGGCCGCCGGCGCGGAGCTGGTCGAGCGTGGCGCCGGAGCGGGCGAGGAAGCCGGCCAGGCCGGAGTGGGAGGCGGCTGGATTGGAAGTCGCGGCGGGGCGCCCAGCGGCGGAAGACGCGGATGCGGAGGGGGTGCCGGCGGGTGTCGAAACGGACATCAGAGTGCTCCTGCGGGAAGGAGCGGGAGTGTAGGGGCTGGAGCGGAGATTGAGGGCCGCGGGGGAGGTGATGGTGATGGCGTTTGGACGGTGCTGCCGGGCAGCGGGGCGCGCGGGCGGGTGCGCCGCGGGGGCGTGGAGAAGGGAACGATCAGTCGTTCTGAAACTCGGGCTTGAGCGGGAGGCGGCGCTTGCCGTCGGGTCCTTCGGGCCATGAGAAGGGCTGGCCGTAGAGGCGATCGCGCGTCGTCTGGCGGTGACAGCCGATGCAGCTCTCGATCATGCCAGCGCGGATGACGGACTTGCCGTCGGGCGTGGTGACGCCGTAGACCCATCCCTCGTCGGTGCCGGGCGTGGCCGGGCCGAGCTTGGTCATGATGAAGAGTCCGGCGGGCTCGCCGACGCCGAGGACGACGCCGTCGTGGATGGCGTAGGGGACGGGTTCGGTCTTGTCCAGGAAGGGCCCGTGTTCGAGGTCGTTGGGGTCATAGGTTGTGCGAATGGCGGTGAAGGAGGATTTCACGAGTGTCTGCCCGATGACGCTGTCCAGCGGCGCGGGATGCGGGTTCTCCGACGTCGCGCGAATTGACGGCCAACTAAGTTCGAGGTAATCACCCCAGTCCTTCACGTAGAGGTAATAGAGCTTGCGCCCGTGCGGAGAGGACGCGGGCGCCTCGCTCTCCTGGGCGAGGGGCGGCGGGCCGATACACAACAGCGGGGAGACTTGCGCCCAATCGGAGGCGCGGAACCACTCGCGATAGTGAGCCCCGGCGTCGAGGATCAGTCGTTTGTGGTGATCGGAGTCTTGAGCCGACCGCGCCGACTCGGTTTCGGGCGCGGGCTCTTGCAGAACTTCGAGATCAGTGCCTGGGTCGGCGGCGCGACGGGGATCGTGACACCCGACGAGGAACAACGCGCCCAAAAGGGCCACGGCATACTTCATGGCTCAAGTATGCCATGAATGCAGACTTGGTTCATGGTCGATCGCGGTAGACTGAACCACGCATGTGGTTTCTCACGACGTTTCCAGCACAGGATGATCGGGGCAGGCCGATTCGTGTGCCGCTGCCTCGTGGCTCACTCGCGGCATTCAATGAGGAGCGGTGGCACGTCGAGTGCGAAAGGAAGATCGAGTACGCCAAGTACCAGCGGGAGCAGAGCCTCCTCCGACAGGCCTTGCCCACACTCCCACGACTGGGGATAGCGATCGCGCTGTGCTTCGGGGCGTCCTACTTGATCAAGAACAGCGCGAGCGCCTGGCTTATCGCCTTCGTAGTCATTTGCATGTGGGGCAGTCAGTTCAAGCGTCCTGGTCCCGCCGAGCTCGTGGCACTACGCCGCGCTTGCGGACGCCGGCGCGTCTGTCCCGGCTGCGGCTACGTGCTCGAGCACCTCGAGCCCGCCGCGGATTTGCTGGTCGAGTGCCCCGAGTGCTCCGCCGCGTGGCGGATCGAGCAGAGGGCGGACACCCCGGTGACCGCTTGACAACGCCGGCGCGGCCCGTACGCTGTGCGCTGACTCCATGGTGCCCGGCGGCGTGTCGCCAACGGGTGAAAATGGGAAGTGTGGTGAGAATCCACCGCGGACGCGCCGCCGTAATGGGGTGATTCCCGCGACCAGGCCCGTGAGATTGTCACGCACGTGCGTGCCGCTCGCGGGCCCCAAAGCCACTGAGAGCCGGCCCCCGCAGAAGGCGCCGGTAATCGGGAAGGCGGTCTCGGGAGTTTGAGCCTCTGAGCCGGAAGACCTGCCAGGGAGCCTGTGTGCTGTGCGCCTCGCGAATGGGCGCCGGTGAAGTGCTTGCCGCGTGCTCCCCGCGGCGAAGAGCCTTTCCGGCACTGGCCTTTGTTCCCGCCCCTTTGTCTTCCGGCGGGAAGATTGCCTCCAGACCCCCCACCTTTCGCGAGGTGCCAACTAAGGCCGGGAGACGTCCTGCGCGAGCCGGGACGAACGCGAAAGCGGTGCGGTGATGAGCGGGCTAAACCTAGTCGAGCGGGTGCGGCGGTTCGCGGGCGCGGCGGGCATTGTTGTTGGATCGGCTGCCGGTGCGGCCATGCTGCTGGCGTCGCCCAGCGCGATGGCCCAGAGCGCGTTCCACATGTACGGTCAGAGCTACCGGACGATCACGATGCCGCAGGCCGGCGCCGGGTCATCGCAGCTCGTTGGCGATGTGCTGCCGGATGGGCGGATCGTGGCCGCGACGGGGCTGGAGTTGCTGGTGGAGACGGGCGTGGGGACGGGGCTGTTCGATGTGCTGGCGACGTTTGATGGGATGGGCGTGGGAGGGCCCGCGCTGGATCCGGCGTTCGTGCGCGTGAGCCCGGATGGGTTGCGACTGGCCATCGGCGGCGGGTTCGGCAAGCCGGTGATCGTGATGGGCGCGGGTTTGCTGGGGACGCCTGGTGCGCCGGCTTTCGTTACAGCATCGAACGCGAGCTTCTTCGATGTCGGGCACTACGACGCGGCGTGGGCGGATGACTCTCGCTTGGCGCTCACGGTGGGGGACTTCGGCTCGCCGTCGCGCGTGACGCTGCTGGACGTGCTCTCGCCGGTGGGTTTGCCGAGCAACCGGACCATCATCGACGGGATCGGCGGGAGCTCATCGGGCATCGCGGTGAGCGCGAACGGGTGGGTCTTCACCGGCAACGGGTTTGATCTGGGTGCGGGCGGGTCGAGCACAGGGACCATCCGTGCCTTCGCGCCGGACGTGTGGATGAACGAGGCGGCGCCGGCTGCGGCGTTCGAGAGCGAGGGCGTGCTGATCGGCGAGGTGCTGTCGGCGGCGTCGCTGCTGTTTGATGCGGAGGGGAACCTGGTCGTCGGCGGGGGCGATTTCGGGCAGGGCGATGTCGGATATCTCGGAGTGGTGAACTGGGCGGCGGTGGTGACGGCACTCAGCGGCGGCGGGCCGATCGACGTGCTGGACCCAGAGGCGCTGCGCCGGTTGATGCCGACGGGAGATGGGTTCTCGTATTACGGGTCGGCGTTCAACCCGGTGACGGGCGAGCTCTACGCGACGCTGGGCGATTTCTTCACAGGTGCGAACACGTGGTTCGCGACGGTTCCGGGGCCGGGTGGCGCGGGGGTGATGCTCGTAACAGCGGTCTTCGGCGCGCGGCGCGGGAGGCGTGCATGAGGGACAGCCATTCACCACAGAGGGCACAGAGAGGAACAGAGGAGTTGAAACGCGAAGGGCGCGAAGGCAGTTGCGAGAGTTCAAGCGGTCTTATCCCAAGCGTCTCAACACGGAGAACACGGAGGGCGCGGAGGAAGGCAGAAGCGGCTGAGCGCGGAGGAGTGTTGCCTGGAAACCAGTGGAACGGTGAAGGGAACGCTGATCGAGTGCGCCATCTGAATCCAACTCGACCTCTGTGCGTCCTCTGTGTTCTCTGTGTCCTCTGTGGTGAAACTGCGGCCGCGGCGGACGACTTCGCCACGCGGGTGATGGCGTATGCGCCGGCGCCGGGTCAGTACGTGAACAACCCGCAGTTCAACGACCCCGCGCGGGCGCTGGGCGCGCCGATCGGGGGTGGGCCACAGAACGCCGACAACTCGAAACTGGTGACGCTCGGCGGATTCGGCGGGTCAATCACGCTGGGGTTTGATGGGCCGGTGCATGATGACCCGCGCAACTTGCTAGGGCTCGACCTGATCGTGTTCGGCAATGCGTTCTACCTGCAGGGAGATGTGCAGCGGCGCTTTGCCGAGTGCGGCGTACTGGAACTGAGCCGCGATGTGAACGGCAACGGGCTCGCGGATGATGCGTGGTACGTGGTGCCGGGGTCGCATCTGGGCACCGGGGATGGCGGGCCGATCGAGCCGCCCTTCCTGCTCAGCGGCGGGCCGTTCACAACGTGGCCGCTGCTGCTGAACCCCGGCGGCCCGAACGGCGAATGGGAAGTGGAGGGTGTGTTCGGATACGCCGACACATCGCCGGTGCTCACGCTTGGGGACACGGATGCGGATGGTGAAGTGGATGACGCGGCGATGATTGCCGGCGCTTTCTATACGGTGCCTGATGATCCGCTTCTGGTAGGCGTGTCGAGTGGTTCGGGCGGGGGCGATGCGATCGACATTGCGTGGGCGGTGGACGCCGCGACCGGGGCGCCGGCGGGGCTGGCGCAGATCGATTTCGTTCGGATCACGACGGGGCTGGACATTGAGTTTGGCAACTTTCAGGAGGCCTCCGTAGAAGTGGGCGGCGTGGCGCGGGTGCGTCCGGTGATTCGGGCTGATTTCAACCAGGACGGCGCGGTAACCAGCGCGGACATCACGGCGTTCCTGGTAGCATGGTTCGCAGGGCTTTCGGGTGGGGGCGGCGACCTCGCCGCGGACTTCAATAATGACACGGTGATCACCTCGGCGGACATCACCGCATTCCTGGCGGCGTGGTTCAGTGACCTCTAATGGCGCACACAGTTCTCCATCCCGGCCGGCGGCAATCGGCGTTCACGCTGATCGAGCTGCTCGTGTGCATCGCGATTGTCGCGCTGCTGCTGGGGCTCATTCTGCCGACGCTCGCGGCGGCGCGCGGGGCCGGGCACGTCAGCGTGTGCGCCTCGAACCTCCGCCAGTTGCAGATTGCCAACCTGATGTACGCGCAGGAGAGCCGCGGCGGCTACGCGCCGGGGGCGCCGGACTTCCTGAGCAACCTGGTAAGGTGGCACGGATCGCGCGAGAGCGCCTCGGCGGCGTTCACGCCGGGTGGCGGGACGCTGACGGAGTACATCAGCGGGGGTGATGCCGAAGGTGGAGGGGCGAGCGGGGCGGTCCGCGCGTGCCCGGGGTTCAGCCCGCCGCGCGATGGGTTTGAGCGATCGGCCGGCGGGTACGGGTACAACAACGCGTTCGTGGGGACAGTGCGCGGGCCGGTGGTCGGGGGCATGCTGGTCCCGCCGGTCGCGCCGCCAGGGCCGCCAGGGTCGGAGTTGCTGGTGGTGGTGACGGATCGAGTGGGCAGCCGCGAGGATCGATTCGCGGCCCCGAACGCTACGGTGGCGTTCACGGACTCGGCGCTCGCGGCGGGGTCTGCCTCGAGCACGGCGGGGGGCGCGATCGAGTACAGCTTCGCGGAGCCGCGGTTCTGGCCGGACGCGGCGGGGGCGCGGCTGGATCCATCGGTGCATTTCCGGCATGGCGGGAAGCGCGATGGGCGCGCGGGGGTGGTGTGGCTGGACGGGCACGTGGGGAGTGAAGCGCGGACGTTTACCTGGTCGAGCGGGCTGTACGGCGCGGATCCGGAACCCCTGCGGATCGGGTGGTTTGGCGCGGCAGACGACAACTCGCTGTTCGATTACGAGTGATTCCCCCCCACCACACGCTCCGCCCGCGATGGGCAAGAGGTGGACCTGTGGCCGTCAATCGATGCGTGTGCCTGGACTTGCCGTTCGTGGAGCTGTTGGAACTCGCGCGGCGAGAGGGACTGGGGTTCGACGAACTCTCAAGGCGGACGGAGTGCTGCACGGGGTGCGGGCTGTGCGAGCCCTACGTACGCGTAGCGCTGCGGACTGGGAAGACGGACCTGCCGGTGCTGAGCAAAGCGCAGATCGAAGCGGCGCTGTCGCGGCCTAGGGACGACGAGCGGAAGAGTTGAAACACGGAGGGCACGGAGGGCACGGAGGAGGAAGAGGACGGGGTTGAACACGAAGGTCGCCGAGGGCGCGGAGAAGGAGACGGGGCGAACTGTCAGTCTGACGCGGACGAGTGACCGCACTCGGGGCAGGGCAAGGGTTCGGGGATTCCCGCGAGGTCGTAGTCGCAGATCGGGCAGCGGCCGGACTTTGCCGCAATGAGCAATCGCACCATCCGACGGCGAACACGCCAGCCGCCCACAGTGAGTAACGCGCCGCCTCCTGCGAGAGCCATCTCCACCCAATCCGCGCGTTGCCTTCGCCATTCAAGTATGAGCGGCACAGCGAGCATAAGACACACTGCTCCGACAATAACGGCGACGGCCGCAAGATCTCGGATGGCTTCGCGCTGCTCTTGACGAGTAGCTCATGCGCTCGTTGGTGACTCGATCCGCGAGGGACGCCAAGGTTCGGTACTCGCGACTTTGCCCTGGTCGTTGCGGATGCGACGGGCGCCGCTCAAATAAAAGAAGGGCCCGTCGGCAAGACGGACCCCTCGAGGGTATTGACTACAAAACGCCAAACTTATCGCTGGGGCTGGGGGGCTCCGTGGCCATCGAGCGCCCCACCGGGGATCTCGACTCGCGGGACGCCGAGGGCCTCGTTGCGGTCGGCCCCGAGGGCCTCGGCCGCGCGGACGGCGTCGGCGAGCATCTCGTTGTCGTCGCCGGCGTGACTGGCCGGGATGGCAACGAGGGGCTTGACGCGGATGGCCAGGTAGGGCTTGAAGCCGGTGCCGGCGGGGATGAGGTGTCCGAGGAGCACGTTCTCCTTGAGGCCGACGAGGTCATCGACGGCGCCGCGGAGCGCGGCCTCGGTGAGAACCTTGGTCGTCTCCTGGAACGAGGCGCCCGAAAGGAACGACTCGGACTGGAGCGAGGCCTTGGTGACGCCGAGCAGCAGGGTGCGGCCGGTGGCGGGGCGGGCCTTCTTGGCCTTGGCGCCTTCCTTGCCGGCTGCCTCCGCCTTGGCGTTGGCCTCTCGAACGGCGGCCTTGGTGACCATCTCATCGACCTTGAAGTCGGTGGAGCCGATCTCGGTGATGCGGACCATGTCGTTGATCTGGGCGTTGCGGCGGCGGAACTCGAACTTGTCAACGACGTCGTGGGGGAGCAGATCGGTGTCGCCGGGGCTCTCGACTCGGACCTTGCGGAGCATCTGTGCCACGATGATCTCGATGTGCTTGTCGTTGATGACCACGCCCTGGGCGCGGTAGACGTTCTGCACCTCGTCGAGCATGTACGTCCAGAGAGATTCCTCACCCTTGATCCGCAGGATGTCGTGCGGGACGAGGGGGCCCTCGATGAGGGCGTCGCCGGCCTGCACGTAATCTCCGGTGTGGACGAGCAGGTGACGGTCCTGCGGGACGTGGTGGTCCTTCTCGATGCCGGCGTCCGAGACGACGCGGATGGTCATCTTGCCCTTGCGCTTGTCGGAGTGGATCTCGACCCGCCCGGAGATCTCGGCCATGACGGCCGGCTCCTTGGGCTTGCGGGCCTCGAAGATCTCCGTAACGCGGGGGAGACCACCGACGATGTCCTGCGAACCGGCGGCCTGTCGCGGCTGGCGGGCGAGCATCTGCCCGGCCTTAATCTGATAGCCCTCGGGCACCTCGATACGCGCCTTGGAGGGGAGGTAGTGGAAGTCGAGGATATTGCCGTGCGCATCGACGATCGTGATCTGCGGGTGCTTCTCGCCCTTGTGCTCGATGACGACGAACGCCTTCTTGCCCTCGCCGGCGTCCTCCTCACGAACGGTCTCGCCGATCTCGATATCGACGTAGCGGACCACGCCGTCCTTCTCGGCAAGGATGGGGACGCGGTGCGGGTCCCACTTGGCGATCTGCTGGCCCTTCTTCACTTCCTCGCCGGGCTTGGCGTAGATGAAGGCGCCGTAGGGGATCTTGTACTTCTCGAGCTCGCGCCCCTTGGCGTCGAGCACGGCGATCTCGCCGCTGCGCTTGAGCGCGACGTAGACGGTGTGGCCTTCCTCGTCGAAGGTGGGCACGGCGTTGGCGTCGCGGACCTCGATCTTGCCGGCCTGGCCTGAGCGGACCTCGCTCTCGAGGATCTCGCGGCTGCCGATGCCGCCGGTGTGGAACGTGCGCATCGTGTGCTGGGGGCCCGGCTCGCCGATCGACTGTGCGGCGATGATACCCACCGCCTCGCCGGTTTCGACTA
>JACMLW010000189.1 GCA_014379385.1 Phycisphaerales bacterium
CCGCCGCGATGCGGGCGCAGCGCCCGGGGCACCTCGTGCCCGCCATCGGTGGCGTCGCGGAGGCGCTCCCGCTCGATGACCAGTCTGTCGATGCGAGCATGGCGATAGTCACGGTGCATCAGTGGTCCGATCATCGCAAGGGCCTCGCCGAGTTGGTCCGCGTCACCCGCGGCCCCATCATCGTGCTCACCTTTGATGGCGATGCCCTCGATCGTTTCTGGCTTGCCGAGTATGTGCCCGAGCTCATCGCCGCGGAGCGGCGCCGCTACCCGGCGATCGGCGCGATCGCGGCCGTGCTGGGAGGAGCGGTAACGGTGCGGGGTGTGCCGATCCCGATCGACTGCGTTGACGGCTTTACCGAGGCTTTCTATGCCCGGCCCGAGCGGTTCGTGGACCCGGCCGTGCGCCGGTCGCAATCGGCGTGGGGGTTTGTGAGCGACGAGGTCCAAGAGCGCTTCGTCCGCGAGCTGCGTGCCGACCTGGATTCGGGAGCCTGGCGCGAACGCCACGGGTGTCTACTCGAACAGCCGGTGTTCGAGGGATCGCTGCGGCTGATCGTCAGCAATGATCGGGCGCGCCCGTGAGCCGGCTATCCCACTCGCGCCGCAGGATGCCGTAGGTGTACTCGCTCCCCCAGGCGCCCTTGAAGAAGATGTTCTCGACGAGGTGCGATTCACGGCGCATCCCGAGACGCTCGAGCACGCGCCGGCTTGCGACGTTCTCGACATCGCAGATCGCAGAGATCCTGTGGATGGGATGTTCGCTGAAGATCCCGCCGCGGAAGAGCGCCTCGACGACCGCGCGGGCCGCCTCGGTTGCGTACCCCTGGCCCTGGTGCGCTCGAGCGACGGTGAACCCGATCATGGCCTGGCGCATCTCGGGAATATCGTCGGGCTGCGCCATGACGGCGAGGTCGCCCGCGGCCTGGCCGTTTGGCAGTTCCATTACGATCTGGACCCCCTCTCCCGGGCGCACATGGCCTCGCCACATGGATTTCTCGATGAGCGAGTGTGCCTGCTCCATGGTGTACGGCGTGTTCCACAGCACATAACGCGCCACCTCGGGGTCGGAACGGCGCTCGGCGAGCGCGGCGGCGTCATCGGCACAGAAGGGGCGGAGGAGGAGTCGAGGGGTGCGGAGGGAGGGGGGCATATGAGAAGGCTACAGGCGGACCAGGGTGCGCGGGAGATGAAATGCGGGAGCGCACGGGGACATTGCTACCAGTCGTAGAGGTAGTTGCGGCAGGTGTAGGTGTGCTTGCGTTTGCGAGGTGGAAGGGCGCGGCGGGGTTGTGAGGCAGAACGCCAAATCGCCAAAGGTCCAAATCGCCAACGTCCTCTGTGACTCACGAGTGGGTGGTCAGGCGAACATCGATTCGATGCGCGGTGGCGGCGAACTGCTGATCGAGCGGCGCGGCGTTGTTGGAGCTGGGCAAAGCGCGCGGCGATGGCGATGAGGAACGGCTTGGTGTGGCGGGCGAGCGGGTTTCGGGGCGGTGATCGCACGATGGCGAAGCAGAGGGCGAGGAGGAGATTGAGTTGAAGGGGGAGGAGGCGGTCGTTGGGGAGAGGCGGGATTGAAGAAGGGAGCGCGCGCGAGGAGGGATGGACGACGGCGCACTCGAGGTCGAGGGCGTCGTGGAGGGAGTTGAGGTAGGTGGAGTGGAGGACGGCGGTGGGCAGAGGAACTGTTGGTTCCTCGTTGCCACACGTGATGCTTAGGGAGACCTTCGTCTGCTCATGCCGGAGGAACCGAGGTTCCTCCTTGGCACTCGTGTTCAGTATTGCGTTGATGGTTGGCGGCGCCGGGGGCACCCTTGCTGGTACCCCCCCGGCACCCCCCTTCCGGCTTGCAAGGGGGGAGTTGGGGGTGGAGGGAGAAGAGGAGGAGGCGGGAGAGGGAGAGCCGCCGCGGAGCGGCGGGGTACCCGGAGCGCCGACGGAGTTGAGGACTGTGGAGGCGGGGCGTGCCACACCGGTCTGGAGACCGGATCCATCTTTGAAGCGGGCGGCGACGGCGATGAGACGGATGATGGCGTTGCCGGCGAGGCGGCGCTCGACGGGGGGGAGTCCCTCATCCTTGATCTGGGCGCGCAGCATCGCGAGCGTCTCGCTTGCGGCGTCGGAAAGGTCGGAATGGAAAGAAGAGGCACTGGGCATTGGGCACTGGGGAAGAGAAGAAAGCGGCACGGAGGCACGAAGGCACGGAAGAGAAGGCACTGGGGACTGGGCATCGGGCACTGAAAGAGCGACACGCGTCTCTCTACCCTTAGGGAGAACGCATCGCGCCGCAGCGCACAGGCGTGAGCGATGGTGTGGTTATCGGAACACGCCCGAGTGCGCAAGTGACTGCGGAGACGGAGGTAACGAAAATCTGAGAATCTTCCAGATTGGTCCCGCGGATGGTGCGCGCCTGTGCGCGCAAAGTGAGCGGTGGTGCGGGGATGTGGCGTGAGTTGATGGCGCGTGTGCTGGTGCGCGGGTCGGCCTTCGGCCTCCGAGGCAGGCCGCTACGCGGCCGGGCTTCCCGGGGGTGGCTTCGCGGCGAATCGCCGCTCCGCCAACCCCCGGCTACAGACGTTCACCCCTGCGGGGTGAAGACACCGACCACGTCAGAGCCCGTGGTCGGTGGCACGGGTCGCACTGCGTGCTCCGAGGAAGGCCGCTGCGCGGCCGCGAGGAGCGGAGCGGCGCTTCCAATGGTTACATCCGCTGCCTCGTTGGGGCGCGAGCACAGAGTCCCTGCCGATGCGTCGGCTGTTGGGATGAGAAACCTGTCGATCTGCGGATGCGGCCGGGGCCACTGGGTACGTCCGCTTACCACGACTTACGACCTCGTGTAGACTGACGTGTCATCACGATCCGTAGCGCCGTCGAAGCGGAGTGTGGCTGCCGCTCGAGCAGAACGCCTTTGTTCGGCGATTTGCGCACGGCGCGCATCCTTTTGCGGGGTCATTCGGTGCGAATGAATGCCAACAGGCAACGGTCGGGGCGGCTCCGTGCCATGCGTGTCGCGCTGTGGGCGAACATTGCGCTCTTGGTCCTGGTTGTCACGGGGCTGATCATGAGCGAGTTCGTCGCGGTCAGAATCGTGCATGAACGTCGCACGGGGGGGGGTGCTGTTTCGTTGGACCGCGGCGTAGTACGCGTTCAGTGGATCGCGAGGTCCTGGGGTGCCCGGGCGCCGTCGTTCAGCGTGTACTGGCGGAAGCCGGTCCTTCAGGGTCGCCCTTTCATCTGGCGGCGCGACTACGTGCCGAGTGGAGGCGATCTTTTTATCCAATCGTGGTGGTTTGCACTGCTCTTCGTGGGGTGTGTGGTTGGATGCTACCGCCGGGTTCGCCAAGGTATACCGGGGCTGTGTCCCCGTTGCGGTTATGACCTGAAAGGACTTGAAGCGAACAACGCGTGCCCAGAGTGTGATCAGGTGGCAGGGCGGATGGCTCCATGAGGATGCTCTTCCGTCGCCCGGTTCGTCACCCGCGGCTTCAGACGCTCGGAGACGAGCATCGCCGCTACCTCCTGAGGTACATCGCCAAGCGGCGGGATCCGGTGCGTGACATTGTTCCCTCAATCCTGGCGCTGTCGGTCTGGTGGGGATTCGTGGCCGGCGTTGGCAGTTGCTATGAGCTGGAGGACTTGCCGGCTTTCCTGACGGGTAGCCGGGTTGGCTCGATCGCTGTGATCGTGGCGCACTACCTGTTGGGAACGTTAGCGGCCGTTGTCACGTACCGCTTCTCACTCAGGATCATTGTTAACAATCGCGTGTCTAGCCTCGATGCGATGTACCCGTGCCCGAACTGCGGATACGACCTCGAGAAGTCGCTGTTGGGCGGCGCCGTTGCGTGCCCTGAGTGTGGCAATGAGCCCAGAGTATTCACGGTCGTAACCTCGGTCGGCGTGAGCGTGTATCGCTGGTGACAACTCTCGAAGGGGTCGTTCAAGCACTCGTGGTGAAGCATGCGAAGAAGAACCATTGTTCTCCTAACACTCCTCGTCCTGATAGCCCTGCTCGCCGTGATCGTTGTCGGTACTCGGTCCGTCGACGTGTCCTCACTTCTTGATGACCGGGCTGGCACCGGCATCGAACTGCGGGTTTTCGAGCAAGACGAAGAGAGGCCGATAGCCGTGTTGCGTGTTCGGCGCGACGATAGTACTGTGGCAGAACTTCAGCAGGTCCTTGAAGACGGCATGCCACAATGGAGATGGCGTGGGCATCGACCGGATCTTTCTCGCGACTCTTTTCGTGTTGAGATTGTTACAGCAACCAAAATCACAAGACTAAGCGTTTCTGGGATGGTGCACGTCAGCGACGCGCGGGGCGGCGATGGATATGCGTCGACGCCGCGAAGCAAGCTGTTGTATGATCGGATTGTCGCGATCATCAAAGGGGCAGGCGAATAGGCGTCTGCACTCGAACTAGAAGCATCTCTCCATCCGGAGTATCGGCCGGGACTTCGGAGGGTGTTGCGGCGCACCGGGGCACTGGGTGCACGGTCTCGCTAGGCTCTGCCGTGTCATTGAGTGAACGGGAACGTTCAGCACGAACGGTGCGCGCCATGAATGCTCTCTTCCGTGACTCAGTCCGACCACTCATGGGCTGCTCGCCGTCGGCCGGCAAGGAGGAGCTCGTGGTGCATGTGTGCAAGGGAGGCGATTCTGCAGGCCGGCTCGTCGACCAGCTCTACAGCAAGCGCGAGCAACGCGCGATCAGCTTGACGTACGGGTGGGACGACGGCTCGGGGAGGGTGATCAAGCCGCTGGCCGACTTGTTCGCGAAGGCGAAGTACGTTCATGTCCTGGCGGACATGAGTCCCTACGGGCTCGGGGCTCTTCAGAATGTGGTGGACCTCCTGGACCGAGTCGGTGCCCGGTGGCGGCATGTGGGCATCACCGACGTGTGGTTTGGTGCAGTCCCAGCGGCCACTCGGGAGTCTTGGATCGAGTCGCGGTGCTTTCCGTTACCGGAGGAAATGAGGGGACTTTCCCCGCGGCGGGTCGCTCGGCTGGCGAGCGCTGATCGGGTCGGGAGCCGATGCCGCGCAATTATCAGGACGGGCCTGGTGCTCGAGCTTGAGGCGTTTCTGCATCCGGAGTATCGAGCGGGACTTCGGCGGGTGTTGCGGCGCACAGGGGCACTGGCGGCACAGTCCCGCTAGGCTCTGCTATGGCATTGGGTGAACGAGAAATTCGGGTGTGCGAGGCGATCGAGCGGCGGGCCCGCGAGCTGTTGTCGGACCTGCGGCTGCACGTCGGGATACCCACGGGCGGGAACAACAAGGCGGGCTTGGATGAGAGCCGCGAGCGGCTGACGGGGCGGATGAAGGCGCTGGGCGCGGAGATCGAGCTGGTCCCCGGCGCGGCGAAACCGTCGTGGTTGTATGGCGGGAGCGAAGGCGGGTATGTGCCGCCCGTGGCGGTGGGGCGGGTGAAGCGTGGAGGAGGGGGGGGCGGGGTGTGGGGGCGGCCGATTCTGCTCGCGGGGCACCTCGACACGGTGCATGACCCGGCGAGCGCGTTTCGGGAGTTGACGATCGCGAGTGATGGGAGGACGGCGACGGGGCCGGGGTGCGTTGATATGAAGGGCGGGCTCGTGATCGCGATGGCGGCGCTTGAGGCGCTCGAAGAAGCGGGCGAGCGGGTGAACTGGTCGTTCCTGCTGAACAGTGATGAGGAGACGGGGAGTTATCACAGCGAGGCGGCGCTGCGGGCCGAGGCGCAGCGCGTGCTCGCGCAGGATGCGGGCGCGATCGGATTGGCGTTGGAGCCCGCCGCGGCGGATGGGTCGCTCGTCGTGGAGCGAGCGGGGAGCGGGCAGTTCATGGTTGAGGTGTTCGGCAAGTCGGCGCACGTGGGGCGGGACTTCGCGAGCGGTGTGTCGGCGGTGACGGCGCTCGCGCGGTGCCTGGTGGAGATCGCGGGGCTGCCGGCGCCGGAGCGGCAACTGATTGTGAACGTGGGGCCGATCGAGAGCAATCGCGCGACGAATGTGGTGCCGGACCGTGCGCGGGCATGGGGGAACGTGCGGTTCCAGACGTGGGATGGAGCGAAGGAGCTGGAGGAGAAGTTGCGTGCGATCGCGGCGCGGCATTCCGGTGCGAGCGGCTTGCCGCGGTTGGTGGTGCATACGAGCTTTAACCGACCAGCGAAACCGATGATCGAGGGGACACGGTCGCTTGCGGCGGCGGCGCGGAGCGCGGCGGAGGACCTGGGGCAGCGCTTGCCGTTCGGGAAGACGGCGGGGGTGTGCGACGGGAACATCCTGCAGGATGCCGGGCTCCCGTGCATCGACACGGTGGGGGTGCGCGGCGGGGGCCTGCACACGCCGCAGGAGTGGATCGAGCTGCCGAGCCTGGTCGAGCGGTGCCAGTTGCTGGCGGTGCTGATGATGCGGATAGGGGGAGGGCAATAAGGGAGTGGGCGGGGAAGAAGGGCAATGAGGACTGGGCAATGGGGAGTTGGGACGGGCGTAGAGCGCAATAATGCGGCGGCGACGAGCCGATAGAGATGGTGCTGGGGGAGTTGCATCGGACACCGGTCTGGAGACCGGTGCCACCCGGACGGCCCCAGCAGATCACTGCCACCCAGGACGAGCACCATGACGCAGATCGCGACCACGAAGTCGGTTTCCGGGAGCATCGCGAGCACCAGCACACCGATCGGAGGATCGGGCGCGACGGCCGGGGCGGATCTGGTAAGCAACAACGCCGTGCGGGCCGGGATCGACGCGATCGTGCGCGAGGTGCAGCGTCGGTCGGCGCGGGTGACGGATGTGCGCGGCCCGGTTGAGGGGCTGCGGGAGGGGTACGAGGCGCTGATGAAGCGGGCGGCCGATACGCGCGGGCGGGCGCTGCTGTATCCGTATCTTGGTTCGGGTGTGGGGAACGGCGCGCTCGTCGAACTAGCGGATGGCTCGGTGAAGTGGGACATGATCTGCGGGATCGGGGTTCACTTCTTCGGGCACTCGGACCCGGAGTCGATCGGCGCGGCGCTCGAGGGCGGGCTGTCGGACATCATGCAGCACGGGAACCTGCAGGCGAACTTCGATGCGTACGAGTTCGCGGAGGTGCTGCTGGCGGAGGCGAAGAAGCACAGCCGGCTGAAGTACGCATACCTGAGCACGTCGGGGGCGATGGCGAACGAGAACGCGATAAAGGTGTGCTACCAGAAGCACGCGCCGGCGAGCCGCGTGATCGCGTTTAAGGACTGCTTCATGGGGCGGTCGGTGACGATGTCGCAGATCGGGGATGCGGCGGCGAACCGGATCGGGATCCCGCTCTCAACGCTGGTGGATTACGTGCCGTTCTACGACGAGGCGCTGGCTGCGAAGGACGGAATGGCGGCGGCGATCGAGGTGGGCGTGGGCAGACTGCGGGAACTCATCGAGAGGTACCCCAAGCAGCACGCGTGCTTCATCTTCGAGCTGGTGCAGGGGGAGGGCGGCTTCAACACGGCGCCGCGCGAGTTCTTCGTGGCGCTGATGGACCTGTGCAAGCAGCACAGCATTGCGGTGTGGGACGACGAGATCCAGACGTTCGGGCGGACCGAGACGATGTTCGCGTACGAGAAGCTGGACCTCGGCGACTATGTGGATGTGTTCTGCGTGGGGAAGATGACGCAGGTGTGCGCGACGCTGTTCAGCGAGGAGTACAACCCAGGTCCGGGGCTGCTGTCGGGGACGTTCACGAGCACCACCTCAGCCTACAAGGTGGGGAAGCGGGTGATCGAGCGGCTGCGCGACGGCGCGTACTACGGGCCGAAGGGCTCGATCGCGCGGCACTTCGGGGAGTTCGGCAAGCAGGTGAAGGCGCTGGCCGCGAAGCATCCCGAGTGGTTCCCCAAGGTGGAGCCGGCGGTGCCGGATATCGTGGGTGGCACCGGCGGGATGATGCGGTTCACGCCGTTCGGGGGGAAGAAGGACCGCATCACCAAGCTGTGCCGGCACCTGTTTGATGAAGGCGTGATCACGTTTTACGCGGGGCACGGCCCATACCACGTGCGGATGCTGCCGCCGTTGGGCGTGTTTGATGCGAAGGACTGGCCGCGGGTGTTCGAGTGCGTGGAGCGGGGAATGGCGAAGGCCGCGGCGGAGTGAGGCGGCGTGCCCCGTGTGCTGTCAGTGCGCGGCCGCGGTGGCGAAGTGGCGATCGATGGGGAAGGGGTTGTCGGCGCCGTCGAGCATCGCGGCGATGGCGAGCTGTGCGGTGCGGTAGGCCATTGACATGCCGTGACCGGTGAAGCCCCCGCAGAACCAGACGCGACCGGCACGGTCGGCCTCGTCCCCCCCGCCCCCCCCGATGGGTCCGACGAGTGGAAGGCCATCGGGGGAGAAGCCCATGGTGCCGGACCAGCGGGCGATGACCTCGAGCGGGTTGTCGCGATCGGCGCCGAGGATCTGCGCTGCGAAGCGCTCGATATCAGATTGGACGGCGGGCGTGGTGAGGTCTTCGTATCCGACCTCGTCGTGGGCGTGGTATGTACGGCAGCCGCCGACGACAATGGTTCCATCGAGGGTTTGACGGAAGTACTCGGAGCCGTGGTGGGCGTAGTAGGACGCGTCAAGGCGGCGGTTGCCGGGGCGGATAGCGAGCATCTGGCCGCGGCGGGGGGAGACGAGCGAGGCGAATGAGGGGAGCAGGAGCTGCGCGTAGGCGTTGGTGCAGATGAGGACGTGGGACGTGTGGATTGAGAAGTCGCTGGTGCGGACGGTGAGGTCGCGGCCGGATGGCGAGATTGCTAACGCCTCCTGATGCTCAAGGACGGGGTGCGCGAACTTGGAGGCGAGGTGCGCGACCAGCTCGACGGGGTGGCAGGCGGCGTCATTGGGATTGACGAGGCCGCCGAGCGCGGCGTTGCGCTGCCACACGGTGTCGGTGCCGGAGGAGCGATCGACCCAGCCGGCGGCGAGGCCGTCTTCGTGCAGGAGGGTGAGGCTCTCGCGGAGCTGGTCGTGCTCTTCTTCGCTGATGGCGAGCAGGACAGAGGGGACGCGCTGGTAGTTGGGGAGCGACTCGATGCCCTCGGCGCGCAGACCGGCGAGGTTGTCTTCGGTGAGTTTCCAGAGGGCGCGGGCGGTGTCACGGCCGTAGGCACGGATGCCGGCGGCGTAGTTGTCGGCGGCGCCGCGCATGAGGAAGCCGGCGTTGCGTCCGCTGGCGCCGGAGCAGAGGCGGTCGCGATCAATGATGCGGACGTTCAGGCCGCGGCGCTCCAGGTGGAGCGCCGCGGACACGCCGCAGACGCCGGCGCCGACGACGAGGGCGTCGCAGACGATGGGCTCGGGCGAGGCGGACCGGCGCCAGTGGCTGGTGGTCATGGGGACAGAATACCGGGGCAAAGGCACGAAGGACGGAGGGACGAAGTGGCTTACAATGCGGCCGTGGGCATTGGGGGAAGCGGTTTCCAAGGAAGGGTGTGACCGTGTTTGTGATGCGACGAGCCCGGATCGAGGACGTTCCCACGCTGCTGAAGCTGGCGCGGATGGTTCATTTCATCAACCTGCCGGCGGATAAGGACATCATCTCGGACAAGATCCAGCGGAGCCGGGAGAGCTTTGGGCGGGCCGCGGCGATCGCGGGTGGGCAATCACTCGCGGAGAGCAAACGGACGACAGAGAGCTCGGAGCAGCGAGCCGAGTCGGCGAATGGCAAGAGGAGCGGAGGCGGGGGGGCGGGGCGGCGGAGCGTGGAGACAGGGATCGCGGCGGTGACGTCGCGTTCGGACCTGTTCATGTTCGTGCTGGAGGACGTGGACTCGGGGGGGGTGCTGGGGACGAGCCAGATCATCGCGCACATGGGGGGGCCGGGGGCGCCGAACGTATCGCTGCACCTGAGCACGAAGGAGATGTTCAGCACGTCGCTCCAGTTCGGAACCAAGCACGTGGTCGCGAAGCTGGTGCTGGATGAGAGCGGACCGACGGAGATCGGAGGGCTGATCCTGCAGCCGTCGTACCGCGGGCACAAGCTGAAACTGGGGCGGTTCCTGAGCCTGGTGCGGTTCCACGCGATGGGGCTGTACCGGCCGTTGTTCTCGGATCGGGTGCTGGCGGAGATGATGGCGCCGATCACGCTGGATGGGCGCAGCACGCTGTGGGAGTACCTGGGGCGGCGGTTCATCAATCTGAGCTACACGGAGGCGGACCGGTTCTGCCAGTACAGCAAGGAGTTCATGACGTCGCTGCTGCCGCGGGAGGAGATCTACCTCACGCTGCTGCCGCCCGAGGCGCGCGCGGTGGTGGGGCAAGTGGGGCCGGAGACGGTGCCGGCGAGGCGGATGCTGGAGAAGCTGGGGTTTGCGTATCTTGACAAGATCGATCCGTTCGACGGCGGGCCGCATCTGGAGGCGAAGACCGATGAGATCACGATCGTGCGCAATACGCGGACGCTCGAGCTGGGTGAGGCCGCGAGCGCCGCGGCGTGCGATGGGCACGGGATCGTGAGCGTGATCGACGCGGACGGGGAGTTCCGTTCGCTGGAGACGGCATACTGCGAGGAGCGGGGCGTGGTGCGGGTGATGAAGCAGGCGATGAAGGCGATCCGGATTGAGCCGGGGGCGAGGGTTGGACTGACGCCGATCGCGGCGCCGAATGGGGGGTCGCAGAAGCGGACGCGGGGCGGAGCGAGTGTGAACGGCAAGGCGCCGAAGGGAGCGCGAGGCGGGAAGACAAAGCGGTCGCGCAAGGCCGCGACTGCGACGGACATCGGTGGTGCGGGGGGTGAGGCGTGAGTGGTGCGGGGCGACCGCCGTCAAATCTGATCGGCGGGGAATGGGTAGGGCTGAAAAGCAGCGGAGGCGGGGAGGTGGTGCGGTCGCGCAACCCCGCGGACCCCGCGCGAGTCGTGTGGGAGGCGGCAACGAGCGCCGCGGCGGTGGATGAAGCGGTGAGCGCGGCACGGGCTGCGTTCCCGAAGTGGTCGGCGTGGTCAATGGAGCGGCGGGTCGCGGTCCTGCGGCGGTTCGCGCAGGTGTGCAAGGCGCGGGCCGAGGAGATAGCGGGGGTCATCTGTGATGAGACGGGCAAGGTGATGTGGGAGTCGCGCGCCGAGGCGGGGCTGCTGGCGGGGAAGGTCGACATCACGCTCGAGGACGCGGCCAAGCCGGAGGCGGGGCTGCGTCGCGTCGCCGGCTACCAACTCAAGCTGTCGGATTCGCGGGCCGGGAAGTGCTGGTTCCGACCGCACGGCGTCATGGCGGTGTTGGGGCCGTTCAACTTCCCGGCGCATCTTCCCAATGGACACATCGTGCCGGCGCTGGCGATGGGGAACACGGTGGTGCTCAAGCCGAGCGACAAGGCTCCGGCGGTAGGGCAACTGCTCGCGGAGTTCTTTCACGAAGCGCTCGACGCTGAGGTCGCGCCGCCGGGTGTCGTGAATCTGGTGCAGGGCGCGGCCGCGGTGGCGGGGAAGCTCGCGGCGCATGATGACATCGACGGGGTGCTGTTCACCGGCTCATGGCCGGTAGGCCGGCGCATCATGGAAGCGAACCTGGATCGGCCGGGGCGGATCCTGGCGCTGGAGATGGGCGGGAACAACGCCGCGGTCGTGATGCCGGATGCGGACCCGCGGCAGGCGGCGATCGAGATCGTGCGGTGCGCCTTCAACACGACGGGGCAGCGCTGCACCTGCACGCGGCGGGCGATCATCCACCGGGATGTTGCGGAGAAGCTGATCCCGGCGATCTGCAAGGCCGCGACCCAGCTTGTGATCGGAGAGCCACGGGCGACGCACCCGGTGTTCATGGGGCCGATCATCTCGGAGGGGGCGCGGCGAGCGGTGCTGGAGGCGCAGACGGCTTTTGCAAAGGCGGGCGGGCAAGTGTTGGTCGAGTCAACGGAAGTGCAGGTAGGCGACAGGGGTGGGTTCTACCTGACACCGTCGGTGGTGCGGGTGGATCGGTTCACGCTGACGACCGGTGAGCAGCGCGCGGCGCGGGACGGCGTCAAGGCGGGCGGATCGTGCATGATCGATGATGCGGGGTGCGATGTGGAGGTGTTCGGGCCGCTGCTGCGGATCAGCGTGGCGGACTCCTTCGATGACGCCATCGAGCAAGCGAACGCGACACGGTTCGGGCTCGCGGCATCAATCTTTACGAAGGACCAGGCGGCGGCCGACCGGTTCCTGCGCGAGGCGCGGGCTGGATGCGTGAATGTGAACGCGGGGACGGCGGGGGCGAGCAGCAAGCTGCCGTTCGGCGGGCTAGGGCACAGCGGGAACCATCGGCCGGCGGGGAGCTTTTCGCTGGACTACTGCGCGTACCCGGTGGCTGGTATGCTCGAATCCGGCCCGGCCGCGACGGTCGCGGAGGGGATGCGGTTCGACGACCAGTGGCTGAGGTGAGGCGGCGCCTTATCAGCGGAGCGGTCGCGCAAGATCGACGCGGAACAACTCGGAGCCTGGGCATGATTCGCTTTGCGTGGGTGCCGGTGGCGGTGCGGCTGATCGGGCTGCTGGTGGCGGGGATGTCGATCGCGGGGTGTGTGAACGCGATCGCGACGGGGATCACGTTCCCGATGGTGAACAACGCGGGGTTTCTGGCCAACTCGTGGCGCATGTGGCCGATGACGGGTTCGTTCGTGGGACTGGGGTTCGGGCTCTACCTGCTGCTGTCCGGTAGATGGATCGCTTCGCTGGTACTCCGTGGGATCGAAGCGGGGTGGGTACTTCCGGCGGTGCGGCTGGTCGGGCTCGTGATTGTCGGGTTGTCGATGGGGGGCTGCGCCAACTTCGTGATCAGGGGCGCGAAGGTCGACTGGAGCGGCACGCACTCGACGTGGCTGAAGCTGCTCGATCCGCTCACTGCGTCCGGCGCGGTGGTTGCATTTGCGGTTGGGGGCTCGCTGCTGCTGGGCGGGCGCGGGATTGGGCGTTGGCTTGCGCGGGGCGTGACGGAGCGGTGCCCGCGCTGCGGCTTCGATATCCGGGGAACTCCGGGGGGTGAATGCACGGAGTGCGGGTTCGGGTTGCGGGAGTCTGCTGTTGGTGGGATCGAACAAACTGGCGAAGCCGGGCCGCGAATCGACGTGCGGGCCCCTCGCGACATCGCGGGGCCTGGAGGGCTCGTATGAACGAGCGAGGCTGGTTTACGTTGGCGGTGCGGATCTTCGGACTGGTGCTGACGGGCTACGGGATCGTCACGCTGATCCAGGCCCTTTCGTACTCGGTGTACAGCTACATCACGCCCACCACGTCGGGCGGGAACCCGGGCTACAACGTCTGGTGGTTCGTGAACTCGGGTGTCGCGGGCGCTCTCGAGCTTGGCTTTGGCGTCTACTTCGTGTTCGGGGCGTCGTGGTTGATCAACGCGCTCTGTCGGCAGGTAGTCGATTGGTGCGTGCTGTGCGGATACAGCCTGGTGGGGACGGCGCGCGACAGTGGCTGCCCTGAGTGTGGACACGAGCGCCGCCAAAGATCGACGGCGCAACCGGGAGTCAGCGCGTGAAGACGGACCTTCGTGCGGTCGTGGTGATCTCGGTGCGGCTGGTTGGCCTTGCGATGCTGCTCTGGGCGAGCGGCGGCGTGCTGACGCTCGTGTTCGCGATCGGAACGGTGCTGGCAACAGGATCGCTGCTCGACGCGAACACGCTGTACACGGGCGTTGGAGCGGCGCTCTTCATCCTTGCCCAGCACGCGGGCGCGATCACATGGTTCGTGCTCGGGTTCTATCTGTTTGCGAAGGGACGCTGGGTGTTCGCGCGGATCTTCCGCGGCCTCGGGACGAACTGCTTCCGATGTGGGTACGACCTTGCGGGAATTCCGGGAGGGAAATGCCCGGAGTGCGGCGCACGGTTCGTGGCGCGCGAAGACTCAGCCGCCTGAGGGTTGGGCGGGGGCGACCGGAAGCGGCTCGGGAGCCGCGAGCTTGAACTCGCGCAGGATCGCGTCGATCTTCTCGGCCTTCTTGGCGAGCGACTGCGCGGGGTGCAGGGCGCGGTGGCGGACGATGCCGGCGGGATCGATGATGACGACGTGGGGGATGCCACGGACTCCGTAGTCTGGGTTCGTGACGGACTCGCGAGAGAAGAGTAGGGGCCACGTGATGGAATGAAGCTGCATGTACCCGCGCATGAGTTCGAACTCGTGCTGCTCGGAATCGGCCTTGGTGATGCCGCCCTTGAGACCGACGACACTCCCCTGCGGGCTGCTGACGCCGACGACCGAGACGGGATAGTCCTCGTAACGCTCCTGCAGCTCTTTGACCGCGGGCAACGATTCGACACACGGCCCGCACCATGTGGCCCAGAAATCGAGTACAACTACGCGGCCCTTGAGGTCGGCGAGCGCGCGGATGGCCGGGTCGCTGCACCAGAGGACAGTCAACTCAGGCGCGGGGTGATTGAGCAGCGTGCCCTTGATGTAGCGGCCGTCGAGGTAGTCTGCGGTGTTCGCGAGGGACTCGCGCGAAGGCTCGTCGGTTTCGGCTGCCGCGGCGCCGCGCGCGAGTTTCACGAGCTTGAGTCGCGTGGGTTCGAGCCCGGATTCGGTCGAGCCGGCGCCGGCACGCTGGAGCAGTTCGTAGTACGAGGTGTAGTCGGGCGCCAGCATCGGGGCGAAGTCTGGTGTAATCAGTTTGTCCAACTGGGCGAGGTCGTCGGCGAGGCGGGGAGCGAGCGGCCCCGCCTCCATGCTGACGATCCCGAGCACGCGGCTGGCGCCGCCCTGTTTCACGGCGGATTCGAGACCGGGGTGCGAGATCGTTTCACGCAGGATGGCGAGCTTGGCGGGCTCGTCGGCTGCCTCTCGCAGGCGGGTGCCGAGGAGGCGGACTGCCGCGGCGGCGCCGTCGGGGCCGCGATCGGGCAGACAGGAACGGAGGCGTGCCCAAGCGGCGTCGAGCTGTCCGGATTCGCTGAGGAGGCTGCCGTGGTCGGCGAGGCGCGCGATCTGCAGGCAGCTCAACTGGTTCATGTCGAGCCCGGCCATAGCGCTCTTCGCGGCGGCAGCGACGGCGTCGTGGGTGGCGGCGCCGCCGGAAAAGACGGACTTGTACAGCTTGATCGCTTGATCGATCTGAGCGTCGGTGGGGGGAGCGGCGAGGGCGGTTGCAGCGGAGATGAGCATCGCGATAGAGCAGCGCGCGATTCGAGAGACGAGGTAGGGATCGAACATTGCGGCACTCCATATGGATCTGTGAAGTTGTGAGCATCTGTACCGTGGTGCGAGCGACCGGTTGCCGGCGACCGTGATGTTGGAGAGGTTGCCACGTTGGGATGAGCAGCCCATCCGCCGGTACACTGCTGCGGGAATAGGAGATGAAACGCGTGGCGGTGTTGCGAGCGGAACAAGGGGCAAGGGTGGCGGAGGAGACGACGGACGCCGCGCCGGCGATCCGCCTGGAGGGCGTAACCCGGACGTACGCGGCGAAGGGGAAGGGGGCGAAAGGCGGCGGCGCGCGGGCACGCGTGGCGCTCGATTCCGTTTCGCTTTCGGTTCCCGCGGGGCAGCGGACGGCGCTGCTGGGACCGAATGGATCGGGAAAGAGCACGCTGCTGCGTATTTTGTCCACGCTCGATCGGGCCGACTCGGGGACGGTGGAGGTGCTCGGGCAAATGATCGGGGCGAGGTCTGGGGATCGAGAGTTGAGACGGCTGCGGGCGCGACTGGGGGTGGTGTTTCAGGCGCCGGCGCTCGACAAACTGCTGACGGTGCGCGAGAACCTGCTGGCGCAGGCGGCGCTCTTTGGGCTCAGCGGGCGGGCGGCGACGGAGCGGGTTGAAGGGGCCGCGGCGCGGCTGGTGATCACGGACCGTCTGGGGGATCGCGTGGCGACGCTCTCTGGCGGGCTGGTGAGGCGGGCGGACCTGGCGCGGGCGCTGCTGCATGACCCTGAACTGCTGTTGCTCGACGAACCAACGATCGGGCTTGACCCGCGCGCCCGCGAGGAGTTCTTGGAGACGCTGGAGGCGGTGTCGTCGGTGACGCGTGGCGCGGGAGAACAGAGAGGCGGCGCCGCGGCGGATGGGGGCCGCATGACGATCCTGCTCTCGACGCACCTGATGGATGAGGCGCAGCGTTGCCAGCGGGTGGTCATGCTGCATGAGGGGAGAGTGGTCGCGGACGATGCGCCGGCGAGGCTTCGGCGCTCGCTGGGCGGGTGGGTGATACGGGTGCAGGGGGCGGCCGAGCACTCGGTGTCGCGCGCGATCGCGATCTTGACGGAGGCAGGAGTGCAGGCGGAGCGACAGGCGTCGGGGGTTGTGCTCGCGCCGACCTCGAGTGTGAGTGGAGAGCGGCTGGAGAGTGCGGTCGTGAACCTGACGCGGGCGGGCGTTCCGTTTGAGATCGGTCCGCCAACGCTGGGAGATGTGTTCATGGCGCGGACGGGCGAGGAGCTGGCTGCGACGATGGAAGAGCCTGAGACGCCGCGGGCGCTGCAGCGGAGGAGGAAGCGTTGAGCGATGTTGATGCACTTCTGGGGATGAGGCGCGGGCCGGCGCGAGCCGGCGGGGGCGGCGCGTCGTTCCGATGGCTTCTGCGGCGCGAGTTGGTGCGGTTCGGCCGCCAGCGGTCGCGGGTGATCGCGGCGCTGGGGACGCCGTTGATGATCTGGCTGGTGCTGGCGTCAGGATTTGCAGGGAGTGGGGGCGGTCCGGGCGGGGTGACGGACGGTGCGGGATACGGCGCGTACCTGGTGCCGGGCATGGCGGTGATGGTGGTGCTGTTCACGTCGATCTTCGCGGCGATCTCGCTCATCGAGGACCGTCACGCGGGGTTCTTGCAGTCGGTGCTGGTGAGCCCCGCGCCACGGTGGGCGCTGGTGGGGTCAAAGGTCGCGGCGGTGAGCCTGGTGTCGCTGGCGCAGGCGGTGGTGATTCTGGTGGCGGCGCCGTTGACTGGCGTGGCGCTCACGCCGATGGGGGTGGCGCTGGGGCTCGCGGCGCTGCTCTCGATCTCGGTGGGGCTGTCAGGCCTCGGGCTGGCGCTCGCGTGGCAGGTGGATTCGGTGCAGGGGTTTCACGGCGTGATGAACCTGGTACTGATGCCGATGTGGTTGCTGAGCGGGGCGTTCTTCGCACTGGAGGGAGCAAGCACCTGGCTGCGGGCGGTGATGTCGCTGAACCCGCTGACGTGGCCGAGCGAGGCGCTGCGGTGGGCGCTGCTGGGGGAATCGGGGTTGCCGCTCCCGCTGGCGTGGGCAGGGGCGGGGACGTTCGCCGCGGTAGGGATGGTGCTGCCGATGGTCGTCATGCAGCGGCCCGTTCGCCAAGGATGAGCCATGACAACGCATCGAGAGGGTGATGTGCGCCGGGAGGGGTGGGAGGGCGATCGTGTGGTCGGGGGGGAAGTCGGATCGAGGCGGGGAGCATCGATAGCGATGTTGGGGGCGGCGATCGTGCTCGCGGGGGTGCTGGTCGCGCTGTTGATGGTGGCGGTGCTGGTGCCGGAGAAAGGGCCGGGAAGCGGCCTGGATGCGGCAAGGGCCGCGGCGGCGAAGCCCGACGAGGTGATGAGCGATCTGAGCATCCCGCCGTTTGAGCTGACGGATCAGCTTGGGCGGAGCGTGAGCAACAGCATGTTCGATGATCGGGTGACGATCATCGACTTCACGTTTACCAGTTGCCCGCTGGCGTGCCCGAAGATGAAGGGGGAGATGACCAGGCTCGCGTACGACCTGGAGGGGACGGGGGTGCAGATCGTGAGCTTCTCGATCGATCCGGCTCACGACACGCCAGCGGTGCTCAAAGCGTACGCCGAGGAGACTGGGGTAAGCCACGACCGGTGGAGATTCCTGACCGGCGAGCAAGAGGTGGTGTGGCGGATCGTGCGTGAGGGACTGAGGTTCGCCATCTCGGAGATGGCCGACAGCCCGATTACGCGCGACGATGGCACTGTGATGCTAAACATCCAGCACCCGACTCACTTCGTGCTGATCGGGCCGGACCGGCGCGTGCTGGCGATGTACAGCAGCCTCGACGCCGAAGCGCTGCGCTCGCTCGCGGAGCGCGTGCGGGCCCTGTCGGCGCATCGTTAAAGTGATGAGTCCTGGGATCGCCGGCAATCAATCGAGCTGTGCGGGTCGGGCGCTCGCCTGCTTGTTACGCCGCATTGCTAGCAAGAGCGCCAGCCGCACTCTGGACTTTGCGAGGGCGACCTCGGCGGGTGTGACCAGAGGGCGAATGGCCGATGGAGAGCGAGTCCCGGCCGGGGCGAGCGTCGGCGGGGGCCCCGGTGTGCGACCGCACAGCAGGATCGTCTTTGAGTCGTTGAATACCACGGTACTTCCAGTTGTTGACCGTTGATACCTGCACACCCAGAGAGCGGGCCGCGTCGTCGTAGCTGAGGCCTTCGCACACGATCATGCGAACGGCCTCGCGCTCCTGCCGTGGGAGCCGATCGAAGGCGGCCCGTATCTCAGGCATCTGCGTGTGCTGGCTGTCCTGGGCCGTCATGGCCCCCAGACCCGCTGCCTGTTGGCGGCGGGCCAAACCCGACAGGATGTCTCGTGAGCGTGCGGCCTTGCGGTGCCGGCGCTTGAGCATGTTGTCCGCGATCTTGATGAGATAACTCACTGTTATCGTTTTGCTTTCAAGATCCCTATGGATCAGGAGCTTGAGAAAGACGTCCTGAGCGATCTCTTCGGCGGCGGCCGGGTCCACCGATTTCCGAGCGAACCGGTACAGGCGGTCGAAATAGGTTTCGAACAGATTGGCCACCAGCGCGCAGCGCTCTTGCGTTGCCATCCGAGGTCTCCCTTCGTCACACGCCCGCTTCTGTCTTGGAAGCGAACCCCGGGACGGGCAACACACGCCGCGTGGCTCTCTCTGGCATAACCAGATGCGAGGGTGGATCTGATTCGGACACCACCAAGTTGCACCGGGTATCACCTTGAAGCCCGGTTCCGGCGTCGGTTCAGTTCCCACCTTCCAACGCCAGATGCACAACTTAGCACGCGACCCTATAGGAGGCTAAAAAGCACGCGAAAATTCAGATAATCAAAGTGCTGAAAGTTTGACGGGGGTCGCGGGTTGTCCGGCTGCCCGGGTTTATGCCTTGGTGAAGTGCCCCGCTCGTGTGGAAACGCGGCGTCAGGACGACGATGCGAAAGTGTGACACTTCAAGGCTGGACGCCCGGTGGGATGCGAGCCAACGTCTTCGGCATGGAATGCCGACACTCGCCAAGGACGGCGAGAGACCTCGCTCCGCGTCAAGAGCCGGCGCAGCCGTTTGTGGGGGCTCCGGCACGGAAGGCCGCGAGCCCAAAGTGGAGGTGGAAGCAGTGCTCAATCAGAACGTGATTGCGGAGTGGGTGGAGCAGTCGAGCGAGCGAGAACGGGGACGAATCGTGGAAGCTATCGCGGCGCGCCGCGACCAGCTTGATTGCATCAAGTGGGGGGAGAATGTGGACACGTACCAGCGCTTGGCGATCGCGGCGTTTCTTGCGTTCGCTGACGAAATGGACGTAGCGGCATCAGCGCTCTACGAGATGTTTGTGGACGCTGCGGACGCCGCGGTACGGGCCGTGGTTCCGGTGGGGGTAGAGTTGATGCTGCGGGACGCGGGCGAGCGGTGCGACGAGCTTGGGTTCTGGCGTTCGCAGTGGAAGCGCCGGACCCCGGCACCGTCCCCGGCGCTGATGGTGTTCAGCGCCGCCGCGATCTAGGCTGGGCGAGGCTGGGGGCGGCTTTTAGCGATGGGCCAGCGTGCGCATGCGGATTCGATCCGCCGCAGGGTTTCACCGCTGTGGAGGCCGGCTTTGCCGAAACCTGGGAGCGCGCCCACGGCCTGGACTCGGTGCTGAGCGTCGGGACGATCGCTCACCAAGACCAGTGCGGGCGGCCCGCCTTGCGATTGCGCGACGAGCCGCTCGATCATGTCGATGCCCGAGCTTTCGGTAAAGTCGCCGTCGAGGACGCGGTTGATGAGCAGCAGCGCGGCACCGCCGTGGGCGCTCTCAAGTGAACGGGCATCGTTGATACGCTCGATCCGGGCCCCCGGGATGGCTCGTTGAACGGCGCTGCGGAGCATGGTGGAATCCGGCGCACAGTGGCCGACCAGGAGCACCAGAGGGGATTCGCGGGCGCGGAGTGGGGGTTCGTCCTGCTCGATCATGTTCGGCCTTCTTCGCACGCGAGTTCGAATTCGCGGGCCCGGACCCGGATGCGCATCCGGGCGATGGCGAGCTCGCGTGGGTCCAAGTGTTCATCCTGAATCACGCGGACGGCTTCGGCCAGCGATCTGGCGCGAATCTGATCTTGTTTGTGCAATCCCACAACCCGGCTGTAGGCGAGGGTGAGGAGGCGAGCCACGACTAGAGGGGGCTTGTCGTGGAGTGGGGGGCGGTGCAAGAGCATCGTACCTGGCCGGGGGGCGGCGACCGTCACGTCCGAGAGGAGGCGGGCTGCTTCGGTGGTGACGAGGTCGTCGGCTTCGCCGCAGAGTCGCGCCGTATGGGCGATGCGCTGGTCACAACCGGGCCGGAGGGCGAGCAGCCGGGGGACGATCTCGGCACGCAGGGCGGCACGGAGGCGGCGCGTGTCCTGGTTGGTGAGGTCCTCTTGCCACTGAACGCCGGCGAGGACGCAGATACGCCGGGACTCAGTGGCGGGGAGCCCCAGCATCGGGCGGATGAGCGACAGCCTGGACGCGGCGAGACCGATCGGGCGCTTGGCGCGGACACCGCGCAAGCCCCCAGGACCGGCGCCCCGCATGAGCCCCATAAGCACCGATTCAAGTTGGTCGCCCGCGTGGTGAGCGGTCGCGATGTACGGCAGATCAAGGCGCTGGGCGAGACCGGCCAGGGCGCGGTATCGCTCGCGGCGCGCGTTGGCTTCGAGGTTGCCGGGTTGCTCACGAACATGGACGGCTCCCTCTACAAAGGCGAGCTCAAGGTGTTCTGCGAGGGCGCGACAGGCGTCGCGGTCGGCGAGCGCGACATCTGGGGAGCGCATGTCGTGCATCACATGCCCCAGCACAATCCGGGATTTGGGGGCGAGGCGCGCGAGGATAAGGGAGAGCGCGGTGGAGTCGGCACCGCCAGAGAGGGCCACGAGCGTACCACTGCCGCGGCGGCCGGAGGTCAGCCTTCTCCACGCGTGGAGGGTCTCTCGCACGGCGCGATCGTTCTTCGGGACATGGGGCACCGACATCAGATCATGCTAACCACCGGGCCTGCGGCGCGGGCGTTGGCACCGCCTCGCGGCGAACACTACGATGCGGCTATGCATGCCGGCATTGCCATCCTTGCGGTTGTCCGTATCCCGCTGTCCGGGCTTGGGGTCATGACGTGGGTGGCGCTGGTGCTGGCCATGGTCGGCAGCGCGGTTGTTGTGTACGTGGGGCTAAGGCTGCTGGAGTCGCGCGGGCGGGGCTCGCGGTCGGGGGCCGATGAGGCGACGACGCTCGCGTCGGATCTAAGGCAGTTGTCGGAGCGGTTCGCGGTCGAGGCGGAGGGCCGGATCGTGCGGCTGGAGGCGCTTCTGGAACGGGCGGATGAGCGATTGAACGAGCTGAACCGGATCGAGAAACGGGTCTCGAATGTGGCGAAGCAGGCGGGGCCGGTGCCGGCTTCGATGGTCCGATCGGTCGCCGCGCCGACGACGACCCCACCCCACGATGCTACGGCGCGGCGGGTGTACGCGCTTGCGGATCAGGGGAGCACGGTGGTGCAGATCGCGCGGGAAGTGGGGCAGCACGCGGGGCAGGTCGAGCTCATCCTGGCGCTTCGGCGCGCGAGTGATGTTCCGTGAATAGGCGAGCGATACCTATCTTGAAACGGCATCGAGACAGAGGACTTCATACATGATGTGGGCCGCGAGGAGGGCCGTGATTCCTGCGGCGTCACGGTCGGGAAGAACCTCGACGACGTCGGCGCCGCAGATGGGGATGCCTCGGAAGCGACGGAGGAGCGAGAGCGCCTGGGCGGAGGAGAATCCGCCGATGCTCGGGGTGCCGGTGCCGGGGGCGAATGCCGGGTCAACACAGTCGATGTCGAAGGTGAGGTAGGCGGGGGCGTCGGCGCGTGTGAGTTCCTTTGCGAAGGCGTCGATGGCGGCGAGGCCTTCGCCGGTGGCGGCCTGGTCGGCGGTGACGATGCGGACGGCGCGACCGCGGGCGAAGTTGAGGTCGTCGCGCGTGTTGAGGGGCCCCTTGATGCCGATGGAGATCATCCGCTTCGGGTCGATCAGGCCGTCGGCGATGGCGCGGAAGAAGGGCGAGGCGTGGCCCCAGGTCTCGCCCCAGACCTGCTCGACGGTGTCGAGGTGCGAATCGAAATGGATGAGGGGCAGCCCGCCGGCGGGGCGGCCGGCACGCTCGAACGTGGCGGCGATATTGGCGTAGGCGATCGAGTGGTCGCCGCCGATCGCGAGCAGGCGCGTTATGGAGGGATCGCCAAGGGTGCGCGCGAAGGCGAGCACGGCCTGGGCATTCTCTTTGGCGCAGTACGGACTTACGGGGGCGTCGCCCGCGTCGGCGATGCTGAATCGCTCTGTTACGTCCACATCGAGCGCCATCGAGTAGCGCTTGACGTACTGCGACTCGACGCGGATGGCGCGCGGCCCGAAGCGGGCGCCGGGGCGGTAGGTCACGCCGGAATCAAACGGGACGCCGTAGATCGCCCAATCCACAGGGGAATTCTCGGGCGCCACCTGCTCGAGCAGCGGGTAGCGGCAGAAGGTTGGCACGCCTGCGAAGCGGGGCGTCACGCGCGGGTCGGGCAGGACCGTCCTTTTTGCCATGGCGCGAGTGTACAGGCGTGCGCGGAGCGTTGCTGGTGCGAGCCTGGCTTAGAGCGAGACGATCAGCGCATCGAGCGACATCGCGATCAAGAGCACCGGCAGATGAATGATGGAAGCGAAGAAGAGCCGCTTGGCCCGGGAGCGCTCGCGGCTGAGGCTGAATGTCGCGGCGGCCCAGAGGAAGAGCAGTCCGGAGACAAGCGCGATGGTTATGTAGATAGGGGAGAGCCGGAAGAAGGGCATGAGGAACGCGGGCGAGAGCGTCGCGGGGAGGAGCGCGAGGGACCAGAGCAGGATGACGCCGGCGGTGGTGCGGCCGCTCGGGTCGTGCAGCGGGAGCATGTTGTATCCGCCGGCCTTGTAGTCGTCCTTGTACATCCACGCGATGGCGAGGAAGTGCGGGATCTGCCAGACGAACATCAGCATGAAGAGCGACCAGCCGCCGAGAGACGAGACGCTCAGGAGGGATGAGAGCGTGTCGGGGGCCAGACCGGCTGTGTTGGTCGCGGCCGACCAGCCGATGAGCGGGGGGAGGGCGCCGGGGATCGCGCCGATAATGGTGGCAACGTGCGTGACCGGCTTAAGGAGCGTGTAGGGGATGAGGTACGTGAGGATGGTTGTGAGCGAGACGAGCGCCGGGATGGAGCCGACGGTCGCGAGCAAGAGGCCGGTGCCGGCGGCGCACAGGCCAATCCCGGCCAGCCATCCAAGGCGCGGCGTGATGCGGCCCGAGGGAATGGCGCGCTTCATGGTGCGCCTCATCCGGGCGTCGCGCGGATGCTCGATACACTGATTGAGCATGTTGGCGCCCGATGCGGAGAGCGCGGTGCCGATGCAGCAGAACGCGAACGCGAACACGAGCTCCACGGAGAGCGGGGCGCGCCCGATCACGGCCATGGCGAAGCCGACCGCCGCGGTGATGGTCACCAGCTTGGTGATTCCCGGCTTGGTCATCTCCACGAGGGCCGCGAGGCGCGAGGGGTGGGCGTCGGCTGGGGCGACGGCCAAGGCAGGCTCCAGGACAACCACAGGCACGGCGCTGGCGGGTGCTTGGCTCATGGGGCCAGACTGTAAGGAAGCCATCGGGTCGGGGCTACTGGCGGATCGCAATCATTCTTGCGAAACAGGAGGCCCAAGGGAGTGCGAATTGAGCGGTCCAGACGCGAGTGACGGCGTGGGGTCTACCCTTGACGGAACGATGATTGTCCCTGTAGCTCAGGTGGATAGAGCGGCCGCCTTCTAAGCGGCAGGTCGCAGGTTCGAGTCCTGCCAGGGACGCTTTGAGTCAGGCAGCCGTCGCGGCCTGACGGCGGGCACAGCGTGGGGGTCGCTCTAAATAGGGGGTCAACTCAGGCGGGATGACCCTAATGCCGCGGCGCTTGGCCTTCTCGACGGCGTACCAGAGAGAGCGGTACATGCGGGCGCGTACCGCGTCGGTTACGTTCAGGCCGCCGGCTTCCATTGTGCTGATGGCCCAGGCCCAGGCGTGGTATTCCTCCAGGCAACGCGGCTTGTACTTGTCGAAACCGATGGCGTGGTGGCCGATCTCATGAAGGAAGACCGCCATCGACATCGGGCCCTTGGGTTTCGGCGCTTCGATGAGGCGCTGGATGCGGCCATCTTTGTACGTGACATACCACGCAACGCCGGACATACGTGATCGCCATTTGCGGACCCGCACCTGGTGCAGCGCGAGCATTTCACGGGTGACCTGGTCGTAGCGGGTCTGCGCATCAGGCTTAGCCGGGTGGCCTAGCGGAGCTCGTTTCGCACGGGTCGGCGCTGGTCTTCGAGCCACGACCGGGCGCGGCGCTGGGGGGGCAATAGGCCGCTTGGGAGTCGTGACGGGCGACTGCGGCGGGTTCCGGGACTTGGGCTTGAGGAGATCCCAAAGAGTCAGCACGATCCTGGTGCTCCTGAGATAAGGGTGGACGCGGTCGTGACTGCGGGCCGCCTGCCGCGAGCGAACTCCTGCCAGTTCATCGGCTTCTTTCCCGGCGGTTGCACTTCAATCAGCATGAGGGCCGTGCCCTCGCCGCAGGCGACGATACCAAGTTCGGGGTCGGCGAGTGATCCGGGGGTGCCCGCCCCCCCCCCCCCGTGCGCCGCGACTGCCGGAGCGACCTGCGCGCGGAGGAGCTTGAGTTCTTGGCCATCGAGGCGAGCGGCGACACCCGGCCACGGGCTGAGGCCGTTGATCCGGCGGCGACAAAGCTCGGCGCTCTGGGTGAGATCGATCCAACCATCGGCCTTGGAGAGCTTGCGGGCCTTGGTGACGAGCGATTCATCCTGCGGCCGGGCGTGTAGCGAGCCGCGCAGTTGATCATCGAGTACACGAGAGACCACGGGGGGTCCGTCGATCGAAAGGGCATCGTGCAGCTCGCCGGCCGTCATCGCGGGGAAGATGGCGCGATCGCTCTGCCCAAGCACGAGCCCGGCGTCCATGCGATCGGCCAGTGTGATGACCGAGTTCCCCGTGGCAGCGTCGCCGGCGAGCATCGCCGCGTTGATGGGGGCGGCGCCGCGCCATCGCGGCAGGAGCGAGGCGTGCAGGTTGATCGCGAACACATCGTCGAGCAGCGGGGGGGAGAGCTTCTGGCCGAAAGCGATGACGACCCAAGCATCTGCTCGCGCCCACCGAGGCCCCACTAGGTCACGGACGCGGGTGATCCACTGGGGTTCGTTGATATTCTCGGGCGTTAGCAGGGGAACCGCGTGGAGGTGCTGCGCGGCCCACTCCGCGATCGGGGTTTGCGTGAGGCGACCGCCGCGGCCCGCGGGGCGCGCGGGCTGTGAGACAACGCCGACGATCTCGTGCGTGGTTGCGAGATGCTTGAGTGTCGGGAGACCGAAAGCGCCGGAGCCGAGGAAGAGCAGTCGCATGGGTTAGAACTTCGCCCCCCGCCCATCCGCGGCACCCGCCCGCTCGAGGTCGCGGATCAGGAGGCGGTTGCGGAGCCGTGACCCCTGGGTCATGCGGTCGATGATGAGCACGCCGTCGAGATGGTCTATCTCGTGCTGCCAGCAGCGTGCGAGCAGGCCAGCGGCAGTGTGGGTGAGGCGGACGCCCTTAAGGTCGGTGGCGGTGATGGTGATGATGAGGGACCGCATGACCTGTCCGGTAATCTCGGGGAGCGAGAGGCAACCCTCTTCGCCGAGTTCGGGCGCGCCGACCGGCGAGGAGATCACGGGGTTGATGTAGATCTGCGGCTCAACGGTCGCGGTGGGGGGGCTGTCGTCCGGGGAGCGGCCCTCGCTCGCCGGCACGTGGGCGACGAACATGCGCCAGGGCAGGCCCACCTGCGGGGCCGCGAGCCCGACGCCCTCCGCCTGAAACATGAGTTCGATCATCCGGCGAGCGACGGCGCTTTGCTCGTCAGTGACAGGCTCGATGGGCGAGGCTTTCCGGCGCAGGGCCGGGTCCGGATAATGCACGATTCGCAGCGTGGCGGGGTCAATGGGCATTCGCGGCAAGTGTAGTTTGGAGTAGTCGGCTGAGACGAACGATTGTTCTGCTGCGTAGGGAAGAGTCGCATTGACGGTTGCTCGCGACCGGCGGTAGCATTAGCACACGGCGGTGAGACCGAGAAGGGCGCGGACCCGGGGGGCGGCGAAGAATGGGCTCGGTGCGGTCGAGTGACGAGGCGGGGTGCCGCGGCGGTGCGAAATGGGATGGGCGGCGGGAAGAAACGGAGTGCAGGGCGTTGGCGTTGTTCGGCAAGAAGCCACAGGTCGCATCGGGATTGGGAGCTGTTGGAACCAAGGCCCCCACGGGTGGCGGGTCTCCGGCGGTGTCGGGGGAGGGGACGGCTGGTTTCTCGCCTGAGAAGGCGAGGGTCTTCTTTCAGCACGCGGCCACGGTGAACGAGGCGGGCCAGAATGAGTACGCGATGACGCTGTGGCTCAACGGGCTGCGCCAGGATCCCGCGAGCATGGAGGGGATCGCGGGGTTCTTCAAGTCGTCGGCGGAGTTCCTTGCCAGCAAGGAGGGCGCCAAGGGCCCCGGCAAGGAGACCTTCAAGCAATACACCGGCAAAAGCGAGATTGACAGGTATCTGCAGTCGTTGCTGCAGTGGGGGGCCAACCCCGGAGAGGGCGCGGCCGCCGTGCGCGCCGCGACGAGCGCTGCGGCGCTTGGGCTTGAGAAGCCGAGTGTCTGGCTGGCGGAGCGGGCGCTCGTGAAAGCCCGAGCAGAGAAGAAGCCGCGCAAGGACCACTTTCTGCAACTGATCGAGGTGTTCAACAAGTTCGGGGCGTACGACCTGGCGGTGGTGGCGGGTCAGGCCGCGGTGCAGATCGATCCGACCGACGGCAAGCTCGCGGCGCAGATCCGCAACATGCAAGCGCAGGCGACGATGAACAAGGGGGGATTCAACGAGACGGGCGAGAGCGGGGGATTCCGCTCGAACGTCCGCAACACCGCGAAGCAGCAGCTTCTCGAGGATGAGGGGCGGATTGTCAAGACCGAGGCGGCGCACGACCGGATCGTTGAGGCGGTGCGGACGGAGTATCAGTCGCGGCCGGCGGATCGGCCGACGATCAACCGCTACGTGAAAGCGCTGCTTGATCGCGGCACGCAGGCAGACGAGGACACCGCGCACGACGTGCTGCTGCGGGCCTTCGCGGATACGCAGGAGTTCCGGTTCCGGCAGCTGGCGGGCGAGATCCGGATCAAGCAAGGGCGGCGCCGGCTAGGGGCGATGGAGAAGGAGGGGGCAGGCGCGGGCGAGATTGAACGCTACCGGGCCGAACTGGTGGCGATTGAGCTCGCGGAACTACGCAAGCGGGTAGAGGCGTATCCGACCGATCTGTCGCTGAAGTTTGAGCTCGGTCGCCGGATGTACGAAGCGGGCAAGTACGAGGACGCGATCGGGCTGCTGCAGGAAGCGAAGGTAGAGGTGAAGAACCGGTCTCGGGCGCTGAGCTACCTGGGACTGAGCTTCGCCGCGATCGGCTGGGCTGATGAGGCGGTCGAGACGTTCCGGCAGGCGATCGAGCTGCACGGGGCGGGGGACGAGGCAATAGCGATGGAGCTGCGGTACGGGCTGATGGTGTCGCTGCAGGCGCGGGCCGCGGAGGTGAGCGATCTGGGGAGCGCCGAAGAGGCGTACAAGCTCGCGCAGGGGATCGCGGTGCAGCAGATGAACTACAAGGACGTCCGGACGCGGCGTGAGGAACTGAAACAGATGATCGCGCGCTTGCGAGGGGGTCCCGGTGCCGGGGGCATCGCGGGCTCGACGGCGGGGGCCTGAGTCGGGCTCGTCGCCCAAGGGGACATTCGCGTGGCGAGTGAGCGGATCATCGCGATCATCCCCGCGAGGATGGAATCAACGCGCCTGCCGCGGAAGGTGCTGCTTAGCCAGACCGGCAAGCCATTGGTGCAGCACGTGGTAGAGGCGGCTCGGCGCGCGGCGTGCTTGGCGGGGGGCGACGTGGTTGTGGCCGCGGACGATGAGCGGATCGCCGAGGCGCTTGAGCCACTGGGCACCAAGGTGATCCTGACGTCGGTGGATCATCCCAACGGCACAAGCCGCGTTGCGGAAGCCGCGAGGCTGCTCGGGCTGCCGGGCGATGCGATTGTGGTCAATGTGCAGGGCGATGAGCCTGAGGTCGAGCCGGCGGCGATCGATGCCGCGGTGGGGGCGCTCCGGAGTTCTGATGGCGCGATCGGAACGGTGGGGTCGCCCTTTGAGGCGGGGGATGACCCATCGAACCCCAATGTCGTGAAGGTGGTGCGGCGGATTGATGGGACGGCAATGTACTTCTCGCGCTCGCCCATCCCGTTTGATCGTGATCGCGCGGGGGGCGAGGACGCGGCGCCGCTGAGGCACGTCGGGCTCTACGCGTACCGCGCGTGGTTCCTCGAGCAGTATGTGAAGCTGCCGAGCACGGCGCTGGAGCGAGCGGAGTCGCTCGAGCAGCTTCGGGCGCTGCAGCACGGGTACACCATCGCGGTCGCGGTGTGCCGCGCGGGGTATCAGGGGATCGACACGCAAGAGCAATATGAAGCGTTCGTGAAGCGGAACACGGCCCGTTTGGCGCGAACTTAGCGCCATCGGGGTTCAATCCGCCTTCTTGATAACGTAGTCTCTGGCACCGATGAACTGGACCGGACTCGCGGAGTTCTCGCGAGCGGACTGAGTTGTTCGATCGGCATCATCGCGAGGAGAAGACCATGAGACGAGAGCAAGTTCCCACCGCCGATTCCAAGGAGCTTCGCGACCAACGGGCTCGTGGAACTGTTCTCGCTGGGCGGCGATTCGGCCTTGGCGCTCGAACGGCCGTTCACGACGGGAGTGGGCAACACGATCAAGCTCTTCGAGGTTTCATTCGCGGGAGCCCCGGACATCAGCGCGATTGAATCGCTCGAAGGGATGGACCTGTCGCAGATCCCGTCCGTGAGCAAGACGCTGCTCCTGGACTTTGCCACGCTCGGGATCACTCTGGACAACATCGAAGGGATGACGTTCGGCTCGGTGCTCGAGGACGGACGACAGTCGCTCATCATCGTCAGCGATACTAATTTTGCCGCGACCCAGTTCACGCAGGTGATGGGCTTCGCTTTGACGGTCGTCCCTGCGCCGGGGGCCGCTGGCGTGCTGCTGATCGCCGGGCTGGTAGCGGGTCGTCGCCGCCTCGTATGAGTAGCGCGACCGATCCGCAGGGATCACGAAAGTGAGAGAGAGCGAACGACCCCGTGCGTCATGACGCACGGGGTCGATTCGTTTAGAGGAGCGAGGGACTGGAGGGGTCCGCCTAGCGCTGCCCGATCGGCACGTACTTGGCATCGTGCGGGCCGATGTACTCGGCGTCGGGGCGGTAGAGACGGTTGCCCTCGAGCTGCTCGATGACGTGCCCAGCCCACCCGCCGATGCGGGAGAGGGCGAACATCGGCGTAAAGAGGTCGAGCTTTAATCCGATCGAGTGGTACGTGGTGGCCGAGTAGAAATCAACGTTGGGGTAGATGCCCTTGGCCGCGACGGCCTTATCCATCACCTCTTCGATGCGGTGGCTCTTCTCGTAGAGGGCCTGGTTGCCGGTGTCGGCCGCGAGCTGCTTGGCAAGGGTCTTAAGGAAGGTGGCGCGCGGGTCATACGCCTTGTAGACGCGGTGGCCGAAGCCGGGGATCTTGTCCTTCTTGGCGAGCTTGTCGAGCACGTACTGCTCGGCGGCCTGGACCGACGGGATTTCCCCCAGCATGACCATCACACCCTCGTTGGCGCCGCCGTGGAGCGGGCCGCGCAGGGAACCGATCGCGGCCGTGAGGGCGGAGTACATGTCCGAGAGCGTGGAGATGACGACGCGGGCGGTGAAGGTGGAGTTGTTGAGGCCGTGGTCGGCATGGAGGATCATGCAGACGTCGAAGGCGCGGGCCATCGTCTCGGTGGGCATCTCCCCGTTGAGCAGGTAGAGGAAGTTCTGGGCGAAGGTGAGGTTCGGCTTGGGCTCGACTAGGGAGAGGCCGCGCCGGTAGCGATCGAACCCGGCAACGATCGCGGGGGTCTGGGCGAGGATGGAGAGCGCCTTGTCGCGAGCAGATACGACGTCGTTCTTGTCGGGCGAAGGGTCGAACATGCCCAGCGCGGAGACCATGGTCCGCAGCATGTGCATGGGGGTGGCCGATTTGGGAAGGCTCGTGATCAGCTTCTCCAGCCCGGCGGGCATCGCGTATCGGGATCTCAGATCGGCCTCGAACCGCTCCAGCTCACCCTTGGTCGGGAGCCGCTTGTTCCAGAGAAGATAAACGGTTTCCTCAAACGTCGAGTTGCGGGCCAGGTCGTCGATCGCGATGCCGACGTATTCAAGCACGCCCTTCTCGCCATCGATGAAGGACATCTTGGTCTCGGCGGCGACTACACCCTCAAGGCCTTTGCTGGCGATCGACATGCGGAGAGATCCTGGCGAGAAAAGCTCGAAACTGGAGGCCCGCGCGCGGCACCGATGGGCACCTCGAATCGCGGGGTTGCGACTATAGCCGTGCGCCCATCCAAAGGGCATTAGGGCACGTCGCGGCGAAACCACAGAACGCCCGGTTCGCACGATCGCTGCCCCCGGTTCCGTGCGGGCTGGGCCGCGTCGAGCCGGCTACTGCCGCCACCTGACACCGGGTAGACTCGCGGCGGATGCCCAGCTTCCAATACCAGGCCGTGACCGCCGCGGGCGAGAAAGTCGCAGGTGTTCTCGCCGGCGCGAGCGAGCAGGCCGTGCTGACCGAGCTCGAGACCAGGCGGCTGGTGCCGGTCGTCCTTCGCGAACAAGAAAGCTCCGGCCCATTGTTCGGACGGCGCCTCGCATCCACACGCCAACTCGCGACCGCGTACGGCCAACTCGCCGATCTTTTGCGCGCGGGGGTTCCGCTCATGCGCGGTCTGCGGCTGCTCGGATCGCAGAAGGCGGTGCCTCGCCTTGCCAAGGTGTTCGGCGACGTGGCCGACGCGGTGTCGCAGGGCGGGGACCTTGCCGATGCGATGTCGGCGCGCCCGGAGGTGTTCGCGCCGGTGCATGTGGCGATGGTGCGAGCCGGCGAAAGGGGTGGATTCCTCGAGGGTGTCTTCGCGCGGCTGGCGGAGTTGCTGACCGCCCAGGCCGACATGCGGAGCAAGGTGGTCGGAAGTTTGGTGTATCCGGCGGTGCTGATGGGGGCGGGGTTGCTCATCATGGCGCTCATTTTCGGGGTGTTCATCCCGAAGTTCCGACCCATGTTTGAGCGGATGGAGCTGGGCACGCTCACCAAGTTGGTGCTGGGGATGGGGGATCTTGCCGCGGGCTACGGCTTGCTGTTTCTGGGAGCGGCGGCGGTGCTGGGCGTATGGGTATGGCGGATGCTCCGCCGGCCATCCGTCCGATCGCGGGTGGCGGAGTTGAAGCTCAAGGTGCCGGTGATCGGTCCACTCGTCCGCTCGCTTGCGGTAGCGAGGTTCTGCCGCATTCTGGGAACGATGCTGAGCAACGCGATCCCCATGCTGGCCGCGATGCAGATCGCCAAGGACGCGGCGGGCAGCCCCCCGCTGGAGCGGGCGATCGCGGAGGCATCCGAATCGGTGCGGCAGGGGGAGGCGCTGGCGCCGCCGCTCGCAAAGAGCGGGCTGTTCCCGGAGGACATCATCGAGATGATCGCGGTGGGTGAGTCGGCGAACAATCTTGATGCGGTGCTGCTCACGATCGCGGAGACGGCGGAGAAGCGTGTGGACCGGTTGATGAGCGGGGCGGTCAAGCTGATCGAGCCGGGGATGATCATCATCCTCGCGGTGGCCATTGGTCTTGTCGCGTGGGCCCTCATTTCGCCCATTGTGAACATGAGCAAGGATTTTGGGTAACTGGGTCGGGCGTCGCCGGGTGATTCCTACGCCGACCCAACTGCGATCCGATACACTGCATTGCAGCGGGCCGACACGGATTGTCGCCGCGGAACCAGGAGGCCGAGTGATGTTGACGACCGAACTGACCAATGACCGCGCCAGCCGTTCCCATTCTTTGGGCGCAAACGTTGTCCCGGGCGGCGCGAGGGGCTTCACGCTTATTGAAGTGATGGTTGTGATCGCGATTCTGCTGGCGATCGTCGGGCTGGTCGCGGTGAATGTGATCGGCCGGAAGAAGGATGCGAGCGTCGGCACGACCCAGATCCAGCTCAAGACGCTGAAGTCGGCTCTCGATACGTTCTTTGCAGACTTTGACCGCTACCCCACCGACGAGGAAGGCCTCACGGTGCTGTGGAATAAGACCACGATGGCCGAGGAAGACCAGGCCAAGTGGAAGGGCTACATGAGCGAGCCCGTTCCCACGGATACCTGGAGCTCCGCGTGGGGATACCGGCAGACCGGCGAGCGGGCCCCCGAGGGGAAGTTCGATCTCTGGTCGAACGGCCCGGACAAACAAGAAGGCACCGACGACGACATCCACGTATGGAAGACCGCGGCCGATGACGAGGGCATGAGCGACACCCCGCCTCCGCCACCACCCACCGGCGGCTGATCTCACTGGGGAACTCATCATGATCCCGCCCTGGCGCACAACCGGCATGGGGCGAGGGGGGCGCACCCGACGAGCCTTGGCCCGGGGCCTGACGCTCATCGAGCTGATGGTGGTCATTGCGCTGCTGGTCGCGCTGGCGGCGCTGGTGGTGCCGACGTTTCTCAGGCCGTCGGAAGAATCGATGCGTGCCGCGGTGGAGCAAACCGGCGCGGCGGTGACGCTCGCGCGCGCCGATGCCATGCGTCGCGGCGTGCCTGTGGAGCTGCGGGCCAGAATGGTTGAGGGGGTTGTTGAACTAAGCATGGTGGCGCGCATTCGGTCATCGCGGGACTCGACGGAGCGCGAGCCCGACCGGGGTTTCGAGTCCGACGGCCTGCCGCAGGAGCAGGTCGAACCGCTCGCGGACGATCCCCAAGATGCCGAGGATGTTTTGCTGGACCTCCCCAGTGGGGTTCGGATCGAGCGGGCCGACGGCCAGAACCGCGCCGAGCAGCACATCGATGCGGGTGAGGACGAGGGTGACGAGCCCGATGGGAGGAGCGCCGCCGCGGGCTTGCACGGCGGCTTTGACTCCCACATCCTCGCGATCCTGCTGCCGGATGGACAACTGCTCGGCGAGGCTTCGTGGGTGCTCGTGCGAGGCGAAGGAGCGGCGCGGCTGCGAATGAGGATCACGGTTTCAAGCTGGTCGGGCAACGTGCAAGCGGAGGCGTTGAGTATTGATGCGGAGGAAGGCGACGCTGCGGGCTCGGACGACTCCCTGCCAGGCGGAGATGCCACTGCGGAGCGCGGCACGGATTCTTGGCCAGAGTTGTCCCCGGCGATAGACGAGGGCGCGCCACGATGAGCCGCCACACCCAGCGGCGCGGCGCCATGCTCCTGGAGCTCATGCTCTGCATCGCGCTGCTGGTCACGCTGGGCATCGCCATTCTCGATGCGCTGTCGCACGCATCGGATTCCCTGCGGCAAGAGCGCGACGACGCGGTCGCGGCGGACCTTGCGCGATCCGCGATGGCGAAGCTGGAGGCAGGGCTTGCGACCGCGGAAACGCTCGATGGCCCTGCGGAGACATGGGAAGAGCAGCAAGCTGGAGGCGCGTTTGAGGACTCGCCTCCGGACCCGAACAAGGCGTGGTACCTGGATGTGCAGACCGAACCCACTGGGTTTGATGGCCTGACGCTCGTGGCCGTGACGGCGTACCGCTCGCGCGATGGCTCTCCGCTGGAAACAACGGGGTCGAGCCCGCGATTCACGCTGCGACAGCTTGTGAGGCTCGGCTCGCAACCGGTTGATGACGTCACCGACGGCACGTCCTCGCATGACGGCGCGAGTCGCCTCGGCGAACGGCTGCGCGGTGCAGGGGTGGCTTCTACAGAGGAACAACCGTGAGCCGCGCGCGGGCCTTCACATTGCTCGAGGTTCTGATCGCCATCGCGATCATGGCGATGCTCCTTGGAGGCCTTGGTTCGTTTTTGTGGGCGATGCAGTCGCGGCGCCAGGCGATCGGGACAACGAGCCGCGAGCTGCACACGGCGGGCGTCTTGTTTGACCGGATCGAGAGCGACCTGCTCGCGGGTGTCGCGGGAGGAGGGGGCGGACAATCGAGAAGCGGGATCAAAGGATCGCACGACGAACTGAGCGTGCTGTCTCGGTCTGTCTGGGTCAATGCCGCCGAGGGCGGCTCAATGGGACTTGGTACCGATCTCCAGCAGACGACCTTCCGGCATGATGGCGGTGGGGGCCGTCTGCTGATGGGACGGCGTGATGCGGGAGGCGCCGCGAGCAGCGCCCCCGGGTGGCCCACGGAAGAACTTCTCTCGGATGAAGTTGCGCTCCTCCGCTTTCGGTATTTCGACGGCGCCGAATGGCTCCACTCGTTTGATTCCGCGATCACCGGGCTGCTGCCGGTGGCAATCGAGGTCGCGATCTGGTTCGGGCCGCCCGGATCGGTGTCGGCTTCATCTGAGGATCCGACTCAGGAAGTAGAGGCGTTCGAGCCGCTTGAACCCATGAGCGAGGACGCGGCCCCGCGCCGGTTTGCCGCCGCGCGACCCGCACCCCTCGAGGCGCCGCTCTCGGCCCCCGGTCGCGTCCGTGTCATCATCGTGCCGGACGGCCCGGTTACGATCGCGAAAGACGGTGGATCATGACCGATCCCTCCTCCTCGGTTCACGGCCGGCACTCCTGTCGTCACGGCCTCATGCTGCTCGTCGTTCTGGTCACACTCGTCACCGCGGCGCTCACCGGCGTCGCAGCGCTCTATCTTGCGCAGGCCGAGCGTTCGTCGGCGAGGGTGGCAAGCCGGCTGCTGCAATCCCGAGCCGCGGCGTGGTCCGGCGTGCAGGCCGTCATGGCGGAACTCGCGGCGCAGCGGGAAGAGCTTCTCAGGGGCGCTGAACCCAAAGTGACCGGCAGTTTCACGCTTGATGAGCCGCAGCCCGGCGCTACAGGGCGGGCCACGCTCTTTCGGATCGTTCAGGTCAATGGCCGCGACCTTGTGAGCGAGGCCGCGAAACTCAACGTGAACCACGCGTCGACCGCAGCGATGGCCAACCTGCCGGGCTCGAGTGAATCGCTGGCGGCGACAGTCGTTCAGGCCCGCGCCGCCGGACCACTGATGAGCATCGGCGACGTGCCGGCGATCTTCGCCGCTCTTCCCCCGGAGGGCCAGAGTCTCACCGATGAGCCGACATGGCAAGCCGACCCGGCAGGCGGCGATGCGCCCGCGGGTCACCTGCTCCTTGCGGATCTCCTGACGGTCTTCAGTACCGATCCAACGGTGCAGACAGGTGCTGCTGACTCGAGCGAGACCGGCCGCCGCCGCGTCCTGCTGGACCCGGCGCTTATCGAATCGCTCACCGAGGCGCTCCGTAGGGGCCTTGACGATCAAATGGCGCCCCGTGCCGCGGCCTTGGCAAAAGCAACTGCCGAGGCCGCGACCGAGGGAGAAGTGGTCACGCTCCTTCAGCAGAACGGCGTCAAGCCGGAGCACTGGGCGGGGCTGCTCGATCTGCTCACCGTGGTTGATGGCGACTACATCGCGGGCCGCATCGACCTTTTGCGGGCAGCAGAACCGACTCTTGTCAGTATCCCTGGATTTGACAGCGCCGCCGCCTCGAAGGCAGTGCAGCTGCGTGACAAGCTTGACTCCGAGGTGAGGGCTTCACCCACGTGGCTTGTGACCGAGGAGATCATGACCGCCGAGCAGTTCGCGGCCGCGATCGATTATGTGTGCTGCCGGAGTCTGCAGTGGCGCGTTCGCATCGAGGCAGGCACGATGCGGGTGTCCGAATCAGGCGACGCCCTGGGCTTCGCGCCGGACAATCTTGAAGATCGGGTGCTAGTCGAAGCGGTCATCGATGTGGCCTCGCGGCGGCCCCGGGTGGCCTATTTGCGGGATATCACGCACTTAGAGTTGGCCAGGAGCGTTGAACAAGAGAAGTTCATCAAAGAAGATGGAGATCGGGAGGGATCCCCGACGTCCGAGAACTCTGATGCCGCGGAATCATTCCCTGAACCGGCCCCCCAGGATCGGCGATTTAGAGAAGCGGGCTCGCGGAATGGCATCCCAGATGCCGAAGGAGAAATATCGGACGGGGACCGCAGCACGGCGCCGGATATAGGTGAACAATCCGGCGCCGAAGCCGGGGTTCCGCCCGCCGCCCGAAAGAGTGCCCGCCCGGGATCGAGCCGCGTTGGTCGTTGGAATGCTGGTGAACGAACGTCAGGCGGGTCGGGAAGGCACGGAGGTCAGCGATGAACGGCAAGAGCGACCGCGTGCAAGTCGCGCTGAGCATCGAGAACGACCGGATGGTCGCTGTCGCCGCCACCATCGCTACCGCGCGCGTCCGCATCGATGCCTGGACGGCCGCGGCCCGGCCCTCCAATGTTGATATGTCCGACGCTGTTGCCGTCGGACAGTGGGTTGCAGCCGAACTCCGTCAGGCGGGGCTGCTCGGCGCCGCCAAGCGCGGCGGGCTGGTCTTCGCCGTGCCTCGCGGCGAGGTGGTTCTTAAGCGCATCGCCTTCCCGGGCAACCCCGGCGCCGCGGAGCTTCCAGAGATGGTGCGGCTGCAGATGCTGCGGCAACTCACGGTGTCTCCGGAGACGGCTGCGATCGACTTCATTTCACTCGGTTCGCCGCCGCTGGCGAGCGTGAAGGCGGGCGTCAAAGCC
>JACMLW010000190.1 GCA_014379385.1 Phycisphaerales bacterium
GCACGATCTCGTGGTTCCAGAACTTCCGACGCTTGTGCATTCGCTACGAGAAGTCGACGATGCTCTTCCAAGGCTTCCTGCACCTGGGCTGTTCAATCATCCTGCTCAAGCAGGTTTACGGATAGCCTCTAGTGCTTCTTCCTTCCAATCCGACCTCTCCGCCGCCGCGCACGGCGCGCTCGTCATGCTGCGCGCCCAGGTGAACAACGCGGACCTCTCCCCCGCCGAGCGCCGCCGCGCCGGCGATTCCCTCATTCGTCTCGCTTCCGTTTCCTCTCTTCCCGGTGGCACCGGTCTCCAGACCGGTGTGCCTGACGAGCCCTCCGCGCACGCGCAGGCTCCCCGCGCTCCTGCTGCTTCTCCGGGTGGTTCTGGTGGAACCGGTCTCCAGACCGGTGGCTCTTGCTCCTCTTCTTCCTCTGTGTTCCTGGTGGCTCAGGCGTCCCGCCTGAGCGATCCCGGGCCGCGCCCCCCTCCACGCCATCTGTTCCCTGCGTACCGCGTCGCTTCGCGGCTGCTCGTTCTCCGGGTGCATGGATACCCCGCCACTCCGTGGCGGTTCCTCTCTCGTTTATCTTTGCGCGCTAACGTGGAATCCGTCGAGCTTGGAGTGTTCGCGCCGAACCAACCCCGCGCCCATTGCGAATCTCCATTCAGCGAACAAGCCCACTTCGTCGGGGAACATGGAGTTCTCGCCATGGCCACGACCCGGCGCTTCAAGTTCGACAAGCCCACCGGCATCAGCGTCTCGACGGGGTTGACCCACTCCTTCAGCCGCGGTGTCGCCACGGTCAATCCAAAATCCGAAGCCGTCGCGGCCAACAACCCGCGCTGGGACGGCCCGCTCCTCGTCCCCAGCATCACGGCGCCTTCCAACGTATTCGCGACCGCCGCGAGCACCATCTTCGCCTCGGGCGTTGACGACGACGGTTCGACCGAGCTGATGGTCTACCACGACCACACCAACCACCATCTCTATGTCTTCCACGGCGGAACGATCACCACGAGCGGTAACCCGCTCACGTTCTCCAATCCGGTCCAGTACAACCGCACCACACTCACCACCCGCTTCGCTGAGAGCGGCAAGTTCGATGACCTGTTCACCAGCGGCGACGGCTTCTCGATCGCCGATGCGGTGATCTTCCACGGCGTCATCGTGCTGGTCGGACTGGTCTATCAGAACGGCCCAGTGGGATGGGAGCGCAAGGGGGTCGGGTTCGTCGTCAGCCAGGACCAGGGCGTGACGTGGACGCGCCTGTGGGACGATACTGCGAGTCCTGCGTCCGACCAAGGCCCCAAGCTGCGCGAGTGGTGCCTGAGCGCCGCGCCCGTCTGGAACCGTTCATCGCAGATCCAGGGATCGCCCCTGGAATGTTGGATCTGCTCGAGCGATTACCGCCACAGCACCAGCTCCACCGGTGGGCGCGTGTATGTTTTTCGCATGGCCCGCCCCAACGCATCCACCGCCTGGAGCTTTGGGCCGGTCAGTGGCACCGGGCTGGTGAAGTATTTCGATATTCCCGGCGCCATCCGCGCCCACGCCCACGCGGCCCAGATTACCGAATACAGCACCACCGGTCTGCAGATGCTCGCCTCTATGGGCGATGGTTTACAGAACCGCTTGGTCCGCTATGTCATGGCGAACCGAAACCTCGACTACACCAACGCGGCCAACTGGTCGGTGACCGACGATTACCACGGCCGCCGTCCGCAAACCGGCGTCATTGCTACTTCATCGTTCCAGCCGATCGGCGCCGCCTTCGGGCCGGAGAAAGGCACGGTGCTGTGGGGCTCCGACCAGTACACGGACTGGCTGAACCTGGTGAAGATGCCGGATATTGATGGAACCGGCTTCAGTGCCCAGTGCTCCATCGAGCACATCTATGGGTTTGCCACCGGGAGCATGTACAGACCGACCGGCGGCTCTCCGCAGAATCCGATCCCGAATATCTTCGTCATGAATCAGGCGCGCCCGGAGACCAACGGGCCGATCGTGGCCTCGTACTTACACCAGAGTCACCAGCCGCGTCGATGTCAATCGCGTGCTCTACTCGCCGGGGCTGGATGTGCTCAAGGCCGGGTTCAACACACGGCGTGATGTGTTCATGCACGTCGCCGCTGCGCGTGGGCGAGCTCACATGCTGCACGTACGGAGAGTACATCTACTTCACCGGGTTCAACGGCACCAACCCTGATTACGTGGGCCTGCGGCGCATCCCGATCCCGTCCTACAAGATCGTCCAGCCGATCCTGGTGGCGACCGGCGGGAAGAATCTCGTCAAGGCCAACTGCTTCGTGCAGGCGGATCACGCCGGCGCCGTGTTCGCACCGCTCACACAGGTAGGTGGCCAGTGGGTCGACGGCACGCAGGTGCTGACGCCGCCCGGCATGGGCGATCGCCTCATCAAGATCGACATGACGGCCAGCGACCCGAACGCGTTCCTGGGGCTTGTTCGTGTCTCAAACTCGAATGGGACGGGATGGAATGATGTTGCGCCGTTCTGGACACCGGGAAACAGGATCCGCAGGTTCCGCGGATGGGTGCTCGACGGATCGAAGGGCCGCAAATCACCCAACAAGACGTTCGGGTTCGGCGTCAGATACGACCAGGATGACCTGGGCGACGGCAGCGCCTCGGGCGTGTCCTATTCGTGCGGCGATCGCTGGTGCCCGCTGACCCGCATCATCCGCCGCACGATACCCGCGCCGCCGGTCCCTCCTGATCCTGGGAATCCAAGAACCGGTCTTGTCCTCGGCGTCGGCGGCGACGCCTCGATCTCCGGCACGCCCGATGACAACTACGGCTGGTTCCTGATTGGAGAGGCGATGGACGGGATCGGCTCGATAAGTTACCCCCAGCCGCCTGAGCAGGATGGGCCGGATGAAAAACTGGCGGTCGCGGGGTTTGGCCTGAGCCACACGAAGAACTGGTCGTTCCGCCTCGCCGGCATCCACCCGACCGGCAACTGGGACCAGTACGCCGATCGAACGCTGCCCCCGCCCTCGCTCGACGACGATCGAAGGTGGCCCCTCTTCACGCTCTGGGGCAACTCCAGCAACCAGTTCATAGCCAACTGCCAGGACAACAAGTTCCGGGTCAAGGTCAACGCCCAGGGAACGATCTCGACCCACGACTTCGGCAGTCGCATGTTCTGGCTCCCCGACGCCACCCCTCTACGTGGGCTTCGGCTACAAGCACGCGACCGATCAGCTCTACGTGGGCGCGAGCCTCGGTGGCGAGGCTGTCCAGGTCGCGCCGACCATTACCGCCGCTTTCGGCGTGGCGCTCGACGAGCTGCGGTTCCGGGCTCCGCCCGACCCCGTCACCGGCAAGGAAGAGGTCAACGAGTTCCGCTGGCCGGGAGGCGAGTCGGAGGTAGATGGAACGCCGCTCGACAACACGACTCTTCCCAACGCATTCGCAGACCTTTCGTTCCTTGACGGCCCGCCATAAATAGGAGGATCGCATCATGCGAGCACGTATCCATGCTGTTTTGATAGTAGCTCTAGGCTTCCCCCTCGCTCAATGCGTAGCCCAACCCGTTACATTCGAGCGTCTTCGCCATCATGAAGAGGGTAAGTTCTTTGTGTATTTCGATGCTCCCGCGTTGGATAATGAGACATTGAGCTTCTACGACTTTACACCCGCGCGATCGTGGTCATGACTGACGGGTTGATTTCAGTCGTTGCTGACACTGACACCACGATCCCGGGTTCCGTAGCTGATTTTTGCTGTTTCTTGCCAGGGATCTCGTTTGCTTCTCCCGAGACGGCTTTCTTAGGAGGAGGAGGCAGCGTCACCGGGGATCTATGCCGGTGTGCCAGGAAACCTTCGGGCGATCGCCGATACTAATACACCGATCCCCGAAGGAACCGCCAACTTCGACGCCTTCAGCGAGTTCTCGATCTCGACCCAGGGCTCCGCCGTCGTGTTTGCCGGTGGCCACACCGTGCCCTTCAATAGTTTCTCGGGTGTGTATCGCAAAGACGGCAACGGCCCGCTCGTCCGAGTGGCCGACACCTCGACACCCCTTCCCGATGGGAGCGGGCTCTTCCCCCGCTTCTATTTCTTCGCCGGGGCGTCGCCCGAGTACACGGTCTTCACCGCGGTGCTCAACGACCTGTTCGAGAACCCGAGCGTTGTCGGTCTGTACCTCGCCCCAACCAACGGCCCAATCGTCGCAATCGCGGACCCCAACACGCTCATGCCTGGAACGACGTTGGGATTTACCGGAGCCAGCGGGTCAGTTATCGACAACGGCCGTGTCGCCTTCGTAGGCGCCAACTCTGAGGTCGAACCAATCGAAGGCGGAGTCTTTGTCTACGACATCGCGACCGGCGCCATCGACACGATCATTCGTCTCCACGACACGCTCCCCAATGGCCAGCCCCTCGAGTTTTTCAATAAACCTTCGATCAGCGCCGATGTCGTTGCCTTCACGGGCGGTACCTCCGACCTTGGCAATGACAGAGCCATTTATGCCAGTATAGATGGTGAGCTCCACCGCATCGTCGGCAAGGGAGATGTTCTCGAAGGCCGCAGGGTTGATTTCCTGGGCTACGAGGCCGAGGGCCACGACGGCAACTCCTTTGCCTTCGCGGTGCTCTCATCGCCCACCCCTGAGCATCCAACTTGGTACACCGCCATCTACGTTGCCACACTTAACCTCCCCTGCCCCCCGACTTCAACGCCGACACCCTCATCACCAGCGCCGATATCTCCGCCTTCCTCGCGGCATGGTTCCTCGACCTCGCCTCCGGAACCCTCACAGCCGACTTCAACGCCTCCGGCTCCACCGGGTCCTCCGACATCACCGCCTTCCTCAGCGCGTGGTTCGACGCCCTCGCAAGCGGATGCTGATCGGCCCTAGCCTTCGCCCTGATGTCCCCGTCCCTCCTCCCGCCATCCCCCGCCCCCACCGACTTCATCCCCGAGCTCAACCGCCGCGGCCTCTTCCACCAGGCCACCGACGAGGCCGGCCTCAGCGCCCACCTCTCCGGCGCGCGCCGCCGCTTTTACGTCGGCTTTGATCCCACCGCCGATTCGCTCACGATCGGCAACCTCGTCCCCATCATCCTGCTCCGCCACGCGCAGCTCGCGGGCCACCAGCCCGTCGTCGTCATGGGCGGCGGCACCGGCTACATCGGCGACCCCTCCGGCAAGTCCGCCGAGCGCGAGCTCATGTCCCCCGAGAAGATCGAGGCCAATGTCAACTCGCAGCGCCGCATCTTCGGCCGCGTGCTCGACTGCTCGGCCTCGTCGCCCAACGCCGCGATCATCGTGAACAACTACGACTGGCTCAGCAAAATCAGCTACCTCGAGGCGCTCCGCGACATCGGCAAGCACTTCTCCGTCAACATGATGATCCAGAAGGACTCGGTGCGCGACCGCCTGCACACGCGCGACCAGGGCATCTCCTACACCGAGTTCAGCTACATGCTCCTCCAGGCGTACGACTTCCTCCACCTCTACAAGCAGCAAGGCGTCACCGTGCAGATGGGCGGCTCCGATCAGTGGGGCAACATCCTCGGCGGTGTTGATCTGATTCGACGAGTTGAGTACTGGGAGCCAATGAACGCGCAAGCAGCGATCAATCGCGCCCAAGAGGGGGTGGCTCCGGGCCAACCGATTGGAGTCGCCGAAGTTGAGTCTGGCAAGGCCTTCGCCCTCACCGCGCCCCTCGTCACCAAGTCCGACGGCGGCAAGTTCGGCAAGTCCGAGTCCGGCGCCGTCTGGCTCACCGCCGAGCGCACCAGCCCCTACGCCTTCTACCAGTTCTGGCTCAACAGCGCCGACGACGACGCCGTCCGCTGGCTCAAGTTCTTCACCTTCCTGACCGTCGAAGCCGCCGACGAGGTTATCGCCGCGCACACCGCCGACCCCGCCGCCCGCGCCGCCCAGCGCGCCCTCGCACGCCACATGACCGAACTCCTCCACGGCACCGACGAGATGCAGCACGCCGAGGCCGCCGCCGCGGCACTCTTCTCCGGTCAGATCTCCACCCTCCCCGAGCGCACCCTCCTCGACGCCCTCGAGGGCGCCCCCACCACCACGCACCCCAAGGCCGCGCTCGAGGGTGAAGGATTGTCGCTGCTTGACCTCCTCCCCCAAACCCAGTCACTAGCCAAGTCCAAGACCGAGGCCCGCAAGCTCCTCGCCGAAGGCTCCGTCTCCATCAACGGCTCCAAGGCCTCCGCCGACCACCGCCTCACCACCACCGACCTCCTCCACGGCTCCATCATCGCCCTCCGCCGCGGCAAGAAAGCCTGGCACGTCACCCGCTGGGAATAAGGGGTACGCGGCGGCCCTTTCCCATACGGCGGAGTTCCGGTTCGCCATTTTTCGCTTGTGGGTTGGATCACTTTCACGTACAACTCACGGTGCGGGTGGTGGACCTGATCGGCTGCGCTCCGACGACTCGCGCCGTGACGGTGTGCGCGGTGCGGAACGAGGCGCGGCAAGGACGCGGAGGGGCGATCCTCGATCGCTCATCGCGCGCCCCGTCTAACCCATTGGGCGGCAGGACAGTCCAGAGCCCCATACCCTCACATGGGGCGACCGCCACGGAGAGGCTTTACATGAGTCAGCAATCCTCCTCATTGGAGACCACCGCGGGATTCGCACCGCCCACCGTCACGCAGTTCAGCATCTTCCTCGAGAACCGTGTCGGCCGCCTCCACGAGATGGTCCGCACCTTCGAGAACTCCCTCGTCCAGCTCTGCGCCCTCTCGGTGCACGACGCAGCGGACCACGCCGTTGTCCGCGTGATCACCAACAACTCGTCCGAGACCAAGCTCCTCCTCACCCGCCACCAGATTGCCTTCAGCGAGCTCGAGGTGCTGCTCGTCGAGCTCGGCAAGAACCACGGCCTCGAGCGCCTCTGCATGTACCTGCTCACGGCCGAGCTCAACATCCGCTTCGCGTACCCGCTCCTCTGCCGGCCCAACAACGTCGCCGCGATGGCGCTCGCCGTTGATGACCTCACCCTCGCGGGGCAAATCCTGCGGCGCAAGGAGTTCAGGCTCTTCGGCGAGGCTGACCTGCCGCGCAACGGGAACTGATGCGCGCGATGCTGCTGCTGATCGACAACTACGACTCGTTCACGTTCAACCTGGTGCAACGCCTCGGGGAACTCGACCGCGCGCTCGACCTCCGCGTGGTCCGCAACGACGAACTGACCGTCGACCAGATCGCCGCGCTGGCCCCACCCCCCACGCACCTCATCATCTCCCCCGGCCCGTGCGGCCCGCGCGAGGCAGGGGTGAGCGTCGAGCTCGTTCGCCGCCTCGGCGGACGAGTCCCTATCCTCGGGGTCTGCCTCGGGCACCAGTGCATCGCCGACGCCCACGGCCTCGTCGTCCGCAGGCACACCCCACCCGTCCACGGCAAGCCCGCGCTCATCCACCACGTCGGCCGCGGCATCTTCGCCTCGCTCCCCTCCCCGTTCGAGGCCGCCCGCTACCACTCGCTTATCGTCGATCCCGACTCCATCGACACCGCGGGCTGGCGCGTTTCCGCGTGGACCGACGAGCCCGACGGCCAGCGCATCGTGATGGCTCTCGAGCGCCGCTGGCCTCCGGACCAGACCGCCGCCGGCCTTGGTGCCCCGCTCATCGGCGTCCAGTTCCACCCCGAGAGCTACCTCACGCCCCGCGGCCACACGCTGCTTGAGAACTTTCTCGACCTGCGTCCGAGCGCGGAGATTGCGCCAAGCGCCCGCGCCGCACGCTGAAGAAAATGAAATCGCTTGTGGAACCGCGTGCATCATCGGGAAAACCGATCCGCCGCGCACAATCGGAACAGTCGGGGTCATCCGCCGTACCGGAATTGTCGATTGTGCCACTCGTGCATGGTGCTCCCCACCGAGTCTGGTGCGGGGACATCCCATTTGACTCCGAGCGTCAAGTTGGTCCGCGCACAACCACCGGGTGCGAACACACCCGGTGCACAAACACCTGTTTGAGGCTTGCCCATGCCCGCCATGCCGCGAGAACCAGAAGCCTTTGCCGAGCAGGTCGCGTTCATGCTCAAGCGGCTGCAGCCGGGTCACGCGATCGACCTCGTCGGCCCGCGCGAGCTCGTCGTCGACGGCCGCCGCCTGGACCTCGACAACCTCTACCGTCTCGTGAACCACGACCCTGACCGGGGCCTCGAGATCGTCGAGCACTATCTCGATCAGCTTTTCGCCGGCGACGGCCTGCACCTCTCGAGCGTCGCGTTCGACTTCGCCCGCCCGCGGATCATGCCGCGGATCCAGCCCGAAACGATCTTCCGGCACCTCTCGCGCGAGCAGGTCGCGCACGTGCCCTATGTGAACGACACGGTCGTCGTGTTCGTGATCGACCTGCCCCAGATGACCGTGAGCGTGACGACCGAGCAGATGATCCGCTGGGGCGTGACCGCCGACGAGCTGGACGAGCTCTCGCGCAAGAACCTTAACGGGTACGCCCCCGAGCTGGAGATGCAGATCGTGCAGAGCCGCGAGGGCGGCAAAGCCGCGATCGTCGCGCAGCAGGACGGGTACGACGCGGCGCGCCTGCTGATGAACAACCTGTATAACCGGCTGGCGCCGCAGCTCGGCGGCAACTTCTACGTGGCCACGCCGGCGCGCGACATGTTCGTCGCGATGTCGGGTGGACCGCACCCGTTCGTCGAGCGGCTCAAGGGCCGGATCGTGCATGACTACCGCCGGCTGCCATACCCCATCACGTGCGACCTGTTCTACGTGACGCGGGACGGCGTGGCCGGCACCAAGGCGGCGTGACAGAAGCCAAAATCGCCAAGTTGTCAAGGCGCCAAAGGGACAAGGCAGCGCCGCATTGTGTTCAACGCGGGGACGGGCTGCGCGGCGGGGGTGCGCGCGCGGGCCAATACTTGAGCCATGTCAGACACAACATGGCCGGCGCTGCTGGCGCACTGGACTGAGTTTGCGCGGTCGTCGGTGGCTCTCCCGAAGAACGCGGAGGGTGATCGGTGGCGGAGCGCGGCCGCGCCGATCATCGGTTTGCAGGCGGTGACCTTTGCGCTGGGCGACCTCGCGAAGCTTGAGGACGGGGGGAACGAGCGACCGGTGGCGATCGACAAGGCGTCGATCCTGATCCGCAAGCACGCCACGGAGCTGCACGAGCTGTGGCGCGGCGAGCCCCTGCACGCGGAGCTGGCGAAACTGATCGAGGATGCGAGGGGTGCGCTGCGGATCGCCAAGGAGAGCGGCCTGGAGTGGCGCGTGACCGAGGAGCGCCTGGTGGTCGGGCATCCGGGCGAGCTGATCGAGACGCTGATCGCGCCGGGGAGCGCGCACTTCCGCGGCGACCTGTACTTGCCGGTGCCGGGGGTGTCGCTGTTCCGCGGAAGTCCGGCGGCGTTCTGCCGCGGACCTGCTGGCGGCCCCCCTCAACCCGAGCAGTTCGTGCTGCGCGCGGTGAAGGAGTTTCTGGTGGATGTGAGCAAGCCGCAGGCCGTGAGCGGAGCGCGGCAGGTGTACCGGCAGTTTGATTTTGGGAGCGGGCGGATCGTGCGCGACCTGGTGGTGCCTCTGGATGCGGCGCTGCCGGCGGGGCAGCCGCAGCTCGTCGCCGCGATTCTGGGCGGGGCGCCGCAGGCGGTCCCGCTTCCGATCCGTGGGATGGCTGATGTCGAGCCGGTGGAGGTTGTGTTCGAGGGGGGCAGGGGCTAGGGGGCGCGCCTGAGCGTCTGCGGCGGCGGGCGACGGATCTGTCGTCTCCGAGGCTTGACGACAGCGCACATGCAGGAGCCGGATCGCGCCCAGCGAAGCATCCCACTCGGCCCGGGCAGCGTGAAAAGCAAGTCGACGAAGCTTGACGCCCGCAGACCGAGCCTGCCAGGCCGATGCCTGATAGTCCGCATCCGGTCCCGGCAGAGAATCGGCCATGTTCATCCACCCCTGCTGCTGAAATCGGCGCCTCGCTCAGGGTAAAGCCACGCCGCTACCCTCGCTCCTTATCCCTTCGATGCCGCAACCGCCGCGTCCGCCGGGACCGGGCCGGTCAGCATTCGCAAGGTCTTGATCCACCGCCCCATCGCCAAACCGGCCGGCTTGGCTTCGGTGATCGGGCTCTCCTGATGCGCGACGTGCTTGTTGCGGTAGTCGTACACGGCGGACAACTCTTCCAGCACCTTGCGGCTGCCCGTGTACAGGAACGCGTGCTTCACCGAATCAAAGACGCCCCCGAACTTCGCCTTGTCGTTGAGCGCGTAGTCCATGCAGTCGCGCAGTAAGCCCATCGGCATCAGCCCGTTTTGGAAAAGCAAAGTCTTCCGCAGGTTCTGCGCTACCCGCTTGTAATGATCAGGCGGCCGGGCCGGTGTACTTCGGATGTAAGGCTCGAACCAAGTACGCTGGTCTGCGGGCAGTCCCGGCACAAGCGGCCCCAGCTTCTGTCCGATCATCGCCTTGGCCGCGTTGTCCAGCACGCCCAGCAACGCCGTGAACGCGGGCGCGAGGTTCACACCCTCCCGCTTGCTCAGGAACTCGAACATCAGGAGCGATTCATCCGCCGCCTTGCGGGCCGCCTCCGGCAGCGCATCCAGCGTGGCCTGATCGACGAACGTGGGCAACGCGGCCTTCACGTCCTTGGCGATCGCCTCGGCAAAGAGCGGGGCCGCCTCCTGCCTCCTTCTCGTGGACCAAGGTCTGGAGCGCCGGGGCGCACGCGCGGACCAGGTGCGCGAACTCGCCGCCGCTCATCGCCTGCATCCCGCTCTCGGTGACGTAGACGTACTGCCACTTGGCACCGGCCTTCGACGCCGCCTCGCTCCACGCCACCGCCGCTCGCGCCTTGCGCGACACGTCGGTGTCCTCGCGCCCCTTGGTTTCCACGAGGTACATGCAGCCGTCGTCGCCACGCACGAAGAAGTCCGGCGTGTACGTGCTCAGTTGGCCGTTGGCCTTCACATAGTCGATGCGGAGCGACTGCGGCCCCGCGTTCTTGGCAAACGCCGCCACACCGTTGCCCGCAAGATCAAGCCCCGGCACCAGAGCGGCTTCCAGCCCGCCCCGGCACGGGATCAGGTTGAACATCGTCTTGGCCGCGGCCTTGCACGGGTTGCGCTCGCTGTGCGACGCCTTGTATGTCTTCCAGTCTTTCAGCGACACCGGCGGCAACTCGGGGGCGCGTACCTCAGTGGCGATGGTCCGGTCGCGCACCAGCGGGACAAACACATGCAGCACATGCGTCGCCACGTCCGGATCGCCGAGCCGCCCCGCCAGTCGCGGGTCGTACAGACTCACCGCCTGCTCGAACAGCACTTCCTCGATGAACGACTGGATCAGCCCGCCGATCTTCGGAAATAGCCCCTGCACCTTGCACTCGCTCTCGATGAGCGAGACGTAGTACGTCACCGCCAGCGCCGCCGTCGCCACCTGCGGCAGGTCGATCCGCAGCCGCGTCAGCAGCTCGCCCGTCGTCAACGACCGCCCCTCAAAGTCGATTACGCGGTCGGTCTTGGCATCCAGCGGCAACTTCTGAAGCTTGGCGAAGCCCGCCTTCACATCCGCCATCGTCGGCGCATCCAGCATCGGCTTGCGCTTCACCCCGGCGGACAACTGCGGCAGCACGATGTCCAGTGTCGCGGCGTCCTTCTTCGGGTCCACGAAGATGTCCACCGTCGTCTTCTGCGGCTTGTCCGCGTCGGCGATCTCGGGGATCACGCCCTCTTGTTCCAGTTCTTCCCGGTACAACTCGGCGAAGGCCGGGTGGTCGATGACCGTCACCGTCTCGATCACTCCCCCCGGCGTCCCCGGCCCCGTCATGCGCCGCAGGCCGCGCCCCAGCGTCTGCTCGGCCAGAATCTTCGACTCAGAGCTGTACTTGCGCAGCGGCACAATCGTCGTGACGTTCTTCACGTCCCAACCCTCGCGCAGCATGAGCACCGACACGATGCACAGGCACGGCGAGTCCCCCGAGTCCAGTTCGCGGCTGAGTTTGCGCAGGGCCTTCAGGTCCTCATCCGTGATGTCCCCTTCCTTCTCGACAAAGACCGGCTGCCGCTCGTCCCCCGACCCCTTCATCACGAGCTTGCCCTTGAGGTTCGTGTGCAGGTTGATCGTGCGGCCCTTGAGCAGCGGGAAGACCTCGGGGTCGTCGTTCATCCGCTTGGTGATCTCATCGGCCTCCTGCGTGCTGGCGCACATCACAAAGAGCAGGGCTTTCTTGCGGACCTTGCTCCACTCCTCGGTGGCGGCCTTCCAGCGGTTGTACCCCAGCCGCAGATGCGTGTCGTACTTCCACCCGGCGTTGTCGGAGATGCCCTCGGCCAGTTTGCTCGCCTTCCCGATGATCGGGAACTTGACGATCCCGCCGTCCACCGCCTCCCCAAGCGGCGTGTCGCAGACGCAGTGCTTGAACAGGTTGCCCTGGTCGTCCTTGGGCGTCGCCGAGAAGTCCAGTTGATGCACGATGCCCGCGCCGCCCTTGCGTTTGCACCCTTCATTGAGCGCATCGATGGCCTCGTTCCACGCCGAATCCGGGTCCCAGACGTGGTGGGCCTCATCGTTGAGGACCATGATCGACCTGTGGGCCGCGATCCGTTCGCACAGCGCCTCGCCCACGTCCAGCGCGCTCGCCTTGCTCACGCTTGGACCCATGAAGGTGTGATACTCCGCATCCTTTTTGCCTTTGCGCTTGGACGGGTCGTAGAGCCGGTGGATGTTCGTGAGGTAGATCACCCCGCCCGTGGCCGCGCCGCCCGCCGCGTCTTGTTCCACGACGCTGATGTTCCAATCCCCGCGCCACTCCGGCGGGATCACCGGGTCGCCCCCCCCACGCGCCGCCGGCGGGTCAAACACCTTTCCCCCCGCGAAGTCGTCTTTCAGCCGCTCGTACACCGTCAGCCCCGGCGCGATAAGCACAAAGTGCTTCGCCATCGGCGACTCGCTCTCGAAGAGCGCGTGGAAGTACGACCACGCGATCGCCAGCGCCATCGCCTTGGTCTTGCCGCTGCCGGTCGCCATCTTGAACGCCGCCCGCGCCCACGCATCTTCTTCGTCCGGCACACCCAGCGCGGCCGTCGCCAGCAACGGCCCGCCGTACTCGGCGAGCAACTGGCTCACTCGGTCGGTCTTGCGCACCTCTTTGAGATAGATCAGCGTCTCGACCGCCTCACGCTGGCAGAAGTAGTACCGAAACTCCACGTCGCCACCAGGGCCGGGGATGCGATGGGAACGCTCAAACCAGTAGTGCAAGAGTGTCCGCGTCGTCTTGCTCGCGCCGGGGTACTCGTTCTCCCGCCACTCCCGCACCAACCCCCGCAGCGTGTTGACCACCGGCAGTTTGCTCGGTCGGCGGCGGGCCACGACTAGCGCCGGCTTGCCCGGCTGGTCCGCCCGCGCGCGGTGGGCCACAGGCTCCTCCCACGGCGCGTACAGCGGTGAGACCGAGTCAAGGTTGAGCGGAACGTCGAGCATCGTATCGATGATGGGTGCCTTGGCCATAGCGGTTCAGTTCTGTTCGATTCCGTGTCCTCTTCGCCCCAGCGGGGCGTCTCTTCGCCCCAGCGGGGCGTCTCTTCGCCCCAGCGGGGCGTCTCTTCGCCCCAGCGGGGCGACGGCTTGTAGCCACGGGTGGAGCGACGCGGCCTTGAGCGTCGCGGAACCCGTGGAAGCCGGGTTCGTTTTCTCTCCCCGCCCCGGCAGGGGCGGAGGAAGCCCATGACACCGGGAGACTCCTCCGCCCCGCCGGGGCGGAAGAAAATACACGCGCACTCTTCCACGGGTTCCGCTCCGCCCGGCTGTCGCCGGGCTGCGCTCCACCCGTGGCTACATCCCGGCGTCTCGTCGGGACGCAAGGCCTCGAGCCGCACGCGTGTCCATCGGTGTTCGCTCGCATCGCACTCCCCTACACCTTCACCTGAACCGTGATGCTCGTATCGCGGCCGAACACATCCATCACCTTCACGCACGCGACGTACTTGCCCACCTTCGCGTACTCGTGCCCAGCACTGCTCACCGTGGACAGACTCCGGTCCTTGCGTGTCCGGTAGTCCTGCCAGTGGTGGTTGAAGGGCTTGTCCGGATGCCAGTCGAAATCAATCGCCCAGAAGTCGATGAAGTCGAACCCGCTCTTGATCGCGCGCTCCCGGATCGTCTCAAGTTCCTTGTTGTCGATCTGCGCCAAGGACGGCAGGAAATTGGTGAGTTTGATATCGACCGTCGTTCCTTCCTTCGTCTTCCTGTACACCACCTCCGCCTCCAGCACCGCCACCTCCAGCCACGGCGGCGGGTTCTTGCGGTTGCGCTCCATGATCTCCTTGGGGATCGGCAGCGGATACATCTTGACGCCCGTCTCGGCCTCGATCGCCGCCATCCGCTGGCGGATGTCCATCTCAAAGTCCCACGCCAGGCAGTAGACCTCGGTCGCCCCCATCCCCGCCGCGGCCTGCGCCACCGCGCGCCTCGGCGGCGGTGAAGATGCCGTCGATCCCATCGACGTGGCACAAGGCCCGCCCCTTGCGCCCGTGGATCAGGGGGCTGGACGACTTGGCCGGGTCCAGGATCTCGGCCTTGAAGAACTCCAGCACCACCCGCCGGTGCTCGGTGTCAGCCCCTTTGAGCGCTTCCTGCTGCCACCACTGCCGCTCGTAGCGGCCCAGGTTGTGGACATCGAAGGAGCGGTACGGTTTGCCCCCGGCGCTCAGCGTGCGCTGCACGTCGATAAGCCGCTTCCGCGTGGTGTGGATGGCAAAGCGGCCTAGGTCGGCCATGATCCAACGGCGTCCGAGCTTCTCCGCGACGGCCCCGGTCGTGCCCGAGCCGCAGAAGAAGTCGGCGACGCTGCCGCCCTTCCGACAAAATGCCTCGACGATTCGCTCAATCAGGGCCTCAGGCTTCTGAGTTGGGTAATCCAGTTGCTCGCTAGCGTTGCCCTTAACGATCGAAATATCGTAGAACACATCGTCCTGCGTCTTGAATTCTTTGTCAAAGTCAAACAGAACGTCAGTATCGGTGACCTTGCGTCCGAGCTCATTTTCTACTTTCTTGACGCGACCCAAGATCAGGCGGTCACTGCTGCGTCGGACCGAACCGTAGAGCACCTTGTTCCCCTCGAGGAACCGCTCGTACCTTGCCCGGTACTCGCTAGGAGCGCTCTTGACGGGGAAGAAGCTGTACCCGCTCGTCTTGCCGAATGCCAATATAGTGTCGTGGTTACGAGGAAATCGCTGTGTGGCATTGCTCATCTTACCATAACGCCAAACAATCTCATTTATGAATGAGTCAACTCCAAAGACCTGTTCCATGGTCAGACGAATCGGGCTGTTCAATCGCCAATCACAATGCACACATATACTGCCGGAGTCGGCAAGCAACGAGTGACATAACACCAAGCGTTCCGATAGCATCGAGAGGTACGAGGCTGCACCTCTCCCCCAAGTGTCGCGATAGGCCACCATTTCAAGCGCAGACGGATCCTTGTGAATAAAATCGTCGTCCTCCTCCCCAATCGGGACCGGCATAGAAAAATCCGCCCCCACGTCGAACGGGGGGTCGATGTAGATCAGGTCGATCTTCCCCTTGAACTCCGCAAGGAGCGAGGCCATGACCAGCTTATTGTCACCCCAGATCAGCGATTGCGGAAGTCGTCCACCCGCGTGGTCTTCTTCTCGAACAGTGCCAGCGTCCCCGCCGCCGCCGCCTCGCTCCGCGGCTGGTCGATGGTCTCGATCCGCTGCATCGGCATCGCCCACCCCGCGATGTCCACCTCCCGCCGGTTCCCCCACTCGTCGTACTTCCCCTCCCACACCAGCTCGGTCTTCATCGTGCTGAGCGGGTGTGGATTGTTCGGCCCCCAGCGGACGTCAGCGTCCGGCGTCGCCGCCGCGCCCGAGTCCGGCGGAACCCGAGACGATCCCCGCTTGCGGACCCTGAGGACTGAGGCTGTCCCCCTCTTTACTCGCTTGGCCATATGGCATCAGGCTAACACCCC
>JACMLW010000191.1 GCA_014379385.1 Phycisphaerales bacterium
GACGGGGGGAGCTGGAGGGGCGGGGGGGCCCGCCGGAGCCGGTGCTCGACCCGCGACGGAAGCGGGAACCGCGGCGGGCGGTGCGGAGATGCAGGAGGGGGATCAACCGCCCGCGGACTTCGGGACGCTACTGGGGACGATGGTCACGCAGGCGCTGCTGTACCTCGGCGGATTCCCGGACCCGCAGACGGGGCGAGCGGTCGTGTCGCTGGAGCACGCGGCGTTTCACATCGACCTGCTGATGGTGCTCAAAGAAAAAACCAAGGGCAATCTGGCGCCGCAAGAGGCCAACGACATGGACCAGGCGCTGCACGAGCTGCGTCAGCGGTTTGTCGAGGTTTCGCGCGCAGTCGCGGCGATGGCCGCGAAGCAGGGCGCGGTGGCTGGTCGCGGCGGGCCGATGGGTCCGGGGGGGATGCCGGAGGGGCCTGACCCAATGGGCTTCGGCAACCTGCGGATGGGCTCCTGATCGGTTGGCGTGATATCGACCCGTGCCGTTACCTGCTCACAACACCCATGCGCGGTTCTGTTCGCCAGAGCGAACCCCGCCGAGAAGGTCACATGCCACGCATCGCGCTCGTTCTTTCAGGCTGCGGCTTCATGGATGGCAGCGAGATTCACGAGTCGGTGAGCTGCCTCATTCACCTCAGCCGCCACGGGGCCGAGGTATCCTGCTTCGCCCCCGACAAGCCCCAGGCCGCGGTTGTGAATCACGCGACGGGTAAACCCGCCGGCAGCGAGTCGCGCAATGTGCTCGTTGAATCCGCCCGTATCGCACGCGGCAAGATCAGACCTCTCCGCGAGCTCCGCGCCGCGGGCTTTGATGCGGTGGTCTTTCCCGGCGGGTTCGGGGCCGCTAAGAACCTCTCGAACTTTGCGACGGCCGGCGCCGCGTGCGAGGTTGACGCCGACACGGCCCGCGCCATCAAGGAGTTTCACGCCGCCGGCAAGCCCGTCGGACTCTGCTGCATCGCCCCCGTGCTCGCCGCCCGCGTGCTGGGGACGAAGGCCGGCGGCCCCGGCGTCAGCGTGACCGTCGGCAACGACGAGGGCGTTGCCAAGGCCATCGTTGGCATGGGGTCCACCCACGCCGATCGCGCAGTGAACCAGTCCCACATTGACGTTCGAAACCGCGTCGTCACGGCGCCGGCCTACATGTACGGCGATGCCCCGGTTCATGATGTGTTCGATGGGATCGGCGAGATGATCGACGGCGTCATCGAGCGTGTCACAGCGGCAGCGTCCACTCGCGGCCAGAGCAGATCAAGCAGGTTCGTTTCGAGCGCGGACGACCCGTACTTCACCTATCACCCTCCGGGCGGCTCCGACTAGACCGGACGAATCCACGCACACGGTGCAGTGGTCAACCCGCTACCATCCGCCCACGCGCAGCGATCCCAGGGCCCGAGCGAGGGCCGGGGGTTGGAGTGAGGCTCCACCGAAATGTTCGTTTCGCAGAAGCGGCCGCGGGTGCTCGGCTGGTACCACGCCGGTCCGCTGCTCTTCGGCGACTGGGGCACGAGCCGTTTGTACGTGCTCGGTTTGGCTTTTTTCTACACGGGCCACGCCTCTCCGCTCTACCTGACCGCGATGTCGGTCCTGATGATCACCGTCGCCTGGGCGTACACCGTCATCTGCCGGTGCTTCCCCGAGGGCGGGGGCGTATACGCCGCGGCGAGGCAGATCCACCCGCTGCTGGCGGTCGTCGGCGCGACGCTCCTGCTGTGCGACTACACGGTCACGACGGCGCTCTCGATCGTGGACGGCATGCACTACTTCGGCGTGCCGCACGAGATGGTGCTGGCAATCGCCATCACGTCCATCATCGGGCTCGGGTTGGTGAACTGGCTGGGCGCCAAGAGCGCGGGCCGACTGGCGCTCATTATCGCGATCGGGGCGCTCCTCACCTCGGCGATCATCGCCGTGCTGTGCATCCCGTTCGTGAAGGCCGGGCTCTCGTCGTTCTCGCTCGAATCCACCAGGGGGGTCTCCCCCTGGGGCCAGTGGGAATCGTTCGTGCGCATCGTGCTGGCGCTCTCCGGCGTCGAGGCCGTGGCGAACATGACGGGCCTGATGAAGCCGCCCGTCGCCCGAACCGCCAAACGAACGATCTGGCCGGTCCTGGCCGAGGTCGTGCTGCTCAACCTGATCTTCGGCATCGCCCTCACGGGCCTTCCGAGCCTCGTGGACGTTCACACGCCCGAGGCGATGACGCTGGTCCCGGGCGCCCCGATCCCCCCCGAGACCCTTGAGTACCGCGACACAGCCATGAAAGTGCTCGCCGTGGAATCGGGCCAGAAGTGGTTCGGCGAGAGCACGGGCTATTACCTCGGGATCGGCGCCGCCGTCATCTACGGCCTCCTGCTCCTCTCCGCGGGCAATACCGCCATCATGGCCACGGTCGCCGTGCTCTACTCCATGGCCCAGGACCGCGAGCTCCCCCGTCCCCTGACCCGCCTCAACTACTCCGGTGTGCCCAAGTTCGGCCTGCTGCTCGCGGTGGTGCTGCCGATCGGCGTGCTGCTGGTCAACCACGATATCGGGGCCCTCGCCGACCTCTATGCCGTCGGCGTCTGCGGCGCGATCACCATCAGCGTCGGCAGCTGCGCGATCAACCGCGCCCTCCCCATCAAGCGATGGGAACGCGCCGCCCTGTACGCCATCGCCATCTTCATGCTCGCGATCGAGCTCACCATCATCGTCGGCAAGTGGCACGCCACGCTCTTCGCCGTCTCCCTGATCGCCGCCGTCCTCGTCGCCCGCTGGTTCATGCTCCGTCAGAGGCGCGCCCAGGAGCTCGGCATCCCCGAGCCCGTCACCGGGTGGCTCGCCGAGGTCCGGCGCGACCCCGTCAACCTCGATCCCAACAAGCCCCGCATCATGCTCGCGGCCCGCGGGCGCAGCCAGGCCGAGTTCGCAACCGACCTCGCCCGCAAGCGCGGCGCTATTCTCTTTGCGATCTACGTCCGCACCCTGCGCGTCATCGACATCGGCAGCCGCCAAGTGCCCAAGATCGAGGACGATCGCGAGGCCCAGGAATCCCTCGGCAGCGTGGCCGTGCTCGCGAGCCAGCTCCGGGTGCCTTTCGTCCCGATCTACGTGACCAGTTCAGAGATCGCAGAGGAGATTCTGGACTACACCGTCACTTTCGGCTGCGACACGCTCGTGCTGGGTAAATCGAGGCGACGCTGGTTCAGCCGTGCCGTCGAGGGCGACGTCGTGAAGCAGATCGCGGCCAACCTGCCCAGCGAGGTCGCGCTCATCACCCGCGAAGCGAACCCGTACATCCCTGGGCGCGAGCCTGTGCCAGATCGCGCCGGGACGGGCGCGGATGGCACCGAGCCCCCGCCGACGTAGATCGCCGGGAACCGCCCGCCTTTGTGGGCCGGCCTTTGCCACGCGCCCGCTACGCTTGGCCGATGACCATCGACGGACCATCCGCCTCCGCGAAGCACCCGATGTCAACGGGCCATCCCCCGGGTCGCGCTCGCCCCCCGGCAGTGGAGGAGATCGTCTTCGGGCTCACCGCACCCCAGCGGGAGGCGGTGCTCCACACGGAAGGGCCGCTGCAGGTTCTCGCCGGCCCCGGCTCCGGCAAGACCCGTGTCATCACCCGCCGCATCGCGTACCTCGTTTCCTGCGGCGTCCCGCCGTGGCAGATTCTCGCCCTCACCTTCACCAACAAGGCCGCAGGCGAGATGCGCGAGCGTGTCCTCACGCTCCTCAGCGGCGGCGACCCCGAGAACCGCGCCGTTCGCGGCCTTACCGTCACCACGTTTCACTCGCTGTGCGCCCGCCTGCTGCGCCGCTACGCCCCGGAGGAAGGGGTGGTCCCCGGCCTCAAGGGCGACTACGCCATCTACGACAGCGCCGACCAGCTCTCGCTGATGAAGAAGGTCATCGCGGCCCTTGACCTGAGCACCACCAACTTCCCGCCGCGCAGCGTGCTCTCCCGGATCAGCACCGCCAAGAACGATCTCAAGGACGCCGCCACGTTCGAGGCCGAGGCTTTCGATTTCTCCTCGCGGACGATCGCCAAGATCTACAAGGCCTACCAGGCCGGTCTCCGGCAAGCCAACGCGGTTGACTTCGACGACCTACTGGTCCTGACCGCCCGGATGTTGACGGATAAGCCGGCCGTGCGTGAAGAGTGCCGGCGCCGCTGGCAGTACCTTTTGATCGACGAGTACCAGGACACCAACAAGGCGCAGTTCGTCATCGCCTCCCTGCTCACGGGCTCACCCGCGCCGGGCAAGCAGCCCAACGTCTGCGTTGTGGGCGATCCTGACCAATCGATCTACGCCTGGCGCGGGGCCGACATCAGCAACATCCTCGACTTCGAGTCCCAGTATCCCGGCGCCCGCGTCATCGCGCTGGGCGAGAACTTCCGTTCCACCAAGTCCATCCTCGCCGCGGCCGACACGCTTATCCGCAACAACAAGCGCCGCAAGCACAAGGACCTGTACACGGCCCGCCCCGCGGGCCACAGGGTCGAGGTCGTTCTTTGCGGAGAGGAGCACCACGAGGCCGCGCTCGTCGTCGATTGGTTCAAATCGCTGCGCGAAGAGAACGTGATCCCCGCAAATGGAGAACCCGCGGCCGCCGGCCCGCCCGCGCCGCTTCAGTGGAAGGACTGTGCCGTCTTCTACCGAACCAACGCGCTCAGCCGCGTGATCGAGGACCGCCTCCGCAACGAGGGGATCCCCTATGTCATCGCTCGCGGCACGGCCTTCTACCAGCGCGAGGAGATCAAGAACGCCCTGGGCTATCTGCGCGTCGTGGCCAACCCCGCCGATGGCGTTTCGCTCGCCCGCATCATCAATACCCCCACGCGCGGCATCGGCGACGCGTCCTTCGCGCACGCCGAGGCCTTCGCCGCGGCGAACGACGTCCCCGTCATCGAGGCGCTGCGCAGCGTGGACGAAATCGCCGACATCAGCTCTCGCTCGCGCGGCGCCATCACCAAGTTCGTGCAGATGCTCGACTCGTGGACCGGCGCCGGCAGCTTCATGGGGCAGGATGTCCCCACGTCGCTGAAGGACCTCGTCGAGCGCGTCGTTCGCGAGAGCGGCCTGGAAGCGTCGTACAAGGCCGGAAAGACCGAGACCGATGAGGACCGCCTCGAGAACCTCGCCGAGTTGGTCTCGTCCGCCGCCGAGTTCGAGCAGACCTACGACCCGAGCACCGATCCCGCTCTCGGCGGGCCGGGCTCGTCACGAACCGAACCGGGCGACCGGGCCGATCCCTTCGCGGCCGCGGCCGCGTTCCTTGAGCCCGAGATGCCCCCGCTGCTCGCCATACTGCGGACATACCTCGAGCAAGTCACGCTCGTCGCCGACGCCGACACGATCGACCCGGCCCAGGGCGCCGTCACACTCATGACGCTCCACGCGGCCAAGGGCCTTGAGTTCCGCGCCGTCGCCATGATCGGCCTTGAGGAAGGCTGCCTCCCCCACTCGCGCGCCAACGAGAGCGAGGCCGAGCTGGAAGAAGAGCGCCGGCTGTGCTTCGTCGGCATCACGCGCGCCATGGAGCGCCTCGTTATGACCAGCGCCAAGTACCGCACGGTGCGCGGCATCAGCGAGCGCACCATCCCCAGCCGGTTCCTCGATGAGTTGCCTCGCGAGCACGTGCTGGCCTCGAACCAGAGCGATTCGTTCCACGATGATGTCACGGCGCAGTCGTGGGGCGGTGGGGCGGGCCACTACGGAACCGGGGGTGGCGGCGCCGGACTCGGGCACGGCGCGCCCGCCCGTCGAGCACAGGGCGCAGCGTCATCGCACGGCCTGTCGATCGGCGTGTCGGTCAGGCACCCGCAGTTCGGCATCGGGCGCGTCGAGGCCGTGCAGAGCGGGGCCAACGCGCGCGCGACCATCAAGTTCCGCGATGTCGGCGTCAAGACGCTTGTGCTCGAGTACGCACGGCTTCAGGTAATCGGCGAGTAACGCGGCCCCGCCCCGTCGCGCCGGCGGCGCAGCGATACAAGCCCGCACACCAGCAGCACAGCAGAGCCCGGCGCCGGCACAACCCCTACGCCCCCGACAGGGTTGCCCGTGCCAAGATCCGGCGCCCCGGTCGGCCACGCCCGATCCATATCCATCCGTGTCGCCACACTCGCTCGCGCCGACACCTTCCGTCCCTGCTCGTTGTGCGGGAACACCTCGGCGGTCGTCGCCAGCGGGTCGACCACAGGAAGCCTCGTTACAAGCCCCTCCACCCATGTGGCGTCCTTCGATATGGTCAGTCCAAACGCCTGTTCATTCAGCCGGGTCTGAGCCGCCGCGCAGTCGGCGGCGATCAGCACCAGGGCGGCGCTGATCGCGCCCAGTCGGGTAGAAATCATCTCTTTGCTCCACGAGTCCGAAGAACCGAGTCATCGGCTTCCCGGACCTTGCGGGCGCGTGCGAAAGCGCGGGCCGCTTGAGAAACCGCGCCCCGTCGGTCCGTTTATGACGGCTGATTCCCGTCGCGTCCCACCCGCGCTCACGCCGGCCGCACCCCTCGGTACAGCTGCCGCACGCGCTCCGCCTGCCCCTTCTTCACCGTCTCCAGGATCAGCCGCGGGATCCGCCACTGCGCCTGGTCCTCCGTCACGTTCGAGCAGTGCTCCGTCAGACACTGGTACAGCAGCTTGAACGCATCGCGCGGCTGGTGCATCTGGTCGAGCGCCTCGACCAGGTCCTGCCGCGTCACATCCTCCGCGAACAGCTCGAGCAGCGTCACCGGCTTGCCGGGCTCCGTCGGGTGCATCGCGAGGTTCGCGCACGCCTGCAGGCGCGCGTTGCACAGGTCGTACAGCATCGCGCCCGTCCAGCTCAACTTCTCGATCAGGTTCTGCTTGTCGAGGCGAGCTTCCTGGAAGAACGCCGCTGACTCGCGGAACAACGCGTGCCGCAGCTCGATCGGAAGTAGCATCTTGATGCCCAGTCCGGGCTGCTGCAGGAACTTGTTGTTCAGCATCGGCCAGATGAACGCCCGCATGCGGTCGGGGTCGCCGCTGATGAGCGTGGGCTCGTCCACCCGGTCGATCACCACGATCAGGCTCGCGTACCCCAGCGGTCGCAGCACCCGCCGCAGCCGCTCGATCATCGCGTACCGCTGCTCGTCGGAATCCGTGACCGGCAGTGCCGTGTGATCACGCAGCACCGCGTCAAACTGCTTGAGCGAGCCCGCGTACGACCGGTCGCCCCGCGCCGAGACACGCAGCTGCCGCCGCAGCTTGTGGCCGAGCCGCAGCCAGTCCAACCGGTCCCACGCGAACCGCTTCAGCAACACCAGCAGCCACAGCCCCAGCAGCCCGAGCAGCAGATACCCGCCCACCGTCAACTTCCACTCCAGAATCTCCGTCTGTCCCCACACCAACATCGCCACCGCGGGCGCCCATCCTACAAACGCCAACAGATCCCATGCGATCACCCACTTTGAGAGCGGCAGCCGCAGCCGTCGCCGCAGCCGTCTCGACCGCTCCTCCGCACGATCCGCCTCGTCGTACACCACCTGCAGCAGCAGCAGATCGCGCCGCAGGCCGACGTCCAGCCGCCGCATTGCCTTGCGTGCCTCTACCCCGATCTCGAGGCCGGCGCTCTCGGACTTCACCGCCGCAGCGCCACCCGCTCCCTGCCTCCCGTCGCCGGCCGAAGCACCCCCAGCGCCCTCTCGCACCAAGCCGTCCACAATCCGCGGCACCACCACGCCCAGTATCGCGTCGATGTGGTCCACCAGCCGGAACTTCTTCAACACATCCGGCAGAGTCGACTTGCGATCGCCCGACATCCGCTCGTAGAACCGGTCGAGCACCGGGTTCAGCTCGTCGTACTCGATCAGCAAACACTTCGCATCCGGATGCTGCGCGTTGTACGCCGCGATCCGCTGCCCCAGTTGCATGCGGATCGCCGTTTTCCCGCTCCCCTTCTCGCCGAACACGATCGCGGTGGACGGCCGGTCGAAGTCGCCCGCGATCTTCTCGAAATCGCTGTGCGTCGTTCGCGGCAGCACGCCCGACACATCCGCCCCCGCACCCGCCACGCCCCCACCGATCGCCGTCCCTCCCATCGCCGCGCCTCCCTCATTGTCCCCATCGCTCACGCGCGCGACCGTCCCCGCGCCCATTCCGCCGCCCGTCTGCCCCAGCCGCATGAACACCGGATCCTGACGCGCTTCCTCGCCCCGGAACGGGTTCTCAACAATGCCCCAGTGCTCGAAGAATCGTGAGAGGTTCATGCGGTCCGCACAATCAGCACCGTCTGGATGCTCAGTGGAATGGTCAAACAGCAGCGCCCGCACGAGCAACCGCAATCTACTTCGTCGGATACTCATACACGCCGCGACCGGCCTTGTCGCCCAGCCGCCCCGCGACGACAAGCTGCTTCAGAAGCGGGCAGGCGCGGTACCGGTCGTTGTTCAGCCCGTCGGCCAGAACATCCATGATGTGGACGCACGTATCGAGCCCGATGAAGTCGGCGAGCCGCAGCGGCCCCATCGGGAAGTTGCACCCCAGCTTCATGATCTCGTCGATGTGCGTCGGCTCCGCAACGCCCTCCATCCACGCATAGAACGCCTCGTTGATCATCGGCATCAGCACACGGTTGGAGACAAACCCCGGCCGGTCGTTCGCCGGGATCGGCGCCTTGCCCATCGCCTGCGAGAGCGCGATCACGCGATCTGTCGTCTCGCGGCTCGTCGCCAGCCCGTTGATCACCTCGACGAGCTTCATCACCGGCACCGGGTTGAAGAAGTGCATCCCGATCACGCGCTCCGGCCCGCCGCCCTTCCCCACCGCGCCCGCGATCTGCGTGATGCTGATCGAGCTCGTGTTGCTCGCGAGAATCGTCCCGCCGGCCGCAGGAAACAGCCCCGCCAGCTTGGCGAACAGATCCCGCTTGACCCCCGCATCCTCCACGACCGCCTCGATCACGATGTCCGCGCCCTTGAGCGCCTCGAGCGATTCAACGTACTGAATCCGCCCGAGCGCCGCCGTCACGTCGGCACCACTCATCCGCTGCTTCTCAACCTCGCGCGCCAGCCGCTTGCCGTGCCCCTCACGGCACTTGGCGAGGGATCCGGCAAACGCGTCATACACAATCGTATTGAGCCCCGACACCGCCGCGACCTGCGCGATCCCGCCGCCCATCTGCCCCGCGCCAATTACCGCAGCCGTCTTCATCTCCTGAGCCATGCACTCTCCTCCATCCGCCGCATCCCGGCGGGCCGAACAAGCGTAGCCGCAGACGTGCCCGGGCTTTCGCGCGGCTCGTTTTCCGGGTGGCACAGGCGTCCCGCCTGTGCGCAACGCACGCCATCAGAATCGGCGCCCCTTGCTCTCCAACTCCTGTTTCCTTGTTCTTTCCCTTGCGCCCCTCTCCCCCTTCCCTCCTCTTGTCTTCCGGGCCCGCCGCCAGGTTGAATCCGCGCGATCCCCGCCTCTCTGACCTTCGCATAAACTCTCTCGCCATGTCCCGCCTGGAAAAACTCCTCAAGATCCTCGCCGTCGAACCGGACGACGCCTTCACCCTATACGGCGTCGCGCAGGAGCACGCCACCCTGGGCGACCACGCGGGCGCCATCCCCTTCTACAACCGTTGCCTCGCCGCAGATCCCGGCTATTCCTACGCGTATTTCCACAAGGCTCGCTCGCAGGAAGCGATCGGCGACAAGCCAGGCGCGATCGCAACGCTGGGAGCCGGTCTTTTCGCCTCGAAGAAGGCCGGCGACGCCAAGGCCGCCAGCGAGATCGGCTCGTACCTGGACGAACTCACGTGAGCGACCAGCACACCCAACGCAATGGACGTTCCTGGAGCCGCGGGCGAGGCTACACAAGAAAGAGTCTCGGCGGTGCCGACTCCGCAAAGCTCGATCTCTCCGCGATCGACAAGCCGAATCCCGCCGACACCCGCGGCATCATCACCGACGTCCTCCCGAGCGGCCGCTCCGATGAGCGCGTCGCCGTGAAAGTCGGGCGTATGCGCGTCGCAACACTCCCGCGCGAGCTCGCCGATGAGCTCGGCGTCCTCCCGGGCGTCATGTGGGACGACCGCCTCGCGGAGCAGGCCGCGCAAGCGGCTCTCTTCTCAAAGTCGATGCTCTACGCCAAACGTGCGCTCACGTCCCGCCGGCTCACCCGCTCGCAGTTGCTCACTCGGCTGACCAAGCGCGGCCTCTCGCGTCCGTGGTGCGAGCGCATCGCGGCCGAGATGGAGCGCATCGGCCTCATCGACGACGCCGCGCTCGGCGACGACCTCGCGCAAACAATCGCGCGCCGCAAGCCCGCCGGGCCACGCTACATCCAGGCCAAGCTCCGCGCACGCGGGCTCAACTCGAAGGACGCCACGGCATCAGCCGCGCGAGCGACCGAGTCGGTGGACCTGCTCGAGCAGGCCACGCAACTCGCCACCCGGCGCGCACGCTCCTTGGCAAAGCTCGAGCGCGCCGTCGCCCAGCGCCGCCTCTACGGCGTGCTCGCGCGCCGCGGCTTCGATGCAGATATCTGCATCGAAGCTGTCAAGCGTGCATTGAGCTAGTTTCGTCCCTGGAACTTATCGCGAAGTGCGCGAAGCGCCGCGCCCGCCGCGTGCACGCCAC
>JACMLW010000192.1 GCA_014379385.1 Phycisphaerales bacterium
CGCCATCCCGAACCGGCGCGTCAGCCACACCATGCAGAACGCCGAGGCTTCGAGCAGCACCACGCTGCCGAGCATGAGCCACGCGTGCAGCTCGTGAATAGTCCCGGGGCCCGCGTACGTGCCCGCCACCCACTTCGTGAAGGCCGAGCCCGCCAGCGCGCCCAGCGTGCCCCCCACCGCCAGCACGCCGAAGACGCGCTTGGCCTGCTCGCGCGTGAACCCATCGCTCATCAGCGACCAGAACACGGTGACCGCGAATAGGTTGAACACGCTCGTCCACACGTAGAACGCGCGACCGATCCACATCTCCCACGCCGGGGGCGCGAGCATCAACAGCCCGAAGAACACCGCCAGGTTCGCGCCGAAGAAGCGGTAGAGCAGCGGCACGAACCTCCGGCGCGGCACCCGTCCCACCAGCCACGCGTACACCGGGTGCGCCGCCAGCATCACGCACAGCGTCCCGAGCCAAAGCCACTTGAGGTTGCGTATCCCACCCGCCACGCCCATCTCGTCGCGGATCGGACGGATGATGAAGTACGAGAACAGCAGCAGGAAGAAGCACGCCGCGGCCACGAACACGGGCTTGAGTTCGCGCTGCTCGAGCCCGAGTGTACGCGCCGGCCACGCCCGCCGGCCCTCCCCACGATCCACGCTCCGCTCGCGGCCTGCACTGGGGCGACCCGGCCCGTTTGCTCGTCGAGACTCGTTCTGGTCAAGCGGCTGCGTCATGGATGATCCCAGGCCGCCGCGGCGGCAGGCAGCGTACCGCCGCCCTTCGGCACGGCTGCACCTGCAACCCTTGCGCCAGCCGCGCGGTACACCCCGCACGGCCCGCGCCGGCAGCAATCCTCTGCCGCTCGCGCCGGGTTGCTTGCTTCAAGGGGCGTTGGCCCTCGCGAGCCGAAGAACGCACCATTCATTGAAGGAGCCTTTGATGTCCACGACGCGCCGCGTCTTTCTCCAGGCCGCTCTTGCCGGCGGCGCCCTCGCCTCGCTCGCGGGAACAGCCCGCGCCATTGAGCGATCCGCCGCGTCCGCGCCCCGCCGCAAGGGCCTCTCCATCCTCATCCTCGGCGGCACGAACTTCATCGGGCCGCACATCGTGGACGCGGCCAAGGCGCGGGGCCACACGGTCACGCTCTTCAATCGTGGGATCACCGAGACCCGCAAGCAAACGCCGGTAGACGGCGTCGAGAAGCTCGTGGGCGATCGCGATCCCACCAAGGGTGAGGGCCTCAAGGCGCTCGAGGGCAAGAAGTTCGACGCCGTGGTGGATACCTCGGGCTTTGTGCCGCGGATCGTGAAGGCGTCGGCCGAGCTGCTTGCCCCGAACGTGAAGCACTACATCTTCATCTCGTCGCTCTCGGTGTACTCGGACAACAGCAAGCCGGGGAAGGACGAGAGCGACACGCTCGGCACCATGGCCGACCCGACGGTTGAGGAAATGGGCGCGCAGTTTGAGAACTATGGCCCCCTCAAGGTTCTTTGCGAGCAGGCCGCGGAGAAGGCGATGCCGGGTCGCGTCGCCAACATCCGGCCGGGATACATCGTGGGCCCCGGTGACGGGAGCGACCGCTTCTCCTACTGGCCGATCCGCGCCACTCGCGGGGGCGAGATGCTCGCACCGGGCCGCCCCGAGGATCCGCTGCAGGTCATTGATGCAAGAGACCTGGCCGCGTGGATCATCCTGTGTATCGAGAATAAGACCGTTGGCGAGTTCAACGCCACCGGCCCCGCCACAACGCTGGCGTGGGGCGAGGCGCTCGCGGCCTGCGTGAACGCGTCGAGCACCCCCCCCAAGCCAACGCTCGTGTGGATCCCCGCCGACTTCCTGGCGGCTAACGGTCTGCCCGCGGGCGAGCTGCCGATCTGGCTGCCGGGCGGCGTGGGGGGGGAGGGTGAGCACGCCGGGTTCCACACGCGCAGCGTGAAGAAGGCGGTCGCCGCGGGGCTCACGTTCAGGCCGATCCAGACCATCTGCAACGACCTGGTCGCGTGGTGGCCCAAGGAAGTGGAGCGTCGCCAGCGGGTGACGAAGGAGATGATGGAGAAGGCGGAGAAGGAGGGCGCGCCCAAGCCCAACATGCCAGAACCCTCGAAGCTCCGGGCCGGGATCGACCCGGAGCGCGAGGCGAGTCTTATCAAGGCGTGGACGGAGCGGGACAAGGCGCCGCCGGACTCAGAACAAAGGAAATGACTGCGGGCGGGCCGCCGAGACCGTTGGTCAAGCCCGCGTGCTGACAACATGCATGACTTCAGGCCGGCACGGGATTGATCCCGGGCCGGCCGTTTCTTGCGCGCCGCGAGCCACAACCACCTCCCCGCCGCCCTGAATTCCTCATGTTCCGTCCAACAAAAAACGGTCGGCCCATGGGGGCCGACCGTCGAAGGGTCGAATCTCAGACCGCCTGTGCGAGCTGATTTAGAACAGGAGCTGGAACTGGAAGCGGACGGTGACCTCGCCGCTGTCGGAGTCGCCACGCAGACCCGTGCCGGTGTTCGGGAAGAACCCGAAGCCGACGAGGTCGTTGGTCTCCTCGAGAGCGATGATCGCGTCGATCGTCGCCTTGGCGGCGTGGCCGGCGTAGTACTGGTTGAAGCCGACCGTGATGAAGTTGTAGGAATCGTTCTCGAGGCCGCGATCGTCGTCGGCGAAGATGGCGTCCCAGCGGGCGAAGAGCTCGGTGTCGGCCGCGAAGCGCCAGCCGACCTGGACGACACCGCCGAAGTCATCGGTCTCGGCGTCAGCGGCGCCGAGGGTGCTGAACTCGTCGTGGCGACCGATGAAGGCACCGAACACGTTCCAGCCGTCGCCCTCGAAGGAGAGGTCGGCGGTGTACTGGAAGGTGTCGCGGTCAACGTCCGTCGGGGCGTTGGTGTTCTGGGACTCCTGCCAGTGGGCGGCGATGCCCAGCAGGGCGGCGAAGGCCTGGCCCTGGGGGGCGGTGAAGTCCTTGAAGTTGTCCCAGGAACCATCGAACTTGTACTCGAAGCGGCCGGTGAAGGCGTAGTCCGCCTCGCCGGTGACGGCGAAGCCACTGCCCGAACCGGCGGTCACATCGGTGTTCTCGGAGTCAAGGCCGTCGGAGAAGGCGAACTTGAAGTTCCATTCCTCGCCGCCCCAGCTCAGCTGCACACCCTGCGAACGGTCCTGCGTGAAGGCCTCGTTCGTGATCGAGCGCTCAGCGGCAAGCTGAGAGGTCGAGCTCACGAGCTCCTCGCGGAGCAGCGGGAGCTTGAACTGGCCCCAGCGGGCGCGGAAGCCGTCACCGGCGTTGTACTCGACGTACGCCTCTTCGAGGTTGCTCGCGCCGTCGGCGCGGTTGAAGCTGCTCAGGACGCGGTAGGTCCAGTCCGGGTTGATGACGTGGCCCGTGAAGTCGAGCTTCGTGCGCCGGGTCTGGAAGCCCGTGTCGAAGTCGTCGTTCGTCACGGTGTTGTCGTCGTCAGAGAAGTTCAGCAGGTAGCGGAACTGGATCTGGCCGCCGACGTTGAGGCGGAAGTTGCCGTCGCTCGATGCGATGAAGAACTTGCCGTCGTGGCCGGCCGTCGCGCCGCCCTGCAGCAGGCTCGAGCGGGTCTCGGCGTCGGCGAGCATCTCGGCGACAACCGCCCGAACCTCGTCCTTGTTGATGGTGGTGGGCTCGGCGGCCATGGCGACACCGCTTAGGCTCAGAGCCGCACCGGCGAGCAACACAAGACTCTTGGTCATTCTGAGACTCCTTCTTTGAGAGACGCATGCACAGGTGCTTATCGGACGCCCGTCTCCACGCGTCCCTTTTTCGATCCCGTCCGAACAAATGAGCCGCCTACAAGGCTTCCAAGCTCCCGGACAGTGTCACTTCTCTTCCAGGTCGGTCCCCCGTGGACCGAGCCACTGTTCCATGTTCTGTCGAATCCTCACCCACTGCCGCACGTACCGATCTATTGAGAACGAGGCTTGATTTCCGCAGGGTCCATAAAGACTCGGGCCCTTTCCCGCTTGACCGATGCCGCTGGCGGCGTTCCCAGGACGGGCGGATAATACTCAGGCATCTTAGCGAACGCAAACTCACCTGGGTCATTTTTCGGCCAGAAGCCCCCCGGTCCGTCAAGTTATCTGGCAGGTGGCTAGCGGTTGCGAAGGTCGGGTTAAGCTTAACAATTGGGGTCCATCGGCCCGTGACCGGGTGGTATCCTCCTCCTCTCACAGTCAGGGATGGGGGGCGCGGCGGTCTGGGCAACAACTCGTTCGTCGATCATATTTGCACCGTAACTCATTGTCGTATATGAAGATATCGACTCTGAAACGAATTGTTGTGGTCGAGGATGAGGCCGATCTCGCCGACCTGCTCGCCTACAATCTCCAGCGGTCAGGCTATGACGTAAGTACCGCCAATTCGGGTGAGGTCGGACTCCGCACAATCCTCGAAACCGCTCCCGACCTGGTCGTCCTCGACATCATGCTTCCGCAGTTGTCAGGCCTTGAGGTCGCCCGCGAGGTCCGGACGAACCCCCGCACAGCCGCCATCCCGATCCTCATGCTCACGGCCAAGGCCGCGGAGGCTGATCAACTGGCCGGGCTGGGGATGGGTGCTGATGACTACGTCACCAAGCCGTTCTCGATGAAGGTCGTGATTGCTCGCATCGAGGCCCTGCTCCGGCGGTCGCCGAATGTGACGAACGAGTCACAGGCGGTGCTGTGCGGACCTGTGGAGGCGGACCTGGCCACCCACCGGGTGCTGGTTGATGGCGAGGAGATCAAGACAACACTCACGGAGTTCCGCCTGCTGGTGGCCCTGATGCGGGCCAAGGGCAAGGCGCTCTCCCGATATGAGCTGATGAGCCGGGCAATGGGTCCGGGTGTGATGGTGACGACGCGGACGATCGATGTGCATGTCGCGGCGATCCGGAAGAAGCTCGGTCAGCACAGCCCGATGATCCGCACCATCCGTGGGGTTGGGTACCGAATGACCGACCGGCCCGAGGAGTTCGCCCCCGACGAGGCTGGCGAGGTCGAGGCCGGTGAACAGGTCTGAGTCGGCCCGGCCCGTTCTGCTAATATAGATGATGGCGCGGCCGGCAACTGGTCTCTGGTGATGGCGCGGGCAGAGGGGCGGCGGAGCAGGAATGCCAGTTCGGGACGGCAGGCGAGCACGAGCACGAGCGACGGGCGGGGCCGCGATGGTCCTGGTTTTGGGCGCGGTCTTGTTGGCCGGGGTGATTGGTCCGCTTTGGGCGCGGTTGGCGGTGCTGGGGGTCGTCGTAACCCTCGCGCTCACGGTTGTGGGGTGGGGTGCGCGCCGGCGAGCTGGGAGGTTCCGAGGGGTTATTGCGTCGGCCAGATTCCTGACAAACGGGAATCCAGCGGGAGTTGAGCCTGAGGCGCAGCCGTCAGCCGATGGCGACCTTGCCGCCTTGGAGACGCTCTTGGCGCAGGCGAGAGAGCGTAGCGAGGAGCAGCTCAAGGAGGTCGCCAAGGAGAGCCGGAACCTTGAGGCGCTGATCGATGCGCTCGATGAGCCGGTGGTGGCGACCGATAACCGGGAACGTGTGCTCCTCTGTAATCGCTCGGCGGAGGCCATGTTTCACTCCGGCCCCGGGGGGCTGCGGGGGCGGCCGATCTCATCGGTGTTCACGCAGGCGGAGCTGCTTGCGATGCACGCCGCCGCGCGATCCGGGGAGACTCGGCGGGGGCGGGTGAAGATCGCGACGGTGATGGGGCCACGGGTGTTCCAGGTATCTGCGGCGCCGGTGCCGGTGGCGTGGGGAGAGGGCGTGTTCGGCGCGGTGCTGGTGCTGCGGGACGTCACAGAGCTTGACCGAGCGGTGCAGGTGAAGACGGACTTCGTGGCCAACGCGAGCCATGAACTGCGCACACCGGTGTCGGCGATCCGCGCGGCGGCGGAGACACTCCAGGACGGTGGGGGAGGGGGGGGCGAGGCGCACGACCCGAAGATGACGCGGCGGTTGCTGGAGATCATCACCTCGCACGCGGGCCGGCTGGAGGAGATGGTGCGGGATCTGCTGGACCTGTCGCGACTGGAGTCATCCGATGTGGGGCTGGTGATCGAGACGGTGCAGTGGGAGGAGATCGCGGCGAGCCTGCACGCGATGTTTGATGAGGAGTGCCGCGCCCGGAGCCTGCGGCTGGAGATTGCATTTGATCCGTCGCTTGCCGGGGTCGCGACGGATTCGCGGCTGCTGTTGCTGGCGCTGCGGAATCTGGTGGAGAACGCGGCGAAGTTCGCGTATGAGGGAACAAGCATCCGGGTGAGCGGGCGCCGTGGCCGGGGTGAGGCGGTGGAGATCGGCAAGGGCGAGGCGCCCGGGTGGGTGCGGATGCAGGTGGCGGACAAGGGGCTGGGGATTCCGCTGGCGTATCGCGAGCGGGTGTTCGAGCGGTACTTTCAGGTTGATCCATCGCGCGCGGGTGCCGCGGGGAGCGCTGGTCAGCGAGGGACGGGTGCGCGGCGCGGCACGGGGCTGGGGCTCTCGATCGTGAAGCACGCGGTGAAGGCGCTGGGTGGTGAGGTGGGGCTCGAATCGGTATGGAAGGAAGGGACAACGGTCTGGATCCGCATTCCGGCGGATGTGCGGGAGCACGGTGGTGCGGGCGCGGCGAGGGGGAACAATGGGGGATGAAGCGCCGGCGACGCCGATTGCGAGCCCCCCAGCAGAGCGTGCCGATCGACCTTGAGCAGGTCTCATTCGCGCGGGAGTTGTTCTGGCACAACGTGGTGCGAGAGATGCTGACGTCGCTGGGGCAGATGCAGCGGGACAGCGAACAGGGCGGGCCGAAGAACGGGGCCGACGCGGAGCTGTTTGACGGCCGGACGGCGGTGATCACGCGCGGGGGCGAGCGGATTCCGATTGCGGAGGTGGCGCCGCTGTTCGCGTTCGGGCTCACGGGTCAGGGAGGTCAGCGCGAGGCGGCCATGGCGGTTGAGTGCACGGTGTTTCGGATCCGCACGCCGGGAGGCGAGGTGTTCACGATGCCGGTGAGCGAGGTGCGCGCGATCCACTCGCTGACGCCGCAACTGGTGAAGGAACTCGAGCAGTCGGCGATCGAGAACGTCACGAGGCAGACCGGAGAGGACGCGGAGGGCGGCCCGTTCGGCTTCGCCGCGTTTGTGCGGAGGAAGCAGCCCGAGATGCTGCCCGATGAGCCGGGGATCTAGCAGTCGGAGCGGAGGGGTGAGCGGGGCTGCAGGGGGTGGGCGGCTAGGATCGGTCATGAGCGTGGTCGTCGCGATCCCGGTGTACAACGAAGAGAAGTATGTGCCGCGGGTGATCGCCCACGTGCTGGAGTACACGGAGCGGGTGCTGGTGATCGATGACGGCTCGACGGACCGGACGCCGGAGCTGCTGGACGCGATCGTGCGGCAGCAGGGCGGGGGGGGCATCAACGACTGCGGGAGAGGTCGGGTGCGGGTCTGCCGGCACGAGCGGAACATGGGGTATGGGCGCTCGACGCGCGATGCGTTTGAGTGGGCGGGGTCGTTGGGGGTTGAGTGGCTGATCACGATGGACTGCGATGAGCAGCACGAGCCGCGGGAGATCCCGAATTTTGTGCGGAACGCGGCGGCGGGGGGGTTTGATGTCGTCAGCGGGTCGCGCTATCTGTGCAGCAGTGAGGAGCTGGAGCGCGAGGGGTCTCCGCCGCCGGACCGGCGCCGGATCAACCGGCTGATGACGGAGGAAATCAACGCGCGGCTGGGTTTGCGGCTTACGGATGCGTTCTGCGGGTTTAAGGCGTACCGCGTGGCGGCGATGCAGCGGCTTGCGCTGAGTGTGGACGGGTATGCGTTCCCGATGCAGTTCTGGGTGCAGGCGGTGGCGGAGGGGCTGCGCATCAAGGAAGTGCCGGTGCGGCTGATCTACAACGACCTGAACCGGACGTTTGGCGGGCCGCTGAATGATGAGCACGTACGGCTCGCGCATTACCGGCGAGTGCTGCACTGCGAGCTGGAACGGTGCGCGGACCGGTTGCCTGCGGCGTCGCGCGAGGGCGTGCAGGCGGGATGCGCGGAGACATGAGCCCCCCCCTCTCCCCCCCTTCTCCTCCAGTGGAACTGGGGGAAGCGGAGGGCTTCGGGGATGCACGGATCGATCGCCTAGTGGTGGAGCCGTTAGCGGGGGCGTGGGAAGCGGCGCTGCGCGACCGTGGCGTGCGTTTGAGTGATCGGGCGCTGCGCTTCAGGGGTGAACTGGGCTTGCCTAACGATCGGCCAATCGTGATGAGCGGGCATCAACCGGGCGTGTGGCACCCGGGGATATTGGCGAAGCACATGGGTGTGGAGGCGGCGTCGCGGCGGTGGGACGCGGCGGGGGCGTGGGTGGTGGTGGATCAGGATGAGGTGGCTTCGTGGAACGTGGCGTATCCGGCCGTGGCGCGCGGTGAGCGCGGGGTGGAACGGCTGGTGCGCGGGGTGGTGAAGGCCGAGGGATTTGTGGGTCGCGATGTGCCGGCGCTGCGGGCGTCGGCGATCCGGCTTGGTGATGTGAACGCATCGCCGGCAACGGCGAGTGTGCGGGCGGGACTTCAGGGGATCAGGGGTGCGATCGAGCGGCGGGCCGGCGCGGCGAACGCGGCGGAGCAGATGGCGGGGGCGGCGCGCGAACTGATGGCCATAGGCACTGGCGGCCCAAGCGCGGCCACTGGCACGAGCGACGTGAGTGACACGGTCCGCTGGTTCATGGCGAGCGCGATCGCGCGGACGGGATTGTTCGCGGGGTTGATCGAGCGGATGCGGCGCGATGCGCGCGCTTGTGCCGATGCGTACAACGCGGCGGTGGCGCGGACGGTGGTGGAGGGGGTGGGTGTACAGATGCTGATTTCGCGGGAAGACGGTGCCGCGGAGCTACCGCTGTGGCGGGTAGGGAGCGCGATGGGATCGCGACGGGAGCGGGTGTACGCGGACATGCTGGGGAGCGCTGGTGAGGGGGAGCTGCTGCCGCGGGGATTGATGATGAGCGGGGTGCTGCGGCTCGCGGGGTGCGAGCTATTTGTGCATGGGCTTGGAGGAGGCGGACCTCGTGGGTATGACCGGGTGACGGAGCGGTGGTTCGAGTACTGGCTGGGTGCGGAGGAGGGAAGGCTGGCGCCGGTGGCGACGGTGTCGGCGACGGGGTGGCTGGGGCTGCCTGAGTGGGAGGGGCGGGTTGCGAGTGATGCGGATGTGGCCGCGGCGGTGTGGAGGCGGCATCACGCGCGGCACGATCCAAAGATGCTGGGGGATGAGGCGGGTGCGGTGGAGAAGGGGCGGTTATTGCGGGAGATTGAGGCGCTGCATGGACGGGGTGAGCGGTCGGCGCGGGCGTTCCGGGCGATGCACGACGGGCTGGCGAGTGTGCGAGAGGGGCGAACGGGTGAGATGAATCGCTATGAAGGTGAGGTGGAGGGGGCGCGGGCGCGGCGGGCGCAGTTGGATGTGGTGCAAGAGCGGTCGTGGCCGTTTGCGCTGTATGAGGAGTGGCAGATGACTGAGTTGAGGAGTGAGCTTGAGAAGAGGATGGGGGGCGAGTGAACTCCTTTGCCGCTGCCTGAGCAGGGAACTCAGGCCGCGGAGAGATGAACCGGGGTCGAACCTTCGTCGAGTCGTGAGCGGCACGAGCACTCCTTCGGAGTGCGCTATTCAATGGGCGGCCTACGGTGAGGTCGCTGCGCTCCACCATCGGCTACTGGCTTGCAGGTTTCGGCCTGCGGGAATGAAGCGGGCGGCTCTGAGCGGGGGTGCCGCTGCGCGTTGCACCGGTTGCCGCTCGGAGCAGCGGCGAACCGGTGGCACGGGGCCTCGAACCACTACACTCGCCGCATGAGGCGAGTCGATCGAAGGCTGCTGACGGTGGTGCTGATGGTGGTGGGCGTGCTCAGCGCGATGGTTGCGACAGGTTGCGAGCGCCAGGAGCCGGAGACGGTGAGGGAAAGCGCGGCTCCGTCGGCGGGTGCGCAGCCGCGGGATATCGACGAGGTGCGGGTGGTAGCGTTGTCGCCGGCGATCGCGGCGACGATGCGCGACCTGGGGCTCGGCGGGTTAGTCGTCGGGCGGCACGGGTGGGACCAGTGGAGCGATCAATCGCTGCCGAGCTGTGGCGACCAGGGGGGAGTCGATTACGAGGCGCTGCTGCGGGTGCGACCGACGCATGTGCTCTTGCAGTGGAGCGGGGAGGTGCCGCGACGGCTGGAGGAGATGGCGTCGGAGAACACATGGGAGCTGACGAACCACCCGATCCTGAGTCTGGAGGACATTCAGAAAGCGGCGCGGGATCTAGCGGCGAAGTTCGCGACGGCTGACGCCGCGAAGGTGAGGGTGCGGGCGAGCGCAGGGGGTGCGCTCATCGAGCGTGATGATCCATGGCGCCTAGGGCGAGCGATCGGCGTGGATGGTGACACCGCGGGTGTGATTCGGCGGCGTGTGCTGCTGCTGGTGCCAGGGACGGCGCCAGCGGGGCTGGGGCCGGGGTCGTGCCATCACGAGCTGCTGGAGATTGTTGGGGGGGCGTCGGTGTTCGGGGCTGGCGCCGGGCCGTATGTGGAGCTGGATGGTGAGGATGTGCTGCGGCTGGCGCCGGGGGCGATCGTGGTGTTTGCTCCGAGGGCGCCGGGCGCGACGGGGAGGTCGGGATCGGTCGGCGTGGAGGGTTACGTAGAGTTGTTGGGGGTGATCGCAAAGCTGGATGTGCCGGCGGTGCGGGAGGGGCGGGTGTGGGTGATCGATGACCCGCTGGGGTTGGTGCCGAGCACATCGATGCTGCGGGTGCGGGACGAATTGGCGCGGGCGATGGAGGCCTGGTTGGGCGGGCGATAGTGGGTGCTCGGCCCTCGGCGATGATGTTCGTCATGCCGCGGCTGCATTTTCCTGTGAGCCATCGCGCGTGAGCGCGCGCCGAGGCTCGGTGCGCGGCGATTGCGGCTGGTGCTGCGCCGGCGCGGCGGCGGAAGGGGCGGGGTTCGTCCAACGGATCGGGTCGGCGCGAAAGCCGTCGGCCACGAAGCGGCGGAGATCGGCGAAGGCCATGGTGGGGCGGCGCTGGATCTCGGCCCACGCCTGTGCGAACGCCGGGCGGCCCATGTTGTTGGCGATTCCGTCGGCCCAGTTCGACCAGGTCAGGTCGGAGACGCGCCCGTGGCGACGAAGGAAGACCTGCTCGTTGGAGAGATCGAAGTACCAGTAGAAGTTGGGGAGGAGCAAGGAGAGCTCGGCCGCGTCGAGGCCTTCGCCGAGGAGGGCTTTGACGGGGACTCTGTTGGCCATCTGCCGGTATTCGCGCGCGAGCGCGTCCTCGAAGGTCATCTGGCTGTTGCGCGTGGCGAGGCGGAGCTGCCGGTACGCGATGATCATGCTCGTGGATGTGGCGACGCCGGTGAATGAGGCGATGGTCTGCAGGATGAGGGTGTAGGTGCTCATGGCGGGGACTGATGGTGCTGGTCGCCGGACGCGCGGCAGACCGAGAGCTCGTGGGAGAACCGCGACTTGGAATCGGTGGGCCGCCAGTGACGGCCTGCGGATTCGCGGTTCGCGGGAACAACGGATTAGTTGGGGAGCGCCGGCGGGCGTGGGGCCTCGCGGCGATCAGGGTTGGGCGTTCCGGCTGGGGCGTTCAGGTTTGCTTCAATGTCGCCAACAGGCGGGGCACGAAGCGGAGCGGCGCTGAACCCGTTTCGCGGGGGCAACTGCGGCAGCGCGGCTGGCCCCGCCGGTAAATCGCCAGCACCCCAGGCACGCCGCGGCCGCGACCCGTTTGGGCCTTCCGGCGGCTTTTCGCGATGCGTTGGAGCGGGCGATCATGGTGTTGCTTGGTGGGCGCGTGGAATCTAGGCGCGAGGGAAGAGGCGGTCAACGGCGCGAGAGATCTTCGCAAAGGGTGGGAGCGCGCGGACTGCGTGGTGCGAGCGGGCTATATCTGCGGGGCGGGCTCGGCTGCGGCGGCGCGCGCGAGCCGCTTGTAGCCCATGACGATGGCGAGGGCCGCGAGCAGGAGCGCGAGCCAGACGATCAGGCCGCTGAGGGCGACTTCGATCAACCAGGCGACCGAGCCGGCGCGGGCGCGGAGGCCGTCACTCCACGCATTGCCGACGCGCTCAAGGAAGAAGTTGCCGATGGAGTGGCTCGGTTCCTCCGGGGGCGCGGCATCGGCGGGGGTGACGATGACGAGGACGGTGGCGAGGGAGACGAGCCTGCCGAGACGATCGCGCTGGGCCGTGAGCTGCTCGATGCGGGCGCGGATCTGCGCGAGGTGCTCGCGGAGATCGAGGATCTCCTTGAGGGGTGCGTCGGTGCGCGAGGTGAGGAGTTCGAGAAGCTCCTGCTCGACACGCTGCTCGTTTCGGAGGCGTGCATCGATATCAACGGCCTGCTCGGTGACGTCCTCGCCGGTGGAGTTCTCGGCGACGACGGTGCCGAGAGCGCGGAGCTCGTTGAGAACGGAGCCGAGACGGCCGGCGGCGATCCGGAGAGTGAGCTGGGCACGGAGCGCGGGGCCGTCGCCTGTGATCTGCGAGGCTTCGACATACTCGCCCGAGGCTTCGCTGACGAGGAGTGCGGCCTTGGCGAAGGCCGTGCGGGGGTCGGCGGCGGTGAGCTCGAGCGAGGCCTTCCGGATCACGTGGCGATCCTGGGGCATGGGATCTGCGGCGGGGCCGACGGAGGCGCCGCTTGAGGGTTGGAGCGATTCGCCTTCGAAGCCGCGGATAGAACTTCGCTTCCACATGGGCTCGGACGGACCCTCGTACTCATAGGCAACCGACTGCTCCGCCGCGGAGACAGCAGACATTACCGGAGGGAGTCGGCGCGAGCTTCGGGCCTTCCCGAGCGAGGGAAGCATGGCCACGCCGATGACCAGAACGAGCAGCAGCGAGCAGCCGGCCAGGAGAGGCCCAGGGATCCGGGTCGAAAGAAGCCCGCTGCGTGGGCGGGCCGTTGAACGGCGAGTGCCCGCGCGAGCGCCGAGCGCGGAGCGCCAGAGGTCCGATGTGCCTGCGGCCGGCCGCGTGAGCGCGGCGAGGTCGGCGGTGAGCGGGTCTGTGTCGGGTTGGGTGTTCATTGGTGTTCCTCGCGAGCGAGGGATGCGCGGAGGGCCTGGAGCGCGGTGTGCAGGCGGGACTTGAGGGTTCCAACGGGTATGTCGAGAACGTCCGCGGCCTGCTGGTGCGTGAGACCCTGGTGGTAGCAGAGCAGCAAGAGCAGGCGGGTGCTCTCGGGGAGAGACGAGAGGGCGATGCGGAGAGCCGGCGCGGCCGACTCGCTCATGGTGTCCGGAGCGATCTCGCTTGCGTGGAGCGTGCCGTTGGCGTGTGCGTCGCTTGTGAGCCGGGATCTGGCGTCGATCGAGCGATTGATGACGATGCGGTAGAGCCAGGTCTTCGCGGAGCTTCGGCCCGCGAAGCCGCGGGCGTGACGGATCACGCGGAGCCATGAGTCCTGAACGGCGTCGCGCGCGGCCTCCGGGTTGCCGAGTATGCCGGTGGCGAGGCCGAGGAGGAGGGGTTCGTAGCGATCGGCGAGGAGCCCGAGCGCCGGGGTATCGCCGCGAACAAAGCGAGCGAGGAGCTGCTCATCGCTCTCGAGTCCGCGGCTGGGTGGGCTGGGGTCCGGCATGCCAAAGAGTTAGACCGCGGTGGTGGCGGGGCGGTTCGCGCGGCAGATAAAAAATCTCTCGTGCCGCTCGGCTATTCCAGTTGGGTCTCGAGCGTGCCGAAGGGCATCTTGGTGACGCTCTTTATCACCATACCGGACTCATCGACCCAGTAGCGGACGGTCATCTTCATGCCCGCGGCGTCGATGGCGGACTCGTAGAGGCGCATCGGGACCTGGGCGCCGGCGCGCTCGAACGTGCCGTCGTCGAGCCGCGAGAGAGTGATTGATGACGTGACCGGGTCCCACGAGGGGAAACCGAAGCCGAAGCCGGTGAGTTTCTTGCTCTGGCCCGGCTCGAGCGAGTGGTGCTTGAACATGAGGACGTCGATCACGGTCGAGGGGATGGCGTACGCGACCGCCTCGGGGAGCTTGGCGCGTTTCTCCGGGTGTGTCTTCTCGCCGCTGGTCGCGGAGGCGACGACGGTTGCGCCGTCGGCGTCGAGCGTGTACGTTGCATTGAGCGGCTTGGCGGTGAGCTGCGACCAGCTCGCCTCGCGGAACTTGAAGTTGTTGTCCAGGTGCATCCAGGTGATGCTGGGGGACTGGAACCCGCCGAGCGGCTTGAAGTGGGACTTCACGTGGTAGCCGTCATCGGTCTGCGAGACGATGAAGTCTTCCGAGCCTGCATCGAACGCGCCCCACTTGAACTTGTAGGTGCCGCGGTGGAGAACCTTGCCCGGCACGGTGAGCTCGACGTTGGCGGCGTCGCCCCCGGCGGGGAGTGCCGCGGCGGCGATGTGGTCCTTGACGCCGGCGAGGAGGCCATCGAGGGCGGCGCGGTCGTGATAGGCGCCTCGGTGGAAGACGCCGTGGATCTTGCGGGCGTTGCGGATGTCATCGAGCGGGTTTGCCGTGAGCAGAACGAACGAGGCGGCCTTGCCGGGTTTGACGGAGCCGTAGCGGTCGGCGACGCCGCAGAACGCCGCGGGGATGGTGGTGGCGGAGCGGAGGATATCGGCGGCGGGGATGCCGGCTTCCTGCCAGAGGAGCATCTCGTCATGGACGCCGGAGCCGGCGAAGACGCCGGCGTTGGCGAGGTCGGTGCCGACCATGAGGGGGATGCCGGCCTTGTGCATCTCGCGGACCATGCCCTGCATGGGCTTGACGGCGAGCGAGGCGAACTCGGCAAAGCCCCCGTAGGTGCCGCCCTCCCAGAACGCGATGATGTGGTCGGGGACGAACTCGAGCATGGGGTTCGCGTCGAACGCGTCAATGTCGGCCATCGAGCCGATGCCATGCATGACGACCAGGGTGGGGCACTGGTGCATGCCGGAGGCCTTGATCTTGGCGAGTTCCGCCGCGAGCTTGGACTTGTCGGCCTTGTCGAAGTAACGCCACGCGGCGAAGCTGGACCAGAGCCCCTCGCGGGCGCCGTAGCCGCCGCGCTCTTCGGAGGGAACGAGCTTGGCGATGATCCGTGTGAGCGCCATCTGGTGCTCGTTGCAATCCTGCCCCGCGTCGATCGCCTCCTCAACGGTGACCGACTCGGGGATGTGGCCGGTGGCTTTGAGGCCGCGCTCGTGAGCGGCCTTCACGACGGCGCGGTAGACGTCGGGCTTGAGGCCCGAGTAGACCTTGATCTGGTCAACGCCGGCATCGGCGAGCTTGGCGACGGCCGCGACGCCCTCCTCGGGCGTGTCGCATGGCTCGGAGAAGGGCCAGGTGGGTGGGTCGCCATCGATAATGGCCCCGGTGGCGATCATGTCGGGGCCGACGAGTTCGCCGGAGCGAAGGCGATCGCGGACCTGGAGGATCTGTTCGGTGGCGCCGCCGAGGTCGCGCACGAAGGTGACGCCGTGGGCGAGCATGAGCGGGCCGTAGGTGTCGGGGTCGATGTAGTGGACGTGGGCGTCGAAGAGGCCGGGGATGAGGAAGAGGCCGGCGCCCTCGATGATCTGGGTGCCCTTGGGGAGCGGCGGGGGCTTGGAGCCGTCGCGGATGGCGGTGATCGTGGGCCCCTCGACGACGAGGGAGTAGTGCTCGAAGGCCTTGCCGGCCTCGGGGTCGATGATGGTGATGTCGCGGATGAGGTACGCGGGCGGCGCGGCGGGCCGCGGCGCAGACGGGGGGGTTGCGAGCTGGGCGCGAGCCGGTCCGAGCGTGAGCGTGGTGCTGAAGGCCGCAAGGAGGGCGGGGATGACGAGGCTGTACACGTGGAGGTCTCCGGGGGAGCAGCCGTGCTTGGGGTGAGTGACTGTTGCGGGTCAGGCGCGGGGCGCGACGCCGTCGCCGTTCGCCTGCGGTGCCGGGGCCGAGCGTGGGGCGTGGGTGTGCTCGTCGCGCACGCGCCCGAGCGCCGAGGGGAGCTCGATGCCGGCCTGCTGCGCGAGCTCGTGCAGGCGCGGCAGGGAGCCGACAAGGCCGGAGAGGAAGTCGCTGGTGGCGTTGCGGCCGTTCCCGCCGGGGCCGCCGGTGCCCTGGTCCCAGACGGTGATCTTGTCGATCTTGATGTTCTGGAGCGCCTTGACCTGCTCGGCGACGAGCTCGGGGAGCTTCTCGATGAGCAGGAGCGTGGGGGCGACCTGGGGGTTCTCGGCGCAGGCGAGGATGAGGCGGCGGTAGCCCTCGGCCTTGGCCTCGAGGACTTTCTGCATACCCGCGGCCTCGGCCTCGTACTTGAGGAGGATCGCGTCGGCCTCGCCCTTGGCCTCGCGCCGCCTCTTCTCGGCCTCGGCCTCGGCGGCGATCTCGATGCGCTTCTTCTCGATCTCCTGCGGGGCGAGATGGTCTTTGGAGAGGCGCGCAAGCTCCTGCTCGCGCTGGGCGATGAGCACGGCCTCGAGCGACTTCGCGCTCGCCACATCGGATCGGCGCTTGGCCTCGGCCTGGATTTCCTGGAGATCTGCCGTGCTCCTGGCCATGCGGATGCGAGACGTGTTCTCGCCCTCGACGGCGGCGGCCTCGGCCTCGGCGACGCGGATGCGCTGGGTCTGCTCGGCCTGCTTCTTCGCGGTCTGTGTCTCGGCCTCGCGCTGCGCGATGGTGATATCGCGGTCACGCTTGGCCTGGGCCTCGCCGACGACGGCTTGGGCCTCCATCGCGGCGACGGCGACGCGCTGCTGCTGCTCGGCTTCTTTCTCGCCCTGGACGCCGGTGGCGATCTCGCGGGCGACGTTGACGGTCCTCTCGCGTACGGCGATCGCCTCGCCCGTGGCGCCCTCCTGGTCCTGCTGCGCGACCTCGACCTTGGCGCGGTTGATGGCCTCGGCGGCGGCGCGCTTGCCGATGGCCTGGATGTACCCGGACTCGTCGGTGATATCGCGGATGTTGACGTTGATGAGCTCGAGGCCGATCTTGTTGATCTCCTGGCCGACGTTCTCGTTGATCAGCTTCATGAACTTCTCGCGGTCCTTGTTGATCTCTTCGATCGAGAGGGTCGCGATGACGAGGCGGAGCTGACCGAGGATGATGTCCTGCGCCTGCTCGCGCACGGCCTGCACGGGGAGGTTGAGCAGGCGTTCGGCGGCGTTGTTCATGAGCACGGGGTCGGTGGAGACGCCGACGGTGAAGGTGGCGGGGACGTTGACACGGATGTTGTTCAGGGAGAGGGCGCCCTCGAGCGGGATATCGATGACGAGGGGCTCGAGGCTGAGGTAGGCGTAGTCCTGGAAGAGCGGGACGACGAAGGTGGCGCCGCCGTGGTAGCAGCGGGCGGCCTGGCCGCCGCCGAGCTTGCCGTACTTCACGAGGATGCGGTTGGAGGGGCATCGCTTGTACTGCTTCAGGGCGACGATGAGCACGAAGAACAGGATCAGCAGGATGCCGCCGAGGGGCAGCAGCCACGCGAGGGGCGTGTTCGAGCCCGCTTGGGCGAGGGTGAGTCCGATCGCGCTAGGGATGGTCACGTTCCTTCTCTCCTGACTACATGGGGCCGAGCCGGATGGGGCTGAGCCTGATGGGGCCGAGCCTGATGGGGCTGAGCCGGATACTGGGCTGAACGGGCGGGTTCAGCGGCGGGGCGGGAGGGGGGTTCAGCGATGCAGGGCGGCCGCGAGCGGGGGTTGGGGAGCGGCGCGGCTGCTAGATCGGCTGGACGGTGACGCTGTTGTCGTCGTTGATGCCGACGACGCGGACGCGGGTTCGTGAGGGCAGGTCGCCGGCCTCGGAGATGGCGTTGAACATGCGCTCGCGGTTGTTGACGATGAGGCGGACCTGGCCGCGACCGCTGCCGCGAGTGGGCACGCCGACGTAGACGTCGCCCTCGACGCCGATGGTCTGGTCGATGGAGATATTGCCGGAGGACTGCATGTCGTGCAGGCCCTTGAGGGAGACGCCGAGGATCCAGACCATGGCGATGCCGACACCGACGCCGACGCCGATGCTCAGGGGCCAGCCCTGGCCGTTCTTGTACGCGGCGAGGCCGCCGAGTCCGAAGCCCATGAGGAAGCCGGAGATGCCCTGGACCGAGAGGATCTGGAAGGCGTGGGCGGATGCGTCGCCGTGGTGGATATCGCCGCCGCCGTGGTCAACGCCGAGGTCGAGGTCCATGTCGGCGACGCCGCCGATGAGCATGAGGGCCAGGCGGAGGACGAAGATTCCGGTGCCGATGAAGGCGGGGACGGTGAACCACGCCGCGTTGTCGCCGAAGAGGAGATCGCCCATTTGGTTGCTCCTTCCTGCCCCGGAACGCCCGCAACGGCGCGGGGACCGGTGGGCCTTCACATGAGGCGCAGACTAACAGAAGTGCAGCCGTGGCACAAGGTTATTGGGAGAAGGAGCGGGGGGGTTTCAGCGGCGAGAGCGGGGGTTTCCGGGGGCGGGGGGCCACTGAAGCGGGCTTACATCCGGTCGACGGTTTCAATACCGAGGAGGTTCAGGCCGTCGGCGAGGAGGCGCTCGGTGAGGGCGCAGAGGCGGAGGCGCGAGGCGCGGGTGGCGTCGCCCTGCGCGGTGAGCACGGGGCAGTTGGTGTAGAACGCGCTGAAGGCGCCGGCGAGGTCGTAGAGGTACTGGCAGAGACGGTGGGGCTCGAGACTCTGCGCGACCGATCGCAGGGCGCCGGGGTAGCGGAGCAGGGCGAGCGCGAGTTCCTTCTCGTGCTTCTCGGTGAGGCGCAGGGGGGCGCCCGCGCCCTGGGTCGGCGCGGGCGGGCCACCGGGTTGTTCGGCGGCCTTGCGGAGGATGCTCCGGGTGCGGGCGAGCGCGTAGAGGAGGTAGGGACCGGTGTTGCCCTCGAAGGCGAGCATGCGGTCGAAGGAGAAGACGTAGTCGCGGGCGCGGTCGTTGGAGAGGTCGGCGTACTTGATCGCGGCGATGGCGACGACCTCGGCGATGCGGGCGCGCTCGGCGGGGGGGAGGTCGGGGCTCTTCGCGGCAACGACAGCGCCGGCGCGCTCGATCGCCTCGTCGATGAGGTCCGTGAGCTTGATGTTCTCGCCGGTGCGGGTCTTGTAGGGACGGCCGTCCTCGCCGAGCACCATGCCGAAGCCGGCGTGCTCGAGGAGTGCAGGGCCGGTCGGTGTCGCCGCGTAGCCCGCCTTGTGGGCCGCACAGAAGATCTGCTTGAAGTGAAGGCCCTGGCGGATATCAACGCAGTAGATGACGCGTGAGGCGCCGAGCTTCTGCACGCGTCGGCGGATCGCGGCCATGTCGGTGGTGGCGTAGAGAAAGCCGCCGTCGCTCTTGCGGATCAGGCAGGGTTCGTCGATGCCCTCGCAGCGGACGACCAGGGCGCCGTTTGATTCCTCGGCCACGGCGCGGCGGGCGAGGTCGTCCACGACCAGGGCGAGCTCTTCGGAGTAGCTGGATTCGCCGGCGGAGTGCTCGGCGCGCACGTCGGCGTGAAGACGGGCGCACGTCTCGAGGCAGGCCCGCATGGTGATGTCGGCGATGCGCTGCCAGGCCGCGACGGTCTCGGGGTCGTGGGCCTGCAGCCTCACCAGCGTGGCCTTGGCCTTGGCGAGCTCCTCGCGCGCGCCGGTGACCTGGGTTTCGAGCTCGGCGACGGCCTTGGGGTGGGCCCACCACCTGAGGGCCGCGGCGAGCCCCCGCTCGTCGGCGCTGCACTCCCGCTGCGCGAGCTTGTAGAGGCGCTCGAGGTCATCGAGCGAGAGGTCGGAGAAACTCAGGCGGCCTGCGGCGTGCTCCGCTTGTGCCTTGGCGGTGACCATCGCGATGTTGAGGCCCCAGTCGCCGACGTGGTTCTGGCGGACGACGGTGTGGCCTAGCCGAGTCAGCGTGCGGGCGAGGGCGTCGCCGATGATGATGGAGCGGAGGTGGCCGACGTGCATCTGCTTGGCGAGGTTGACGCCGCAGAGGTCAACGACGATGCGATGCGGGTGTTCGGGGAGGTCGATGCCAAGGGAGGGCGTGTCGAGGCGGCCGAGCAGGCCGGCGAGGGCCGCGGCGCTCAGCCGGATGTTAATGAAGCCCGGCCCGGCGATGCTGGCGTCGGTGAACGGCTCGGCGATCGCGGTGAGGTCGAGCTTGGCGAGGATGGCCGAGGCGATCTCGCGCGGCGGCTTGCCCAAAGCCTTGCCGAGCGGCATAGCCGCGTTGGACTGGAAGTCAGCGAGCTGCGGGTTGCGGCCGGGGGTGATGAGCGGATCGGCGTCGCGCGAGGCGGGTTGGTCCGGGAACGCGGCGGCGATGGCCTGCTTGAACCGCTCGGAGAGAATGATCAGGGGATCAAAGGACATGGGGGAGGATAGGGGAGAGGGCTTTGCCGTTAGGGCCGAGGAAGGCGAGACAGGACGGACGGCCGATTATGGGGCGGAGTGGGAGGCGATGACCCTCAGAGTCGGCGCGATCGGTACGAGAAGTTGGTCGCGTGGTGCGGCGCGTCGGACCGATTCACCGGCGAATTGCATGATGGAGGCATGGGCACGACACTCGAACTAAGGAGAGGGGCGATCGGCGGGATGGGCGGGCAACGATCGGTGAACAAGCGAGCGCCGCGTCGATTCATGTGCAAGGGCCTCGCGTGCAGCGAGGGTCGGATCGCGGACCTCTCGATGGGCGGCGCCATGCTCCTGCGGCGGCGACCGTGGGCACTAGGCGACGAGCGCGACGTCACCCTTGAGAGTGATCGGAACGCGCCGCTTACCTTCCGATGCCGCTGCGTGTGGACCAAGCGCGAAGGCCCGTGGAGCTACTCGATCGGCATCACGTTTGAGGGCTTGAGCGGACGGAACCAGCTCGACCTTGCGAGGATCATGGAGCAGCACGTCAAAGCGGTGCCGGAACGCCGGGCCGCGTAACGATAATCAGTCTTTCTTTTTCTTACCGAAGTTGCCAAGGACATCGCCGACGGTGTCCTTGGCTTTTTCTCCGAGCTCGCCGCCTAGCTTGTCGGTGGCCTTATTGAGTGCCTTGTCGACCTGCTTTGCGGCCTCGCCGCGGGCGCGGGCGGCGAGCGCACCCGCGCCGGCTTTGGCGAGGGAATCGGCGAGGACCGCGTCGTTGAGCGTGATGAGCGGGTTGTCGAGCGGGCCGCGGAGGCCGAGCGGAAGGACAAACGACTTGACGGCCTCGGAGCCGACGCCGGGGATGGAGAGGGTGGCGTTGTGGAGCGTGATCTGGAGGGGGAGATCGAGAAAGCCCACGCCCGCGGCGGACCACGCGCCGGAGAGGGCGAGGTCGGTGGTGCCGCCCTGCACGATCGGTGGATCGGTTGGGATGAGCGACGCCGCGAGCGAATCGGTGGCGATGCCGCTGAAGGCGAAGGAGAGCGAGCCGGTGCGGTTCCAGCCCGGGGCACCGAGGTTGAGCGCCGAGGTGAGCCGGCCCGAGCGGGAGCGGACGGAGATCGTGGGCTCCCCCGGCACGAGAGATGGATGCGTGGAGATGTTGGTGGCGTGGACGTCGAGGGGGTCGCCGGGAAGCTGTGGCGTGGCGATGCCATCGATCACCAGGTCGCGCACTAGGAAGGTCGGGGCCTTGTCGACCAGATGCATGGCCCGCACGCGGGCATACCCCTTCTCGCGGACCTCGCGCTCCAGGCGCTCGCGCAGGGTTTCCTTGCGCTGATCCGGAGACTTTGGTGAGCCATCGGGGTTGGTGTCGGGATCTGGCTTGCCCGCGGCGTCCTGCAGCCAGCGGCGGAGCTGGGCGAGCCGTTGCTTCCAGACCTCGGCGTCCTTCAGGTAATCCTCAATCGTCTTCTCGCCGGGGTTGGGAGCAGGAGAGGGCTCGGGTGGGGGGCGGGGGCCGATCAGCACGCCAGGAACGGCGCGGGCTTCGCCGTGCGACGCGTCGCGGAGGACGGCGCGGTCGAGGGAGAGTCGCTTGGTGAGCAGGTCCGACGAACTGACATCGGCCTCGAGCGATTTGGCGCGGACCAGATCGGTGCCGAGCGAACTGGGATCGGCCATCGCGAGGCCGGTAATGATGAATCGCCCCTTGCCGAGATCGAGGGTTGCGGATTGAACCTCAACGGTGGCGCCGTTGGCGCGCTCGAGCGAGCGGACCAGCAGCGCCGTGACGATGGGCTCTGACGCGAAGCGGTACCCGATGAACAGCAGCGCGACCATGAGCCCGGCGAAAATCACGCCCAGCACGCGGATGGGGTTGCCGAACCGGCGGGAGAGGAGATCCTCGTAGGTCTTGCCGCCTTTCTTGCCGAAGAAGATCCAGCTCGCGGCCCTGGCCCATCCCTTTGCCGCAAACTTCTTGTAGGTCTCGGAGGCGGTTTCAGCGGCCGCGAGCCTGCGGCGGAGGGATCCGACAATCGCGACTGCGAGGATGCCGACCCCCACGCCGAAGAGCAGGCCGAGCAACAGCCCGCCGGTTGTGACGTAGTGGTCGAACCCGAAGAGCGCGAGCACCGGGGTGTTGATGGCGCTCTCGAAGATGGGGCGGGTGGGGCCATCGAGAAGCACGCGGCCCACTTGGAATGTCAGGGACATGATCGCCAGCGAGACGAGCTTGGCCGCGACGCCGACCGTTGCCGCAAGGAAGAGATTCGCATTGAGAACGATGAGCAGGAGCAGCAAGGCGATGATGAGGCCGGGCGCCTGGAAAAAACCGGGCATGAACCCGAGCATTGAACCGAGCACGGCGGCGAAGAGGATCTGGAGCGGCGTGGTGTTGCCGCGAATGAGCGAGCCGATGGACCGGGTGAGCATGGTTGGGTCTCGGGTGCGGGATAGAGCGGAGAGGAGAAGGAGGAAGAGCGCGGGGCGAGCTGAGCGGCTAATGCCCCTCGTAGTCCTTCACGAACTCGTAGAAACCCCCGCCTGTATGTCTAAGGCTGCCCTTGGCGGCGAGCTCTTCCCAGACGGGGCGCGGGTATTGGTTTGGAGGGATGATCCCGACGATCTGCGACTTCTTGCCGCCGCTCATGGGCCCGACGCCGAGCTTGGACTCCTCGTCCAGCTTCATGAGCTTGATCCGCTTCTTGAACGCACGCATGGCGGCGCGGAGTGTGTCGGGCTGGGGCGGGGCGCCCGGCCCTGTCTGCGATTGCCGGGCCGCGGCGGGCTCGACCGAAGCGGGAACTTCGGGCGATGCCGCTTCTGTGGCGTGCGACGTTGTCGGCGCGGGCGCCGGCACGGGAGGGCGAGGAACTCCCCTGGGCGCCGCGGGCGGGAGCGCGGCGACCTCGTCAAGCAGCTTGGCCAGCCCGTCAATGCTGCGTTCATTGACGATGCGTGCGAGCTTGAGCTGGTCGGCGCGCGACCGCTTGAGGGCCACCTTGACCTGCGCCCACAGGGCGCCGGCGGCGTGGTAATCGGTGGTGGTGCGAAGTTGCTCGAGCAGGGCGCGGGGTTGGTCCGGGTGGGACATGCGTGGAATGGTACAGGGCGCGAGCGGCCGGCATCGGGAGAATCGCGTCGGGATTGGGCGGCCGGCGTCCGGCTATCCTCGGGCATGGACCAGGTTGATGTGCGTTTCAAGCTGCTTGATGAACGGGCGACGCTGCCGAGCTATCACAGCGAACTGGCCGCGGGGATGGACTTAGCGGCGCTTGTGCCGGATGGTGAGGTGGTCATCCGACCGGGAAGGATCGTGCTGGCGCGGTGCGGGTTTGCAATGGCGATCCCCGCGGGGTATGAGGCGCAGGTGCGGCCGCGCAGCGGGCTGGCGAGCAAGTTTGGCGTCACGCTGCCCAACTCGCCCGGGACAATTGATGCGGATTATCGGGGCGAAGTGATCGTGCCGCTGATTAATCTCGGAGCCGAGCCGTACGTGCTTAGGCACGGGGCGCGGATCGCGCAGATGGTGATCGCGCCGGTATCGCGGGCGCGGGTTCATGTGGTGGCGGAGCTGGACGAGACCTCTCGGGGCGCGGGCGGGTTCGGTTCGACCGGTTGAATGGGGAATGTCGGCTCACGAAGGAAGCAGTGAGCGCAGACGGTCCAGCACGGCGTGCAGTTCGTCCGATGTCTCGGAGATCATGTTGATGTGTCCGACTTTGCGTCCCGGGCGCGGTGACTTGCCGTAGAGGTGCAGGTGGGCGCCGGGGATCGCTAGTACTCGGGCGTGATCCGGGATCGAGCCGATCAGATTGAGCATCGCCGCCGGGCGCGGCACGGACGTGCTTCCCAGTGGGTATCCGGCCACGGCGCGCACGTGGTTCTCAAACTGACTCGTGATCGCCCCTTCGATCGACCAGTGCCCCGAGTTATGCACGCGCGGCGCCATCTCGTTGGCCATGAGCATCGGCGCGCCATCGTCCCCAGATACCTGGAAGAACTCGATTGCCAATACCCCCACGTACGAAAGCCGCGCGAGCACGGCGGCAGCGTGCCGCTCGGCGAGTTGTTGGAGCGACTCGCGAAGATTGGGCGCTGGCGCTAGCGAAAGGCGGAGGATCCCTCCCGAGTGATGATTCTCGATGAGGGGGTAGAACGCGACCTCGCCGGATTGAGATCGAACGGCGATGATGGAGAGCTCACGTTCGAAGGGCACAAACTGCTCGAGGATGAGGCCCGCGATGGCACTGTGCGTCGCGCCCTCACCGGCGGACGTGGGGGGGGGTGGGTGAGGTGGGGAACGCAGGACGACTGCGGCCTGCGAGCGCGGAGAAGACGGCGCGGGCCTCGGCTAGGGTGCGGACCACGGCCTGCCCCTTGCCGTCATACCCCATTCGACGGGTTTTCATCACCGCCGGCAGCCCGACGTGCGAGATCGCACGTTCAAGGTCGGCGTCGCCATCAACGGGCGCGAAGCGGGGCACAGCGATGCCGAGTTGCTGAAAGAGCGTTTTTTCGGCGATGCGGTCCTGGGCGGCGGCGAGCGCTCGCGGCGGCGGGTAGACCGGAAGTCGCTCGGCGAGCCACGCGGCGCACGCGCTCGGCACATTCTCAAACTCGTACGTCACCGCGCTCAGGCCGCGAGAGAACGTATCGAGCGCCGCCGGGTCGTCGTACGAATCGACGATCTGGACGCCGACTTGCGCGGCCGGCGCATCGGGTACCGGGTCAAGAAACCTAAAGCGGAGGCCGAGAGGAGTTCCCGCCAGCGCGAGCATGCGGCCGAGCTGGCCGGCCCCGAGGACGCCGATGGTCACGGGGCCGCTCCGGGGACGGGCAGCCGGGGGTCCGGGTCATTGAGCACTCGCGCGCTCTGCTCGGCACGGAACGATTCGAGCGAACTGAGAATCGCCGGGTGCAATAGGGCGAGAATCGACCCGGCCAGCAGCGCGGCGTTAATCGCCCCGGCTTTGCCGATGGCGAGCGTCGCCACGGGAATGCCCGCCGGCATCTGCACGATGGACAACAGTGAATCAACCCCCTTGAGCGCCTTGCTCTCGACCGGAACTCCGAGCACCGGGAGCGAGGTCTTCGAGGCCGCCATGCCGGGCAGGTGCGCGGCCCCGCCGGCGCCGGCGATGATCACCTGGATGCCGCGTGCGCGGGCGGTTGAGGCGTACTCGAAGAGAAGGTCGGGGGTGCGGTGGGCAGAAACCACCCGGACCTCGTGCGCCACGCCGAGCCTTTGCAGCGTTTCGGCGGCATGGGCCATCGTTTCCCAGTCCGATCGCGACCCCATGATGACCCCGACAAGCGGCTGCGGGGTTCTGGGAACGGCGGGACTGGTGGGCATCTTGGCTGAGGTCACGCGCGAGTCCCGACCTCCGAGGCGCTGCGAGTGGCCGGACCGGCCGCCTGGAGATTGCGAGACTGTATCAGCCCTGCTCGGAGTGGTGCATGGGGCCTGCGGCGACAGGGCCGTGGGTTGCGGGCGCGGCGCGCCGATGGTGGAGGTGGGCGCGCCCGGGTTGATGGTGGCGCGCCGTTATTCTGGTCGGGACCAGACGAATCATTCGATCCGCGTGGGCGCCGAGGATACGCGTTGGGGTTGCTGCCTCTGCGGCAGGCCGGGCGGCAACTTCAAGGGGAGGCGGAGCGATCATCGCAGCGTGGGCACGCCGGTCCATCATTGCGGCGAAGAACGTGAGGCCCGGCAGCACGAGCAGCCCAAGGAGCGCCATCAACTCTTCGGTGCGAACGCCGGCGACGGCGGCGGGCGTGATGAAATACCACGAGAGCGCGAGGGCAACAAAAAACGAGGCGAGGCAGGCGGCGAGCAATCCGACGTGCGGGAGACGAATCCGGAAAGTTGCGGGCAAACGACAAACTCCCATGGCCCCTTGTGAGGGCTTTGGCAAAAACGGAGTCAGCCTCGAGCGTGACCGGCGGCGTCTTTGGAGCCGGCCCCCCAGCGGCACATCCCCGGGCGGCTTCGCATGATGGCGGAACTCAGGGGCCGCACACGATACCGTGAGGGCGCTTCGGTTTCAAGTTTGAGCGCCCCGCCCTGGTCGCGACCGTGCGTCGAGACGCGCCGCCGGGGAGGAATCAATAGTGGCCCCGGTTTGTTCCGCGGGCCCGGGTGCTGTATTGTCAGCCTCCCCGTGACCACTCCGCATAGAAAGATCGTCTCCACCCGGCGCCTCGCTGCCATCGCGGGCTGCGTGCTGGGAGTCTCCGGCCTCTGCGGCGCCCGTGTCTGGGCGCAGCCCGGCGACCCGGAGCCTTTCCCGCAGAAGCCCGACCCCAACCCGCCGCAGCATCCACCGGGCACGTCTCCGGGCCAACAGCCCGCGCCGCAGCCGGGCGGCACCCCTGCGCCGGAGCAGCCGCGACCCGGTGACAAGGATCCCGGGATTGACGGTCCGGCGGGGGTCGGCCCGGCGGCGCCCCAGCCTGAGGTCCAGCCCGTCGACGAGGATATCGACCCGCATATCGCGCCTTTCGAGAACCGACTGGTGCGAGAAGTGCGGCTTCTCGGCCTCAAGCGTGAGCCCGAGCGGCTGGTGCGGAACCAGGTACGGACGAAGGCGGGCAATCCGCTGAACGCAGCGCTGATCCGCGAGGATGTCAAGAGGCTCAACCGACTGGGCCGGTTCCGCGAGATCAGGGCGCGCCTGGAACCGTTCAGCGATCAGTCCGTCGCCGTGATCTACGAACTTGTCGAGACGCCGATCGTGACCGACGTGCAGGCGGTGGGCAATCGCCAACTCAGCGACGCCGATATCGCGGCGGAGATCAACATCCTCGCGGATAACCCGGTGGACGAGTACTCGCTTGGTCGGGCGGCGCGCCGAATCCAGGAGCTGTACCGTAAGAAGGGGTACTACCTGGCCGAGGTGGAGGTTGACCGGAAGGAACTCGACGAGTCCGGGATCGTTCTCTTCCGGATCCGCGAGCGCGAACGGGTGAAGGTGCGTGACATCCGATTCGATGGGAACAACGCGTTCGACGGGGATCAGATCCGCAGCGACGTGAAGACCAAGGTTGCCGGGTGGTTCGAGACCGGGCCGCTGGATAACGACGTGTTGGAGGCCGATGTTGCCGCGATCGTGAACTTCTATAAGGATCGCGGCTACCTCGACGTGCGGGCGGACCGCGAGATCCGCATCTCGCCGGACTCGCGCGAAGCGATCGTAACGTTCCAGATCGACGAGGGGCGGCTCTACACACTCCGGAGCGTTCGGGTGCAGTTCCTCGACGACCTGCCCTCCGTCCCGCCCGAGCCCGACGCGGAGGATGTGGCGCTCCGGCTTGCCCAGGAGCGCGAGCTCACCGGCGATGGCAAGCCCGTGACGCCCGGGGAGATCGACGCCCGCCTGGCGGAGCTGCGGGCGGATCGCGACTCGCTGCTCGAGCAGCAACGGGAGCGCGACGCCGCACGGGTGTTCACGATCGAGCAGCTCAAGGGGCTGATGCTCATCAAGACAGGCGATGCCTACTCGATTAACCGGATCAACGAATCACTCGTGGCCCTGCGCAACGCCTATGGGCACATGGGCTACGTGGATGTTTTCCTCGAGAAGGCGGAGCTACGCGACGAGCAGGAGCCCAAGGTCGACCTGCTGCTCCGAATCGCCGAGGGCAAGCGGTACATGACGGGCCTCGTGAAGCTCAAGGGGAACACGCTCACGCAGCAGCAGGTGATCAGGCGGCACTTCGAGGTCAAGCCGATGCGGCCGCTGAGCACGCCGGCGATGGCCGAGACAAAGAAACGGTTGGACGATCTGCGGCTGTTCGAGGGGTCCGGGCAGGGCGAGAACAGCTCGGTGAAGCTGACGTTCCAGGCCGAGAATCCCGAACGGCCCGGCGAGCGCGATGTGCTCGTCGAATCCAAGGAGACCAATACCGGGTCGCTCGGGTTCGGCGTGGGCGTCACGTCCGACGCGGGTCTGGTCGGACAGATCAATCTGAACCAGCGCAACTTCGACATCACCGACACCCCCGATTCCTTCAGCGAGATGATCAACGGCCGGGCGTTCCGCGGGGCAGGCCAGACGTTCAACCTCTCGATCCAGCCCGGCACCGAGGTCCAGGACTATTCGGTCTCGCTCACCGAGCCGTACCTGTTCGAGTCGGACTATTCGGGCACCGTGGGCGCGTACTACCGCCTGCGCGAGTACGACGAGTACGACGAGCAGCGGATCGGCTCGAGCGTGTCGGTGGGACGGCGGTTCGGGGAGCGGTGGGTCGCCTCGCTGGGCGTGCGCGTCGCCGAGATCGAGCTCTCCAATATCGAGGAGTACGCGCCCGTCGATGTATTCGCCGTCGAAGACCCGCATCTCCTTACCGGGTTGGGGCTCGGCGTCACGCGCACGACGGTTGACAGCCGCTATCACCCGACGAAGGGCACGCGGTTTGAACTTGGGATCGAGCAGGTCGGCGCGTTGGGCGGCGACTTCAACTTCACCAAGATCTCCGCCGAGCACACCGTATTCCTCCCGGTGTACGAGGACTTCCTCGGGCGAACCACGATCCTCTCGCTCAAAACGTCCGCCAACTACATCCCGCAGGATGTTGACGATGTGCCGGTGTATGAGCGCTACTACCTCGGCGGCCGGTCGCTCCGCGGCTTCCGCTTCCGCGAGGTCTCGCCCAAGGGCATCCGGAATGACACGGGTCTGCAGGGCGACGACCCCGTCGGCGGCACCTGGGCGTTCTTCTTCGGCCCGGAGATCGAGCAGCCGCTGTTCGAGCGGATCGTCTCGGGGGTCGCGTTCGTTGATTCGGGCACGGTGGTGAACGACGTCGGGTTTGATTCGTACCGGGTCTCGGTGGGTGTCGGCGTGCGTCTGTACATCCCCCAGTTCGGCCCGGTGCCGCTCGCGTTCGACCTGGCTTACCCGTTGCTGAAGGAGGACGGTGACGACACGCGGTACTTCTCGTTCTCGGTGGACCTGCCGTACTAAGGGGTCAAGCGAGGCTGTACCAGTCGGCGCGGACCGTGATCGTCCGAAATCTTGGCCGTGCCGTGACTGGGTGGGGGCGATGGGGCGAGCGGCGTGTATGCTTTGGGGCAGGATTGGGAGCAAGCGCCGTGAAGACCCAACTCGCCCCGCCGGACCGATGTAGCCTTACCCTCGACGAGTTTTTCGAGTACATGGATTCGCTGGCCCAGCGAGCGCCGCTGCACGAGTTGGAGTGGCGCCTGCGGGCCCTCGCGATCACGATCGATGACGTCGCGGCCCAGGTGCAGTTCGGCACGGACCGCTACCGCCGTAACCTGATGCGCGAGGGGGCGCAGTACCAGGCGCTCATACTTTGTTGGCGGAGCGGGCAGCGCAGCCCAATCCATAACCACGCGCACTCAACGTGCGGTGTGCGGGTGCTCAAGGGCATCGCAACCGAAACCGTATTTGATGTGTCGCCCTGCGGCTTAGTCAAGGCGGTCTCGTCGTCAGACTGCATCGAGGGCGACGTCGTGGTGACGCAGGACAGCGACACGCACCAGATGTCAAACCTCGAGGAGCCCGGGCACGACCTAGTCACGCTCCATATCTACTCGCCCCCGCTCCGCTGGATGGACACCTTCTCGCTCACCAACGGGCGGGTCGAGCGCGTCAGCGAGCACGTTGACCATATCGACGGGAGCGGGATCTGACGCGCTTCTCGCGGCTCCTCGGCGGTCAGGGGAGCACGCCGCGTCCGTCCCGAGCGCCCGCCGCCTGGCGACGGCCGATCCTTTGGGCCGCGCTGGCCGCCGCGGGGATCGTGACCATCGCCGCGTATTGGCTGTACGGCCTCCCCATACCTCCGCTGCGGGTCGTGGACGACGACGGGAGCATCCGGCGCCCGTTCTCGGCGGCTCTCCTCGCAATTGCTGTCGGGGTGATTGTCCGCAACGTGTTCCCACGCGTAGCGATGCCCCTCTCGCCCGGGCTCAAGCGCCTTGTAAAGGTCGTCCTCCCCCTCTCGGTCGTGTTCGCCGGCGCCAAGGTTGACCTCGCGCGACTCGGGTCGGAACTCGGCGCTCGGCCGGTCGTTGTCGTGGCCGCGGGAATCTGTGTCGCGGTCGCCTCGGCGGTGCTGTTGGCGCCCCTGCTGAAGCTGCCGCGACGGGTGGGCGCGGTGATCGGCGCGGGCACGGCCATCTGCGGGAACCAGGCGGTGATCGCGGTGGCGCCGGTCGTCAAGGCGACCGACGAGGAGGTCGGTGTCTGCATCGCGACGGTGAACCTGTGCGGGCTGGTGGCGATGATGGCGCTGCCGGCGATCGCGGGCGCGATAGGCATGTCGCCGCATCTGTATGGCGTCTGGGCCGGATCGAGCATTCACTCGGTGCCGCAGACCGTCGCCGCGGGCTTTGCGCTCGGGGCCGCGGCGGGCGAGGTCGCGACGCTCGTGAAGCTGCTGCGCGTGGCGCTGCTGACGCCGACGGTGATGGGGCTCGCCGTGATCAAAACGCGCCGGGATGCGCGCCGGCTCGAAGCGCTGGCGGCTGCTGAGGGTGGGGCCGATGCGCAGGCCGGCGGCAGTGTCAGGCCGCTGGCTTTGGTGCCATGGTTCTTGTGGGGGTTCCTCGCGCTGGCGACGCTCAGCACGCTCGGGCTGCTCGGCCGTGTCACGATCCCGCTCGCCGGTTTCGGCGACAACGGACTCACCATCGACGTCAGCGAGTGGCTGGCCCGAGTCGGCTCGGTGCTCCTCACGATCGCGATGGCGGCGATTGGTCTGGAGCTTGACCTTCGCCACCTGGTGCGCAAGGGCGGGCCGACGCTGGCTCTTGGCCTGACGTCGAGCGTGCTGCTCGCCGGCACCACGCTGATCGTTTCGCTGCTCCTGATCAAGTGATCGCCTCCAAGCGCGGTCGCACGTCGCCCTCCCTACTCCCAGGGCGGAAGGTCAAAGACGACCGCAGCGCTGTCCGCCTCGCCCGCGAGCGCGACCGACGATTCACCGGTGATCGCGGCCCCGTCGCCAGGTCCGAGCCGCTGTTCGCCAACGCGCACCGCGCCCTTGAACGCCTGGATATACGCCGACCGCCCGGGTGCCAACGAGAGCCTCGCCCCCTCGCAGGCGTCGAAGCGAGCCAGGTACATCTTGGCGTCCTGGTTGATCGTGAGCACACCATCACCGCCGCCCGGCGCCGCGACCAGCCGCAGGGGCGAACCATTGCCGGCAGCGGGCGCGCCGAGGTCAAGATCCTCGTACGACGGCTCCAGCCCGCGCTGCGACGGGATGACCCATATCTGCAGCAGATGCACCGGCTCGGCGCGCGAGGCGTTGAACTCGCTGTGGCGGATGCCGCGCCCCGCGGTCATGCGCTGCAGCTGGCCAGCCTTGATCTGCTCGGTGTTCCCGAGGCTGTCCTGGTGCGCCAACGTGCCGGAGATGATGTAGGTCAGGATCTCCATGTCGCGGTGCGGGTGCATGCCAAAGCCCTGGCCCGGGGCAACGACGTCATCGTTGATCACCCGCAGCGGGCCGAAGCCCATGTGTTCCGGGTCGTTGTAGTCACCGAAGCTGAATGTGTGGGCGGTCTTGAGCCAGCCGTGGTCGAATGTGCCGCGGGTGGAGGCCGGACGGAGCGAGATGCTCATTCAGCCCGCCTTTCTGGGAAATACCTTGTGCTCGGGGAAGAGCGCCAGGCGGCCACCGCCGGTGAAGGCGATGCCCAGCGCGACGACGCCGAGAGTCAGCGGAAACTCCATGCCGTTCTTCCCGGCCGAGAACGCGCCGGGATGCACGGTGATGATCGCCACGGCCATCGTGATCGCGAAGGGAACCGCGGCGATGCGCGGCAGAATGCCCAGGATGAGCATGGCGCCGCCGCCGAACTCCGCCAGGGCGGCAAGCCAGGCCGAGACACCCGGCATGGGGACGTTCAGGGTTTCGAGGAATCCGGCAAAGCCCTTCATCCCGGGCCCCTCGAACGCTCCGAAGATCTTCTGCGAGCCGTGAAAGACACCCACAACGCCGACGATCGAGCGGATCAGCAAGAGGCCGACGTCGAGCGGCGTGATCTTGGATGCGGGGACTGCCATGACGGGATCTCCTTCTTCGATAATCTGATTGGGCGGAAAGTACATGTTACAACAACTATCTACGCGGAACCTCGCGGCTGTGTTCGTCACCGCCGCGGGGCGCCGGTTCCCTCCGCGGCGAGTTCCGGATGACGTGCCTTGAAGAGCAGACGATTGAGCTCCGCTAGTTCGGCGCGGGACATGTGGGCCAACTGAGCCTTGTGCATGTGGATGAGAGGCTGGTCGAGCTTCGCCAAGAGGTCAAGCCCCTTGGGCGTGATGCGCACCGTGACGACCCGCCGATCGGCGTCGTCGCGCCGGCGTTGCGCCAGCTTTGCCCCGCACAGTCGGTCAACCAGACGCGTGACATCCGGGACCGCGGAGACCATCTGCTGACCGATCATCTGCGATGGGAGACCCTTCGGCTCGTGCCCGCGCAGGATGCGCAGCGCGTTGTACGTGGCCTCCGAGAGCCCGAACGGTCTGAACAGGCGGAGGCTGTCGATTTCCAGCACCCTGGCGGTGCGGATGAGATTAAGGTACGCCTCCTCTTCCGGGTGGGCGAAGTGGTGTTTCTTGCCGAGCTCGTGTTGGAGCGAGTGGGGGGGCATGTAGTTGTTGAAACAAGTATATCTGGCGTGCCCGCGGCCGTCAAGAGAGATGGATGACGCCCCCCGAAACCCAAGCGCCTCGGCAAGTTGCAGTTCAGCCACGCGCGTAGATCACGAGCCGGTGCCCCTCGGCCCGCACGCCGCGGGCCTGACAGATGGCGTCGCGGATTGCCACCAGCTGGGGCACCTCAATCGGCGTGATTTCCTTGGTGTCAACACGCACGAGGAGGCCGGTCGAGCGGCGGCCGTAGGCGAGCTGGTAGTGCGACTGCTCGGCGTCGAAGAGCACCTGCTGGATGATTCCCGCTTCCTGCAGCAGCTTGATGGTGCGATAGATCGTCGCCTTTGAGACGCGGAACCCCGCGCCCTTCATCCGGTACAGCAACTGATCGACCTGGAACACTTCGTCGGCGCGGATGATCGCATCCAGGATCTGGGCCCGCTCCGGCGTGTACTTCAGCCCCACGTCGCGCAGCTTCCGACGGAACACCGCGCACAGCGGCTCGCTGATGCTCAGCTGCTCTTCGTCGCCGTCGCGGCTGCCGGGCTTGGGGAGCGGGGCCAGGTCCATGCCGCAGTCTACGCGATCGCGCACGCCAGCCGACGATACCGCCCCAGCGCCATCACAGGGAAATAGTGCCGGTACAGGTGATACCGCAGGTAGAAGACCTTCGGGAACCCCGTGCCCGTGAAGAAATGCTCCGACCATCCGCCCGCGTGATCCGCTAGCGAGAAATCAAAGGCCGCGAGCTGCGTGGTGCCTGGATCATGAATGTTCCCATCCGTCCACGCCGGCTCGTGCGGAACCTTCTCGCTCGCAAGCTGATGATCGCACAGCCACGCCGCGGCACGCCGCGCGGACTCATCAGTCGGCGATACAAGATACATTAGGCTGAGCAGTCCCCACGCCGTCTGCGAGGCGGTCGAGGGGCCGCGCCCCATCAGCGAGCGATCGAGGTACGTGTTCGCAGTTTCACCGAAGCCCCCGTCGGCATTCTGCACGCAGCGCAGCCACTCCAGCGTGCGGCGCAGCGACGGGTGAAAGACCGATGCGTCGCCGCTTCGCCCCATCGCGTACGAGAGGCCGCCCACCGCCTGCCACGTGCCGTACACGTAGTTCACGCCCCAGCGCCCCCACCAGCACCCCTCCGGCTGCTGGTGCCCCAGCACATACCTCACGGCGCTGCGTACGGCCTCGCTCTCTCTCGCCACCCCGCATGTAATGAGCGCCTCGAGCACCCGCCCCGTGATGTCTGCGCAGCTTGGATCCTGCATCGCGTTGTGGTCTGCGAACGGGACCGCCTCCATCCACGGCCGGTCCTTCGTCCGGTCGAACGCCGCCCACCCGCCATCATCGTTCTGCATCGCGAGCATCCAGCGCGCCGCGAGCCGCGCCGTACGCCGGCACTCCCCCGCGAGCCGGTCGAGTCCCGCCGCATCGTCGCGCCCCGAGCTCGCTCCATGTCGCGCCACCCGATCAGCCGCGCGCCACAGCGCCTTGGCCGCCATCGCGGTGTCATCGACATCCGGGTACCAATCGTTGCGATACTCAAACGCCCATGCCGCGCCGTCCACGCCCAGTTGAATCCCCCGATCTTCGGGCCGCAGATTCCGCACCCAGTCCCCGTTGCGGCGGACCTGGCGATCCAGGAGCCAGCGGCAGCACACGCGGACCTCCGCGCTATTCCCGATGTTCAGCCCCGTCTCTGTCAGCGCGTACAGCGCGATCCCCGTGTCCCAAACCGGCGAGAAGCACGGCTGGATACGAAGATGCGCGCGAGCGGGCTCGGTCGGCACGGTGGAGGCAGGGGGGACAGGGGGCCGCACGATGAACGCATCAAGCTGCGCCTCGGCATCGCGAATGACCGGATGCCATCGCTCGTACCCCAGCGACTTGAGCGCAATCTGCGCGTACACCATCGGGGGGAAGATCGCGCCCAGGCCCTCGGTCGTCTCCGGGTTCATCCGCTCGACAAGCCATCGCTCCGCCAGGCGCTTCGAGTACTCCTGCAGCGGCATCACCCCGGCGCGAGCTGCCAGCTTGAGCAGCCGGTCGATCACCAGAAACGCGTTGCTCCAGTTCAGCGGCTCGCCACGGTCGATCCGCTTGTTCAGGCGCGACCGCGCGTGGTGGCTGACGAACAACTCATCGATCCCGAGTCCCGCCGGGAGGCGCCGCACCGGGCGCGTCGCCGCGCAGATCGCCAGCGGCAGGATCATCGTCCGCGTCCAGGCCGCGACCTTGTCCAGGTGGAACGGGGAACATCGCGGCAGCAGCACGATCTGCGCCGGGATCGCGGGGCACGCATCCCACGACACCTGCCCCAGGCACGCGAGGTAGAACATCGAGAACGTGTTGATGTTCTCGGCACCGCCCATCGACAGCACGAGGTCGCGCGCCGCCCGCATGTGCGCTGCGGCCGGCGGGTCGCCCATCAGCTTGAGCGCGAAGTACGCCTTCACCGTCGCCGAGAGGTCCACCGGCGAGCCGGGATACTGCCCCCAACCGGCGAGACTCGTGCCCTCCGAGGGGGAGGGGGGATGGCCACCCACATCCACCCGCGCGTGCAGCCCTTGCGTCATCCGCAGATGGTTCGCTAGGAGATGAAGGTCGTCTCGCGTGGGGCGACCGGCGCCTCGATGAGCCCCACCGGCGCCCGGCGCATCGCCTTCCTCCTGCCCCAGGATCCACTTCATCAGCAGGTACTCGCTCGAGAGAATCGAATCGCCCTCAAGCTCCGCGCACCAGTGACCCGCCGAGACGCCCCGCCCACTCTCAGTCCCCGTCGCACCCCACGGACGATCGTCGTGCTGCTTATCGAGGAGCGCCGCCACCGCGCGATCCAGAGCGACGCTCACTGCCGCGGCCATGCCCCGGCCGGCGGTCGGTATCGTGGGGCCAATCCTTGCGCGATCCGAGGTGCCGTCGGGGGCATCGGCCCCGCCGCGCGAAGACGTCGGAAAGGGGGAGGGGGGGGAAGACAGGGCGTGCGGGCCCTGACCTGGAGCATCGATCGCGATCGTCATTTGGAGCTCTGCCCGTTCTCTTCGCGGCCCATCGAGGCCGGGGCCTGCGCCAGGCCGGCGCCCGGCTCGGACGGCCGCACCTCCAGCCGCACCTTGAGCACCCGCTGCGGTGACGCCTCCAGCACCGTCACCACCGCCTGGTCGTGCCTGAAGCTCTCGCCGGGCGACGCGATCCGCCCGAGTATCGCGTTCACAAAGCCGCCCACCGTGTCGTACTCGTCGCTCTCGGGGATGCGCCACCCAAGTGGTGTGAGCGCATCGTTCACATCATCGATGTATGCCCGCCCGTCCACCTCCGCCGTGCGCGTGTCGAGCTTCACCTCCACCTCGGGCGTCTGCTCTTCCTCGTGCTCGTACTCATCGCGGATATCGCCGACGATCTCCTCGAGAATGTCCTCGATAGTCACCAGCCCGCTGGTGCCGCCGTACTCGTCGGCAACCATCGCGATGTGGACCTTCTTTTGCAGCAGCTCTCGCAGCAGCTCACGCACCGTCTTGGTCTCGGGAACAAAGAACGCCGGCCGCAGGATCGATCGCAGGTCGAACGGCTGACCGGCCTCGCGCGCCCCGCCCCCGGCGCCCTCCCCCGCCAGCCAGCGCATCAGGTCCTTCACATAGAAAATACCGACGATGTTGTCCAGCGAGTCCTCATACACCGGGATGCGCGAGTGCCCGATCTCCTTGATCGTCCGCGTCACCTTTCCCAGGTCGTTCGTGACCTCGAACGCCTCCACCTCCGTCCGCGGTGTCATCACCTGCTCCACCGTCAGGTTCCGGAACTCCACCACCGCTTCGATCATGTCGCGCTCGGCCTCATCAAACTGCCCCTCGCGCTCCCCCTCCTCCACCACCGAGAGCAGCTCCGCCTCCAGCACCTCGGACTCGGTCGACGCCTGGATGCCCGCCAGCCTCTTGACAATCTCGTCGATGAACCGCGCCATCGCCCGCGCCGGCGCCGCGATAATCCAGCACGCCCGCACCATCGCCGAGCATGAATAGAGCGTCCGCTCCCCAACGTGCCAAGCCACGCTCGAAGGGATCGCGATCGCGACAAGCCACAAAAGCCCCCCCGCGATCGGCACGCCGATCAGTGCGTCCTTCAGCACATAGCCGGTCTCGGGCGTGACCGTCGCAACCTCCGCGACGCACGCGACGACCACGGACGCCGCGGAGAGCGACTCGAGAATCCCCATGGCGCGAGCGTGCCCGGGTGTATCGTCGAGGATCGCCTTGATGCGCCGCGTCGCGTTGGGGCGGTTGCGGACGGTCGCGATGTCCTCCAGCACCGCGCGAGCCAGATCAACCAGCGAGAGCCGGAGCGACGCGAACAGCCCCGTCGCGATGAGAGCCGCGAAGAGCACCCAGAAAGGGTTCACGGAGCGCCCCCATCGGCGCACCCAGCGCCCGTCGGCGCACCCGCGAATGCAGATCCCACGCCGAGCGCTCCGAGCAGCAGGTCTTCCTGCCGGTGCATCGCGCTGAACGACACCTTATCGTGGTCGTCGTACCCGTAACAATGCAGAACGCCATGGATCGTGTAGAGCAGCAGTTCCCGCCGCACCTCGTGCCCGCGCTCGGCCGTCTGACGGGCCGCCTCATCGAAGCAGATCAGGATTTCGGCGTCCAGTGGGTACGGCGGTCCCTCCCCTGGGCCGTCGGTCAGATCAAACGTCAGCACATCGGTGGTGCCGGCGATCCGGGAATACCGCTCGTGCGCCGCGACCATCGCCGCGTCGTCGCAGATACGGACGGAGACGACTCCCTGCATCGACATGGCCCCCGCGGCCGTCGCGAGCTTCTGTGCGAGCCACTCCAGATCGGCCGATGGCAGAAGCCGATCGGGGTCGTTCACTTCGACATTGACGCACTCAGACGCGCGCGCGTCGATCAACACCGGGACCGTCTGCCGCACCGGAAGCATGCGGACCAGCGTCGGTCGCCGGGGGGGTTCTGACGTCTGTTCGTTCCCGGCGTCGTCCATCGGCGTCGTGGCGTGGCCCCGCCCAACCCCTCCGTTCATCCGCCGATCAAGGGCGACACGCCCACATCGGCAAGCTGCCATTGTAGGAGGAACCTCATCAATCGCGCCGCGAGAATCCGTTATAAGTTAGTGCGTGCTCATGAAATTAAGATGCCGTGAGCCGCGCCAACACCCTCTTCGGGTAGACTAACCGAACGAGGAGAGCCTGCATATGTGGAAAAGCGCGCCCACCGCCGCCACCGTCGCGGCAATGTTCCTGAGCGCCGGCGTCGACCCACCGGCACCGAGCGAGAGCAGCGGCTCGATGCCCGCGGCATCGAATCCAGCCGAGCCGTCGGCTCCTCATGCGCCGTCAAATGAACCCGCCTCCCCGAAGTCGCTCGTCTCCTTTCCACACCCACTTATCTCCGAGGTGCTCTACGCGGTGCCCACCTCGGGCGGCGATGCCAACGGCGACGGCACCCGTCAGGTAGCCGGCGACGAGTTTATCGAGCTCATCAACCCGCACGACAAGCCGATCCAGCTCAAGGGTTACAAACTCAATGACCGCAACCCCTTGGCAAAAGGGCAGTTGCGATTCGTCTTTCCGACGGTCGAACTCCCGCCCGGCGGTGTGGTCGTCGTCTTCAACGGGCACGAGTGTAAGTGGAAGGGACCGGTCGGCGATTCCAAAGCACCCCCCGATTCCGCCAATGAGCGCTTCTACAATGCCCTCGTCTTCACGTTTAAGAGTGATACCCAGCGCACAAGCTGGGCGAACCAGGGCGACTACGTCCTGCTCAGCGACCCCGCGGGTGAGCCGATTCACTGCGTGTACTGGGGCACAGTTGAGGAGACGATCCCCGAGGCCGCGAAGGTTGAAGAGGCCCCGCTCGTATTCAAGTCCAGCATCCAGCGTCAGCATTTCGGCGGCGAGTTCTTCGAGCACGCGGCTTTGCACGACGAGCCGTTCAGTCCGGGCAAGCCCCCCGAGCCGGCGCCCAAACCCAGGGCCGCGCCAGCGCCCGAAGGGTCAACCGGACCAACCCGGGCACCCGCCGCGGAGCCAACAACTCCCGTCCCCTCTGAATCTCCCGCCCGTCCCGATCCTTCCGCGTCACCTGCGTCAAAGTAGTAATGAAACTCATTCGCATTGCCAGCGGCGAATCCCGCGACGAGTGGGCGAAGTTCACGGGCGCCATCGGTCCCGGGCCAACCCCGGAGTTGATGCTCGCCAAGCAGGAAGCGGGCGACTGGGTCGCGCTGGGGACGGCCGGGGGGGCGCGGGTCGTCATCAAACACCGCCGCTTGCATGGACTCTTCGATGTTGCCCGAACGTGGTTTGGCCTTGGCCGGCTCGCGCGACAGTGGCGCGGCGCCGCCACGCTGACCAGGCTTGGCCTTGTCACGCCGCGGCCGCTCGCGCTCGGTGTCAGTCGCACGGCCGAAGTGCTTGTCATGGAGCACGCGGGGGGTGAATCGCTGCTGAAACTCATGGCGGGACAGACAACCCGGCCCCACGCCGTTCGTGACGAGCACCGCATCGCCGAACGCCTCGGCGAGGCCATCGCGCGGCTCACCGCGCTCGGATGGTTCAACCGCGATTTCAAGCCCTCGAACATCCTGATCGCCGACCCGATCGAAGACCCCGTCGTCGTGCAGATCGACACCGTCGGCATCCGTCGCACGCAGTCGCGAACCGGTTTGTATCGCCCGCGCGGGGGGCGCCGCGGCGCTCCGCGCCGCATGCTCGCCTCCCTGTACATGGAACCATTGGGGTGCGGGTTCCCGCCGCGCCGGGCCCTGCTCATGCGCGGGCTGACGGCGTACACGAACTCGGCGCTGGTCGGCATCACTCCCGATCTGATCCGGGCGGCGCGCCACTCGATTTGGCGGTTGCTGGATGAGGAAATCGCTCGTCATGGCGACCCGACTCCTCGCACACCGCCGATCTAGGATCGCCCGCCGATTCCAAGGAATAACGCCCCATAGGAAACGACCCCGGTGCTCTCGAAGCTTAAGAAGCAGGCCAAAAAAATCCTGGTCCAGCATCCAAACGCGGCTCGGGCCTTTGAAATGGCAAGACAGTCCGCGCCCTCCCCCGAAACCACCCCCTGGCTCTACGCCAAGCCGCTCGCGGGCTACGAGCACATCCAGACTTCTCACGGTCCCGTTCGTTATGTGCCGCCGCGAAGCACCATCCCCAACACCACCGACTACCCCGCGGCACCCCCCGGCCCCCATGTGCAAGGTGGCAAGCGCGAACTCGATCGGCAATCGCTCGCCTATTACCCGCGCCACTTCGTGGCCGACCATCCGCGCAAGTGGGACTTTCCCGCCTACCTCGACAACCCCTCTTGCCGCTGGCTCCAGACCCTCAAGGGCCTGTATGCAAGCCCCTTCTCGTTCCCCGCGTCGCTCTCGCCCGAAGCCGGCCTCCTCGTCCATTCGCTCATCCGGAATATCCGCCCCAGGGTCATCATCGAGACAGGCACATTCATCGGCATGAGCACGCTCTGGATGGCCGCGGCTCTCCAGGAGAACCGCGACGGCGGCGTCGTTCACACCTTTGATTACTTCGGCCCGATCTCGGCCGGACCATGGCGCGAGGTTGAGATGCGCGAGGATCGCATCGGCTTCGTCGCTTCCAATCTCGCGCAGGCCGGGCTGGCGGACCAGGTCGTCCTGCACGGCGGCAACACTTCGTTCGAGATCCGCGCAGCGCACCAGGAGCTCAAGGTCGCTTCCGCAAGTGGTGGGGGCGGGGGGGTGCAGTTCGCGTTCATCGACGCCGACCATGGCATCATGGGGACCAATCAGGATTTCTGGGCGGTCGAGCCGCTGCTCGACACCGGCGGCTACATCCTGCTGCACGACACGTTCCCCGACCTCTGCGGCGGGTACGAGGGGGGCCGCAACCTGCTCGACCACGCCAACTCGATCGGCGTCGGCACGTACGAGAAAGTGGACCTTTACCTTTCCCCTATGAACTATGGGCTCGGTCTGCTTCGACGGATCGGGTAGCGGCCCGGGCGCTCACCCGCCTTCACGCCGCCGGCGCGGCCTGGCGATCCGCCGGCGCGCGCCTTGTCACCCGCGCGGCTCCGCGAACCGTCATGTCCAGCACCCACGGCCTCGTGAACCAGCCCCGCGCCCAGTACCGCAGCATCTCGCCCGCCGTGTGCCGACCCGGCACAATCTGTGTACGGTGTGCCAGCACCGATTCGAGCACCGCCTCGACGCTCAGTTCGGGTGTCTCTACCACTGCGTGGGCCCGTCCTACCGTCGCGGCGAAATGCGCATCGGACCCGGCGATCACAGGCTGATGGTGCCCGCGCGCAAACCGGCACGCCGCGCTATTGCTCGCCGCCTCCACCGTCTTGCTGTTGCAGCCTTCAACGGCGTCAAACGCCACCGTCCGCATCACCTCATGGCCGACACCAGAGCGGAGCCGGTCGTACGGATGGGCCGCCACCGCGATCGCCCCTTCTGCGTGCGCCCGTCGCACCACCCGCGCGGCGGACCAACCCGGTCCCGCATCCCATGCGGCGCCGAGCACGAGCACGTGCCCCTCGATGCACGACACCTCCACCCCCGGGATAACCAGGAATCCATCAACCGCGCACCCGGATGGATCGGCGAGCCCAAGCCGCACCAGTCGGTCATACCCGCCGCGCCGGTCGTGATCGGTAATGGCGATGCCGTCGAGCCCGCGCTCGCGGGCGGCGGAAACCATCACCTCGGGCGCATCGAGCGCATCGGGGCTGGCCCGCGTGTGGACATGGAAGTCGATTCTCACGTGCGCCACATAAGGAGTATCGACGCGCGCTCCGAAGGTTGCTTCTATTGCAACGCCAAAGTTGCGCAAAGCCCATGGTCACGCGGCCTTCGGACATCGCCGTGGCATCCACGGTACCTAATGGACGGTCGTGGCTTTATTGCCCTTGGAGCGGCCTTTGTGAACACCGTTTCCCGAGGCCCCGTTGTTCGTGTGGCCGTTTGGTCCGGTCTCCTCCGCCTCGATCGCCTTGCGGATGTGCTCGGCACATCCCTCCGGGTCATCCAGGCAGAGTTTCATGAGCCGTCCGACCTTGAACTTGACTGTTCGCTTGGCCGGCACCGAAACGCGCTCCAGCGTCTTTGGGTTCTGGGCCACGCGCGGTGCCCGCAGCTTGATCTCAAACACCCCGAAGTCCCGGAACTCCAGCCGGTTCCCGCTCCCCAACTCGAGAATGACCTCGTTCAGGAATGCTTGCACCGTCTGTTTGACTACCTGTCGCCGCTGCCCGGTATGTTCCGAGATGCGATCGATCAGGTCTTTCTTCGTGATTGTGGCCATAGCGGTGCCCTGAAGCGGTGCCAGTGACGCCCGGCAAAAACTGTTTCTCTCTCACTCTCACATCGTCTCCGGCCATGACGGTGCCGAAACCCCGTACACGAGCCGGGTTAATTTCATTTACTTCATGAAACACTGGTCAAACCGAGCTGCAATCCCGGTGCCCAGGCGGCCTTCCGAACGGCGGCCAACGCCTTTGGGAGGTTGCAGTATGGCCGACTTCCCCACCGGGGTCAATGGGCATCCCTGGGTACAACAACAAGTCCCACTAGGATTTGCATCGCCTTATGGCAGATGATTCTGAAATCTAACGAATCGGAGCAGCGTCCACCCCTCTCAGATCCTGGAGTCGCTGCATCAGTGTGTGAAGCAGATGATCCTGAGTTTTTTTATTCTCGAACCGGCCTACCTCACAGCGAAGCGTGAGAACCACCGGCAAACCAGGGATCCACCCATTTTGGGGCCTACTAACTTCCAGTACGCCCGGCTCGTCCCGGATGCTTTTGAGTTCGTACACTAGCCGATTCGGGTCCGGATTGGATCGATCGACCACGGCCAGTTCTACCTGTCCGGTTGCCACGCTCACGGCCGCGGGAACATCCTCCCAATCGGCCACAACCGTGCGAGAGTTCTGCTCCGGCGAGGCGCCGTCCGCACTCCCCGTTGGACCCGAGGCGCACCCCGCGATCGCAATTGCGATCAGCATCGCCGCCGCGATACTCCTCCAATGGTTGATTTTCGTATTTTGATAGGATAATGATTCAACCATGGCGGTCACAGCGTATCATCGCCGTTCCGGTTGTGGTCGCCGCGCCGTTCGTGTCGTGCGCCCTTTTGTAGCGCGGAATGGCGGCGCCGGCCTTTGGAGATCTGCCAACGTTGGAGATTACGTTCAAAGTGCCTGAGGGGGCCGAGCGCGTCACGATGCTCGGCCTGGGCGATCGCAACCTGAAGATCATCAGGGAAGCGCTGGGGGTCAAGGTTTCTGCGCGCGAGGGCGTCGTGCGCGTGAGCGGCGAGCAGGAACCAGTCTCCGCGGCCCGAGGTGTTCTTGAACGGCTGGGTGTCGCCGCCGAACGTAACGAGCCCCTCTCCAGCCAGGAAGTGCTCGATCTGATCGGGCGCGCCATGTCAGGCGAGCTGCGCGTGCCGTCCGCCAAACCAATCGGCGGCACAGGCGGCAACGGCTTTGATGACGCCGACCGCGAGTACGGCCCAGCCTGGGACCGCACGCTGGATGTCTACGCAGCCGGCCAGCCCTTGCGCGCCCGCACGCCGAACCAGCAGGTCTACCTCGACGCCATCCGCGACCACGATCTGGTCTTTGGCATTGGCCCAGCCGGCACCGGAAAGACCTATCTCGCCGTCGCCGCGGCGGTGCATCTGCTCAAGGCCGATCGCGTCCGCAAGGTCATCCTGGCTCGCCCCGCGGTGGAAGCCGGCGAGAAACTCGGCTTTCTCCCGGGCGACCTGCAGGCCAAGGTCAATCCGTACCTTCGCCCCCTCTTCGACGCCCTCCACGACATGATGGATTTCCCGACCATCAAGCGATTCATGCTGAATGACGTGGTTGAGGTGGTGCCCCTCGCCTACATGCGTGGCCGAACCCTCAATAACGCCGTGATCATCCTCGACGAGGCCCAGAACACGACCAAGGGCCAGATGCAGATGTTCCTCACCCGCATGGGTCGCGGCAGCAAGATGATCATCACCGGCGACACGACCCAGATCGACCTGCCCGATCCGACGCAGTCAGGGCTGATCGACGCGGCACGCCTGCTGTCGCGGGTCAAGGGCATTGGCTTTGTCACGCTCGATGAGCGCGACATCGTGCGGCACCACCTGGTCCAGCGCATCGTCGAGGCCTACGGCCGGCGCGACCAGGCCGGGCGGCAGGTGCGGGGATTTGATATTCACACAGTGGATGGGGCGGGCGTGGCCGACGCCGTCGGGAGGGGAGGGCCGGGGTCTTCGGAGGCTCCTCAAACTGGGGCCGAAGCGCCGAGTGTGGCTGAAACTAGGTTACCGGACGGCCGATGAGGACAACTGGGCTGCTCGATTGAGCGGACCATTTGGTAGGAGCGCCGAGCGAACTACGAATGTCGAGGGCAGCAAGCCAACCCGGAGTACGTGGTCGTCGCGGCGGAGGCCGCTTCTCTCGTCCCCCCCGCGACGGGCGGCGCGGGGCCGCTTCCGGTTCAGCCGGCGGCGGGTCGTCCCGCGGCCTGCTGATGGAGCGCTTCATCCACTTGTGGCGCGAGCCGGGCACCGGCTGGGGATTAACGATCTGGGCGACCTTTGCCGCTGCCTGCACCCTGATGGCCATCCTGTCGCGCGAGCGCCCGCTGGTCGCGGTCGGGCGAGTGATGAACCAGACTGCCACCGTTCGAGTCGCGTTTAAGCAAGAGGATCGCGCCGCGACCGACCAGTTGCGTCAGGACGCCCGCCAGCGCACGCCGCGGATCTACGTCGCCGACACCACCGAACTCCAGGAGCTTGGGGTCTCGCTCCAGAACCTTCCCGCGACGCTTGTCGCCGCCGAGACCATTCAGGACGTCGCCCCGGACATCCGCGACAAGTTCGGCCTGACGGCCGAACGGCTCGCGGCCGTGCAGGCGCAGACCATAGACGGCGAGCCCACCAAAGGGTGGATCGACAGCACCGACCAGCTCTACGCCCTGCTCTTGCAGCGACCGATCCTGGATGGCCAGACGTTCCAGCGCGAATGGCAGAGTCTGAACAAAGAAATCCAGTTGATGGTCGAGGATCGCACGGAAACCGCGATCAGCAGCGAGATCATCAACGGCAGCGACCCCGCCAAGATGGAGCGCGAGGTCGCGGGCATCGTCCGGCAGGCCGGCTTTTCAGGTCCGTTGCTCGCGGTGGTCACCGCCCGGCTGCTGTACGACCCCAAGCCGACGTTTCGCTTTGACTCCGATGCAACGACCAAGGCCCAGGACCAGGCGGCCCACCTCATCGCCGTCGTCGAGCGCGACCGTGTCCCCGGCCAGGTGATCTTCACTCGCGGCGACGTTCTACAGCAGGAGGTCTACGACCTCTACGGCGCGGAGCTCCGCGAGTATGTCAATCAGACTGAGGCGTGGAAAGTCTGGCTGCGGCGCGCCAGCATCGCCGGCGCGGTGCTCGCCGTGACGGGCGCGATCGCGGGATACTCGGCGCTCTTCCTCCCTCGGATTCGCCGCAACCCAGCGCACGGCGGGGGGATCGCGGCGCTCCTTGCGGGCGCCCTGGGCCTGGCGTGCTGGGGAACCGTGACGGACCCGGGCCTCCTCACGCTCACGGCTATCGCGCCGACCGTGTTCGTCGCCGTCATCCTCGGAATCGCCTACGACCGGCGCGTGGCCCTCGGGTACGGCGCGCTCCACGGGCTGCTGGTTTGTACCTCGCTCGATCAGCCCATCGGCATCTATGCCCTGATGATCACAGGCATCGGCGTGGCGGTGTGGTCGCTGCGCGAGGTGCGCGACCGCACCAGCCTGGTGCGCATGACGGCCTATCAGGCGGCGGCCCTCGCGGTCGGCACGATCCTCGTGGCGCTCATCGACCGACCGCTTGTTGAGGCGTCCCTTCGCCAGACACTGGTCGATGCCGGTCTGGCGGGTTTCGGCGGGCTGCTCGCCGGCGGCGTGACCATCTTCATATTGCCAACCATCGAGCGATGGTTCGGCATCACCACCAGCATGACGCTGATCGAGCTACGCGACCCGAAGCACCCCCTGCTCCGCGAGCTACAGCAGCGGGCCCCGGGCACGTACAACCACTCGCTCAACGTGGCGAACCTCGCGGAAGCGGCCGCGGAGGCCGTCGGCGGCAGCGGGCTGCTCGCGTACGTAGGCGCGCTCTACCACGACGTGGGCAAGATGAACAAGCCCGACTACTTCGTGGAGAACCAGACGCCTGGCATTAACCGGCACGACAAGCTCAGCCCGGCGATGAGCCTGCTGGTGATCGTCGGCCACGTGAAGGACGGCTTGGAACTGGCGCGCGAGCATGGCATCCCGGAGCCCATCCATCACTTTATCGAGGCCCATCACGGCACCACGCTCGTCGAGTACTTCTTCCACCGAGCCCGTATGTTGGCGGCCTCGGGCGGGAGCAGCGGAGGCGGGATCGGCGCTGGCGCCGCGGCGAGCGGCAATGGAAACGGGAGCGGCAACACGCACGGCGATCTGTCGGCCGCGCCCGAGGAGATCGAGTACCGCTACCCCGGCCCCAAGCCTCGCACCAGGGAAGTCGCGATCGTCATGCTGTGTGACGCGGTGGAATCGGCCTCGCGCTCGATGAGCTCGCCGACGCCGAGCCGGATCGAAGCGGTCGTGCGTGCCCTCGCGACGAAGCGGCTGATGGACGGCCAGTTCGACGACTGCGACCTCACGCTGCGCGAACTCAACACCATCGTCGAGGCCATCTCCAAGACGCTGGCGGCGATCTACCACGGGCGCGTGGCGTACCCCCAGGGTAACGAGAGGGCGGGGGAGCCCAAGACGACAGCTGTGATGCCACAGCCTTTGTCGAGTGGGGGCTCCGTTGAGGCGCGTGCGCCACAGCCGGCGCAAGTCTGATCAGTCCGCGGTGTGCCGGGTCTTGCCTAGTTGTCGCCGTAGAACTCTCCCAGCACCGCCTCCCAGTCCGCGAGGCACGCGATTCCGATCATCCGCAGGCGCACCTCCTCCGCCCTCGGATGGTGCGCTGCGAACCGGATCCCGAACTTCCGCATGGTCTTGGACGCCAGGCCCTCTCCGCTCACCGCCACCGCGAGCCGGAAGTGCTCGCGCAGCACCTCGCGCTGCTCGGCCACGGTGGGCGCGGCGGGCGCCTCGCCGAGCATCATCTGACGAGCTTGCCGGAAGATCCACGGATTGCCGATGCACCCGCGCGCCACCGACACGCCGCTCACGCCTGTGTACCCGATCATCCGGAAGATGTCGTGTACATCCCACACATCGCCCGAGCCGAAGATCGGCTTGTCCGGGTGACGCCTCACGATGTCGCGCAACAGGTCCCAGCGCGACGGCCCCATGTACTTTTGCTCGACCGTTCGCGCGTGCACCGTTGCCCACGCGTACCCCATGGCGTAGGTCGCTTCCAGAATCCGCTCGAAGTTCGCGGCCATCTCGGGCGTGTCGTCGAATGAGCGCCGCAGTTTCACGGTACACGGGATCTCCGCCGGCACGGCCGCGCGCACGGCCTCGAGTATCGCGATCGCCCCCTCGGGTTCGGCGAGCCAGTGACCGCCGCGAGCCTTCTTCGAGATTTTTTTGACGA
>JACMLW010000016.1 GCA_014379385.1 Phycisphaerales bacterium
CCGCAGCGCCCCGGCCCGCGCGAGACCCTCGGGTGACTCGAGCACCCGGGCCGCGCAGTACACCCACACCGGCCATTCGGCGATGGAGAGGGCGGTGCGGATGATCTGTGATTCGAGCGGTGTACGCAGCGTCGAATCAACGATGACGCGGACGGCCCGGCGACGCGCCAAGTAGATATCCCGCCCTGTGAGCATCGGATCATCGGCAATGATCGTGCCCGAACCGGTAAGGACGACATCAACACGCGCGCGCAGGCGATGCACCGCGCAGCGCGAGGCGGAGGAGCTGATCCACTTGGAGTCACCGGCGCGGGTAGCTACCCGGCCGTCAATTGTCTGAGCCCACTTGGCGATCACGAGCGGCCGCCCATGGTGCAGGCGCGTGACAAACGCGTCCGAGAGCGAGGACGCCAGAGGGCTCGCGGGACTGAGCCGCGACTTCACACCCAGCGACTCGAGCTGAGCAGCCCCACCGGCCTTGAGCGGGTTCGGATCGGCGCGAGCAAATACAACTTCCTTGATACCCGCGCCGAGCACCGCCAGCGTGCAGGGCGGCTGCTTGCCATAACCGGAGCACGGCTCAAGCGTGACGTAGAGCGTGCCCCCGCGCGGGTCGTGGCCGCGCGAGGCGCAGTCCGCCAGCGCCAGCGGCTCAGCGTGCGGTCCGCCGAATCGCAGGTGGTGCCCGATGCCGATGGGCTTCCCCTCCTTCACTATCACCGCGCCGACCATCGGGTTGGGCTCGACGTGACCGGCGGCCCGGAGGGCGGCGCGGGCCGCGAGGTCAAGGAACCGCTTGTCGACCATCGCGATCTGTTGCACGCGGAGAGTGTACCGATGGCATCTGTGGGAACCCGTGGCGAAGGAGACTTCTTGCGCACCATGCGGGCTTACATCCCCTTGTCCTGCATCGCAATGGCCACGGCATTCGCGTGAAGAGGGGAGCACGCCCTTTCGGCAACTATTATTTTCTCTGGAGAGGGGAGATCCGTCTACCACCGGAGGTGGGCGTGCGAAGATGGTTTCCCGGTGGTTCTGCACCGCACAACCTATTTTTCGACTGTTTTTGAGCCGTTCGCCCACACAGGCTCTTGACACAGATCGGTCGATCTGCTAGACCTGATGGCGCAATGTTCCCGCGGAGGGAGACCATTCGCGGCTGTTCTGGCCGTGAATCCCTGCATCAAGTGGGAGTTCAATACCCAATGCCCGGTCCTGACTCCAAGGTCGGCAGCAGTTGCAATGCGGTAGCAAAGCGCGGAATCGTTCAGGAACATCGCCGAGGCTGCCGCGCGAAGGCGGCGATCGGCCTAACCAAAGGGAGTATCGCGATGGCCGTTCGTCCGAATGTGCGGGTGAGGAGTGCGGCGGTGCTGCTGGGAGTGCTGGGGCTGTGCGGCGGCGTGAGCGCCCAGTCCACGGGGACGGCGACGGCGCGCCCGGCCGCCGACGATCGAGCGCCCCGTGCGCCGGTCTATACAGCGGCTGAGCCGGCGCGCGAAGCATCGGTCTACGACACCGGCGAGCAGATCATGCTGCCGTGCGAGAAGGTCTGGAAAGCCATGTGCGGCTCCGACCTGACGCAGGTCTCCACTGAGTGGCTGAAGCAGAACGCCCAGAAGCACGAGGCCGAGATGGCCGCGGGCAACGTGACCATCGTCGACAGCGGCCTCCGTGGCGCCGGCATCAATATTGTCTTTGCACTGGGCGCGAGTGTCCCCGCTGCGGCACTCCCCGCGTTCAGCGCCGCCGAGGCGTATATCGAGGCCCAGTTCTCCGATCCCATCACCGTTACCGTCAGCGTGAACTTCGCCTCCATGAGCCCGGGCGTGCTTGGCTCGACCGGCAGCACGTACGGGTATGTGTCGTACGCCGGCTCGCGCACGGGCATCGTCAACAACCGCGACGCCACCGACACGATCCAGCCCTATCTCCCCAGCGGATCGACACTCGCGGTCCGGTACAACGGCAACACCGGCACAATCACCAGCGAGACTCGAGTGTTCTGGACGATCGCCAACTACAACTCGACTGTCGGGACGGCCGGCGGAACAGCCGCGTCGATGACCTACAACACCAACTTCAGTTGGGACTGGGATCCATCCAACGGCGTGGGCGGCAGCTCGTTCTCATTCCAGGACGTGATCATCCACGAGGTAGGCCACTCGCTTGGTTTCACTTCGGGCGCCGACTTCCGGTTCAACGACCTCGAAACCCTCGATCTCTTCCGCTTCCAAAGCACCGACGGCACCGGCGACTACAACCCCGATACTCTCGCAGAGTTCACGAGCCGGCCACGCCTGGTTGATTACAACACGCCGAACGACCAGCACAACTCCGACCTGATCTCGGTCGAGTACCGCATGAGCGACGGCACCCCGTACCAGGCGAGCCACTTCCGCGAGCAGACCCCCAGCATCGGCATCATGGACCCCGCGCTCGGGTACGCGCAGACCTTCTACCCCAACTTCTATCGCGCCAGCGACCTGGCGATGTTCGATGCGATCGGCTACGACCGCTGAGCCGGCACGCCGATCTCGCTTCTCTGGACACTCCCCCTGGCGGCGAGCCGCGGTGCATCATCTAAGAGAGAGACTGGGCTCAACCCGCCTGGGTTGAGCCCGACACAAGGCCGCCGCGAAGGGCGGCCTTGTTGTTTTTCTATACCTACGAACGCGCCGACACGAACGCCAGCGCCGGCTCCACCCTCGCCTCGAGTAGCTCACCGGCACCGCCGCTGGCCTCGACGCAGAGGCTCATGCCGCTCTCGCTGTGCTTGAACTTCATCATCGCGAAGCAGATACACGCCGACCCAAGCCTGGGACTCACCGTTGAACTTGTGATCGCGCCCACCGCCTCGTCCGTTCCCGCAAGGAGCACCCTCGCGCCCGTCTGCGGTTGACGATCGCCCACGTCACCGCCGCTCGCGGAGCGCACCCGCAATCCCACCAGCCTCTGCTTCGGATGGCCCAGCGAGTGCATCCTCGCCACCACTTCCTGCCCAAGGTAACAGCCCTTCTTGAAACTCACGCGGTCCTCCAGCACGCCAGTCTCCGCCGGGAGCGAATCCGGACCGAAGTCGATGTAGTAGAGCGGCCAGCCCGCCTCGATCCTCGCGATGTTGAACGCGTGCCACCCGGCCGCGACTGCTCCAGCGCCACGCAGCGCGTCCCAAACGACTTGAGCCGCTCGGACCGGCATCGCAATGCAGAGCCCAGGCTCACCCGTCGAGTCCTGCCGTTCCACAAGCATCGAATGGCCGGAAACGCTCACCACGAGCGCGACGCCCGGCCGAAGCGACTTGAGCGCGCCCGCAGTGTCGTGTCCCGCCGTCGCCGCCGCTCGCGATAGCACCGCCGTGGCTGCCGGTCCGTGCAGCTCGATCCGGTGCAGTTGTTCTGAAACGTCCGCGATGCTCACATCCTCCCCAAAAACAAACTCGCCCAGCGTTATCGCCGCCCGCGCCGCGGCGTGTATATCAACGTCGATCAGCATCTCAGCCGCGAGCGGGCCTGCCCGTTCCGGCGAGGGGTCCGAGGCAGCCCCGCCCACCCCAAGCTCGCACAGGCGCAGATCAGCGTCGATGCGGCCCTTGCGTGTGAGCCAGAAACTCCGTCGCGACGTGAAGGGGGCCATACCCCGAAGCTCCTGCGTTATCATTCGATTGAGGAAGTCGATCCGCTCCGCGCCGCGCACCGCGAGGGTGCCGCGCTGCGGGGAATCAATCACAACGCAACCGGTGCGCAGGGCCGCGTACTCGGCACCCACCTGGTCAACGACCTGCACGACCTCCACGGCGGTCTGGGGGAGGGAGGGGGGTCCGTACGGCGCCACAATCGCACCGAGTTGTTCGAGGGAATCCTGGATCGGTGAACGGCGGGCCATCGAACCAACCCTAGCACCGAGTCTCACTCGCAAAGGGCCGATCACGATGGTGGGGGTGTGACGATACCCGACGCCGCCGCCGCGGCAACATCGCGTTCGTCCGTCAAGGCCGCGCCCTCGACCGCCTCCGCGTCCCGCGCCGCCTGCTGCCCGGATCGCTCGTCAACGAACAGCAGCCCGATGAGCCCCGCCACAAACACCGCCGCGAGCGCGACGAAGGACGCCGTGTTGCCGATCGACGACTTGATGTAGCCAAATGAGGCGACTCCGACGACCCCCGCCAGTTTGTAAGAGAGCCCCCAAAGGCCGAAGAACTCGGCCGTACGGTGGGCGGGCGTGAAGACGCCAACCATGGTCCGGCTCGCTGTGCCGATGCCGCCGAGCCCGAGGCCAACACCGTTGCCGAGGATCCAGATCATCCACTTACGGCCCTCGCCGCCCGCGGGGTTGGGCAGCATGGCCATGCCGATGGCCGTGACGACCCAGATCAATAGGAACACCAGAACCGTCCGCTTATGGCCCAGCCGGTCCTGGTACATGCCGGCGAAGACCGACGACGCCCCCGCCGTGACCGTGAGTTGAAGAAGAAAGAGGGCGAGCTCGGTACCCGTAAACCCATAGTCGCGTGCCACGATCGAGGCGAACGCGACCACGATCTGAACACCCATGCCATAGATGAAGAAGATCACGAGGAACCGCATCAGTTGGCGGAACCGGCTCGCGTGCCGGGCGGTCTGGGCTAGCCGCGCGAACCCGATCGCCAGCAGCGAGCCGCTTTCATCGGCGGTCGGCGCGCGCCGCGGCCGCTCCTTGAGAAACAGCGCCGTCGGGATGCCCATGACCAAGAACCACGCGCCGGCCAGCACCAGCAGCGGTCGCCAACTGCTCTCGTGCTCCCACCCGAAAAACTTCATCAGCGCCAAGGCGAGCACCAGCAGGATGAGCGCCCCCACGTACCCCATGGTCCAGCCGATCGCCGACACCCGCCCCATCTGGTGCGGCCTCGCGATCTCCGGCAAAAACGCCGCGAGAAAGTTCTCGCCGATCGCGAAAAAAAAGTTGGCCGGGATGTAGATCGCGGCCGCGAGCCACACCATGCCGGGCCTAAGCACACCCAGCAGGCATGTAAACACTGAGCACGCAATCCCAAGACCGATCAGAACCTTCTTCTTCACGGAACGGTGATCAGCGATGGCCCCGGCGATCGGCGACGCGAGCACCACCAGCAGGAGCGATCCCGCGTACAGGCGACTCCAGAGCAGTTCGCCGCGTTTCGCATCGGTCACGATCACCTTGCTAAAGAACACCGAGAACAACATGGTGTTGATCAGCAGCGTGAATGACTGATTCGCGAGGTCGTACATCCCCCACGCCCAGACCTCGCGCGGATTGGGGAGGCCGCGGAACGGGTTGAGCCTGCGGAGACCCATCGCAGAAGAAGGTAGCAGGATGCCGCCGTGATGGCGCCGGTGGAAGCGGCGGCGCTCCCATCCGCAAGGCTCGCTAGGGCTCCAGCGCGGCCCGCCCCATCGGCATCTCGAACCTGTCGCGGGTCGTGCAGTACCCAAGCCCGCCCATACGGCCGATCGCGTCGAGCTGCGCCGGGTCCACATGAAACCGGTCGTTCACCAGCCCCTCTCGCATAAAGATTGATACCACTCGCCCCACCACAATATTCCCGCCGCCGGGCTGGCCCACATTCAGCCGGATAATCCGTTCGACCCGGCACTCGAACGTCGCCGGCGAGTCCACAACCCGCGCGGTCCGGATCACTCTGCACGGCTCCGCCGCCAGCCCCGAAAGATCAAACTCCGACTCGCCATACTCCAGCGGCTCGGCGCACACCGCCATCTTCCTCGCGAACGCCGCCGACACCACATTCACCGCGAACTCCGCCCCCGCGCCCCCGGGGCCGCCGGCCAGCAGGTTCCGCAGCGTGTCCTTCTCAGAACCGTCGTGCTTGTTCGATGGGCAAAAGAGAAGGCTGAGCGGATTGGAGGAGATGCCGTTGAAAAACGAGAACGGCGCCAGGTTTGGTCGGCCATCCGGCGACCGCGTCGAAACAAACGCGATCGGACGCGGGACGATGCACCCGATAAGCAGCTTGTACCCATCCGCCTGGCTAATACTCGCCGGATCGAAATGCACGCTCGGCCCTCCGCGGCAAGCTCGGGCGCTTACTCCAGTCCCGGCTGAGTCGCCAGCCACCGCTCCGCCTCGAGCGCGGCTTGGCACCCCATCCCCGCCGCCGTCACCGCCTGGCGATAGTGCGCATCGGCCACGTCGCCTGCCGCGAACACCCCCTCGATATTCGTGGCGCTCGAACGCGTACGCAGGTTCACATACCCCGCTGAATCAAGCTCGATCCCCGAACCCGCCAGGAGCTTCGTGGCGGGCGTGTGCCCGATCGCCACGAACAGCCCACCTACCGCGAGCTCACTCCGCTCCTTGGTCACGGTGTCCTCGAGCAGCAGGCTCGTAATGAAGTCCCCCCCCAGCACATCCAGCACCACCTTGTTCCAGATGACCTTCGCATTCGGACGTGAGAGGTACCGCTCCTGCATGATGCGGCTGGCACGCAGCGAGTCGCGCCGGTGAACGATGTACACCTCGGAAGCGAACTTCGTGAGATACGTTGCCTCCTCCATCGCCGTGTCGCCCCCGCCGATCACCGCCAGCGGCTTGCCACGGAACACGGGAAGGGCGCCGTCGCAAACCGCGCACGCCGAGACGCCGCCGCCGGTGGTCGCCAGACGCAGCTCGTTGGGGAGGTTGAGCCAGTTGGCCGTGGCCCCGGTCGCAATGACCACCGAGTGTGCCTTTGCCTCTTTCCCATCGGCCAGGTGCAGCGTGTAGGGCCGGCGCGAAAAATCACACCGCACCACGTCCTGCTGAAACACCTTTGTCCCGAACCGCTTCGCCTGATTCTGGAACGTCTCCATCAGGTCCGGGCCCGACACTCCATGAAGGAACCCGGGATAGTTCTCGACGTCAGTCGTCAGCATGAGCTGCCCACCCGGGAGCACCGGCCCCGGATCCTGCTTCGGGATGCCCGTGTAGACAACCGGCTCCAGCTTCGCCCGCGCCGCGTAGATCGCCGCGGTCCACCCCGCCGGACCCGACCCAATGATGACAAGCTTGTAGATAGACATGCAGAGTGCTCAGCGGCTACCGGCAAATCCAGCCGGGAAAGACAACCACACAAACGCCAACCGTGAGCGACGGCCCATTATCGCCGCGGCGCGCCAGTACCGCTCGCCAACTACTCCAGCTCGCCCTGGTCGATCAGGCTCTGCCGCAGCAGCGAGAGCATGGGCGGCCACAGAAGGTAATCGCCGCCGGAATCCGACTGCGTGATGTTCTGCGCGTGCCCGTCGTCCTCGTCCGGCCCGATCGAGTACATCACGAACACGTCGTCCCGCAGCGTGATGCTGAACGGCTTCAGCGGCTTGCGGGGGAACACCCGCATCTCCAGGGGCTGCGCGGTCCCTTGCGGCCCCTTCGTATCGCGCACCGGCACGAAGAACCGGATACTCCGGCTCGGGATGTATGGGTCGACATCGATCGTCTGGATGAACGAGGGTCGCACCGCCGTGAGCGCCAGCGGATACGAGCCCTGCTTCAAGAACTGGCCATACATCGCCAGCGACATCCGCGTCCCCGCCGCCTCGGTCATCAGGTTCTTCCTGGTCGCGAACAGCCGCTCCGCAGGCGCCGCCAGCTCGAGCACAGCCATGTTCGGCCTTCCCTGCACGACCTTGGAGAAGTCGGTCGGAGAACTCAGCAGCGGATCGCTGACCTGAAGGCTCCACCGCCGCACCCAGTCGCTGTACATGCGCGACAGCGCCCTCCGAGTCTCCTCCGCCGGAGCGGCGACCGCCCTCACCTGGTCCCAGCGTGCCGCCTCCGAGAACAGCCGCAACGGCCGCTCAGCCGCCGAAAGGCTCGAGAGTGTCGTCGCGAACGACTCGGGGTCCGCCGCGCCGCTCGATGTATAGATCCGGTTCAGAAGCTGCTCAAGGGCGACCTGGTCGCCCGTGGGAATCAGCATCCGCTCGAGCCCCACCGTCGCCCGGCGATCGTCCAGCCGCCGAATGACGGCCCGAATCCCATCCGATGTCAGGGCGTGCGTGGACGCCTTTGAATCCCGGTACGCGATGTCCCGTATCGACACGAACCCGATGAACATCATCATCTCGCCGAGCGCCCGCTCCTTCACGAACGCCCGGTCCGTGAGCTGGCGACCGAACGCGATCAGGTCCAGTAGAACCTCCATCGCTTCGCCCGGCTTCCCCTCACCGACCAATCGCTGGGCCTCAACGAACGCGAGCAGGCCGACGGCCTCGAGCCCATCGAGATATCCGAACTTCGCGGCCGCCAGCAGGGGGGGATCGCCAAGGTCGGTGTACATCCCCACCTCGACCAACTCCGGGGCCGCACCCTCAACCCCGTACGGCTGCGCGAACACCATCCGGGTTTCAGGGTCATCGTCCTCCGTCACCCTCGCAAGGGCCTCCAGCACCGCCTTCTGCTCAGGTGCCTGCGCCCACGCCGCAGCCTCGGCAAACGCCGCCTGTTCATGGGTGAGCAAAGCCGCGTCCTCGAGCATCCCACCATCCTGAAGCCCTCCCGGCACAGCCGCCATCTTTGCCAACAGCGGCAGCACCACCAGATCGCTCCGCTTGGCGTCCGAGATTCGCGAATAGGGCGCGTTCACCCGATCCACGAACTCGTCAGCCCGCGCGACGAACGGATTCAGCGCCAGAACGGAAAAACTCGCGACCACCGCCGCGGGGACTAGCACACGAAAACGAGCGAGCAAGCATCGCATCGACTTCTCCGCAAGGACCGAGAACTGTTCCCCCTGCCGCTAGGACGGACACCGCCGGCCGATGAAATCGGCCGGGTAGGCGACAGGGAGGTGGATGGTAGCAAATACGCCGCCAGAGCGCCCCCTGTTGTCCCGACCACGAGATTCGACGCGGGCCGCGTCCCGCCATCCCCGCCGACTACACTCGCCTCCCCGGTATTCGGACCGGCTGTATTGGGGGCGACGGCGGGCTGGAGATTTGCGATGATCGTCGGCGTTCCCCGTGAGGTCAAGAGCGATGAGTACCGCGTCGGCATGCGCCCCGTTGGGGCCGAGCTTCTCGCCCGCGGGGGGCACCAGGTCGTGATCGAGACCGGGGCCGGCCTCGGCAGCGGGTTCAGCGACGACGACTACAAGGCGGCGGGCGCGACCATCCTTCCCACGGCGGCGGACGTCTGGGTCCGGGCCGACATGATCGTCAAGGTGAAGGAGCCCCAGGCCAAAGAATGGCCGCACATGCGGGCCGGCCAGGTCGTCTTCACCTACTTCCATTTCGCCGCCGACAGAGAGCTCACCCTCGCCTGCCTCGACCGCAAGATCATTTCCATCGCCTACGAGACCCTCGAGCAGCCCGGCCCCCGCGGCCGCGCCACCCTCCCACTTCTCACCCCCATGAGCGAGATCGCGGGCAAGATGTCCACCCAGGAGGGCGCCAAGTACCTCGAGCGCCCGCAAAAGGGGCGCGGCGTGCTCCTCGGTGGCGTCCCGGGTGTCGAGCCCGGCCGTGTGCTCGTGCTCGGCGGCGGCGTGGTCGGCACCTGCGCCGCCAAGATCTCCGCAGGCATGGGCGCCGACACCGTCATCATGGACGTTGACGCCGACCGCATGCGTTATCTCGACGACGTCATGCCCCGCAACGTGACGACGGTCTACTCCGAGCCCCACGCGATCCGCGAGTACCTCTCGTGGGCCGACCTGGTCATCGGCGCCGTGCTTATCCCGGGCGCCAAGGCCCCCCACCTGGTTAGGGCCTCCGACCTCAAGCGCATGAAGGAAGGCGCCGTCATCGTCGACGTCTCGATCGATCAGGGCGGGTGTGTGGAAACCAGCAAGGTCACCACCCACGGTTCACCAACCTACATCATCGACGGTGTAGTCCATTACTGCGTCGGCAATATGCCCGGCGCGGTGGCCCGCACCAGCACCAAGGCCCTCACGAACGCCACGATGCCCTGGGTCGTCCGCCTCGCGGACACCGGGTACAAGTCGCTTGCCGAGAAGGATCTGGGGTTTCGCATGGCTATCAACACCGACAGTGGCCGCCTGCTCAACGGCCCCGTCGCGGAGGCCCACGGGCTCAAGGTCGCGATGTAAGCCGGGGGTGTGCTTGAATGCTGGAGAACCCGTGGCTGAAGTGCCAGGGGTTCGTCGCTGCTCGGAGCGACAACCCGTGCGTTGCTCAATGTGCGGGCTTTGGCTCCGGTGCCACTGTCGACGGCGCCGCGTCGGTGGTGCCCTCCCCGCCGCCACTCCGCCACTCTCCTTCGCTGCACCCTGCTCTCTCTTCTCTGCCCCTCTACTCCCCTCCATACACCCGCCACACCCTCATTCCCTGCTGCTCATACACCGCGCGCCGAGCCCAGATCGCGGCCTCATGAAGCCATGAACTCAGCACCACGTCAGTAGCCCCGCTCTCGCTCGCCGCCCAGGGGTCGATGATCGGCCACGTCCCCACCCGCCCGCCCAGCCTCGCCTTGTCATCTTCGCATACCGCCACGATCTCAACGCCGTACGCGCTTACCGCGGCACGGATCGCCGAAGCCAGCTCAACAGTGTGCCGACCCGCGCCGTGCAGCACGATCCTCCTCCCTGCCAGCCGCGACAGCACCGCTTCGATTCTCGCGCCCCCATCGGCCGGCACCGTCCCCGCTCCGAGCGAGCCTGTAAACGCGAACCGTTTGCCCGCCGGCCACCCGCCTCCGAGCGCCGGCCCAGACGCCACGGCATCGATCATCACGCCAACTTTCAGCGAGTGCGACGCAAGCGAAAAGCGATCCCGCACACGCTCCCACGCTCCCACCGACATCGCCAAACCGTCGGACCCAATCAATCGCTCGACCGAATCCGCGAGCGCACTGGCCGTCTCCTGCTCGCTCGCGTCGGCGTCTGCGTAGGCGAGGAGCCCGTTCACCCCGTCATCCACGGCTTGCGCTGCTCCCGAAGCCACTCTGGTAGCAACGGGCACGCACCCGCGCGCCATCGCCTCGAGCATCGACACGCTCAGCCCCTCATAACGCGACGCCAGCACCAGCGCGTGCGACCGGTCCAGCTCGTGCTCCACTTCCATCGGCGACAGCGCCGGCCGGCGGAACAAGCGGCCCTCTCGCACCGCCGCCGCGGCATCCATCTCCGTCGCGGCCGGCCCATCGCCGACCAGTGTGAGGCGGTGTCGAACGCCACGCCGCGCGAGCTCATCCGACAGCAGCGGCAGCGCGCCGATCCGCTTCTGCGCGTGCTCCAACCGCCCCGTGTACACCAATCGAACTTCCCCCGTCTCACTCGGCGTCCTCCGAATCGGCACTGCCTCGGGGACTGGCACCCCGTACGGGATGTTCACGACCTTCTCGCGCCGTCCGGGCATTGCCGCGCCGAGCCGCGAGATAATGGCATCTGAAACACCAACCAGCCGCGACAACACTGGTTCGTAATACCCCAGCACGGCCGTGTCATACGCGATGTCTGAGTGTTGCCATCCCACGAGCCTGTAGCGCGCCGGCGCCTCAGCCGCGAGCATCGCACCCGCGCCGTAGCAGTCGCCCAGCAAGTTCGGGCTGATGACCACGGGCGAGGCCGAGTCACCCGCCAGCCGACCAAGCTCGTCCACAGCGGAGCGATAGGCATTCACGTAGGGGGCAAGCTCGCCCCCGCACGTCTCGATCGGCGGCAAGTGCGATACATCGAATACTCGCGTCACACCACTCAACTCGGCATCCAGCCGCTTCTGTCCCTCGGGCTCGCGATGCAGCACCAAACCAGTTGTGCGACCCGCGCGTCCCAGCTCGCCCGCCAGCCGCACCGCCCACATCGCGACGCCGCTCACATTGAGCCCGTGCGGCAGCACGATCAGCAGCGGCGCACCCGCCGCGCCCCGGCTCACCCGCCGCTCCTGCCCGCGTAGGCCTCATGTCCGAAACAGAGGCTCATGTACCGCCGGCAGACCGTCGCAATATCCGGCACGGCAATGAGATTCCGGTACATCGGTCGATGGGTCGCCAAGCGCTCCAGCAATCCAGGAATCTCATCCGCCCGCGTAAACGGCAGCCCGCCGAACTGCGCCAACTCCGGATGCCCTCCACCATTGAAGTAGAGCGCCGGCAACCCGCACGCCATCGCCTCGATCAGAGCGTTCGAGCACGGGTCATCGCGGCTGGCCGTGATGTACACATCATGCTCACGCAGCAACTGCCCCAGCTTCTCCGACGGCTGCGGATCGATCTTGCGCCAGTTCTTCAGTGTCGCAGGCACGTTCCCCACAAACGTCATCTCGAACCGCGCCGGGTCGAGGTTGCGGTCCATCCAGGCATACACGCTCGCCCCCTTGCTCGGGCCCGGTGACCACGACGTCGCGATCACGCGGATGCGCCCGCCCGTTGCATCCTCTGCCACACCCATCTGTCCGATCCCGACACCCCGATGGAAGTACGCCGGCTCCACGCCGTTCGGGATCAGCACCGGCCGCACCGGGTCGAACCCCATCTCCCTGATCGCTCGGATCGTGTGCCAGCTCTGCACCACCGTCGCCGCGGCGTAGCGCTCGTTGAGCCCGAAGCATCTGGTGTCCTGCTCGAGCGCCTCCGGGGTCCGCCGGATCATCGCGATCGGCCCGTCGAGCCGGTGAACCACCCGCGCTCGGGCTTCGCCGCTCGCGCCGATCGCTGCCATCCCCTCCTCAAACTTCTCGATCGGGAACTGCACGCTGTTCAGCACATGCGCCATCACCGGACGGGACGAATCGAACTCGCCGTTGACGCTGACCTCGAATCCCTGCCGCTCGCACTCGGCCTTGAGCGCCAGCATGAACTGGTTCCCCCCCCCCCACGGCGGCGGCGTGAAGTTGTTCCATAGGCACACGCGCCGGTCTCCCGAGCTCATCCGTGCAGGGACTCGGCGCGCCGCGCGCCGGCGCGCACCGGCGAACGTATCAGTCTCCCGCGTCAGCCCCGTGTAGAACGCCCGCCACCGCTCGCAGTTCCGCTCCGGCGTGTGGTTCGCCTCGATCATCGCCTGGTGCACCGGCACGTACCGCGGCAGCGTCTTACCCCGAATGTCCGCGCGGATCATCTCGACCGCGCTCGCCGCGTCCGTGAACAGGCACTCCGCCGCCAGCACATCCGGCGCGTGCCCGACCGGCGTGCTCAACTGCGCCGTCCCCGATGCCGCGGCCTCCAGGATCGAATGCGGCCCACCCTCGCTCCGGCTCGCGCAGAGGTGCAGATCCGCCAGACGGTACAGCACCGCGAGCCGCGAACGCGTCAGGCTGTTCGCCGGGTAATCGTCGCCCTCCGCCTCTTCCCCCGCGAACACAATCGGCACGCCCCGCTTCACCAGTTCCGCGCGAATCCAGTGCCGGCGCGGCCCCGCCAAAAGCGCCACCACTGGTTCCCCGGCTCCCCGCAGCGCCGCGAGAATCTCCACGAATACGTCCGGTCCCTTCACCAGCTTCGGTTCCGCGCGCACCGGCCGCGCGCGAAGCCCAGCGCCCTCGCTATCGCGATGGAAGTTCGCGATCACGTACCCGGCTCGCGGCAGCTGCTTCGAGACCCGCAGTATCAGGGGGTCGCGCCACGTCTCCTCCCCCGGGTGCATGAACGTCGTTGCATCAACCGGATACGGGATGTACGTCACCGCCGCGCCGACGCCGCCCGTGATCACCGGCAAGTCCGCCGCGGCGGCCCGCGACTGCGCTACCCAGTGCGTCACACGCTCGAGCGCCGGCACGAACCGTGGATCGGCCAAGCACCGCACCGGCTGACCCACCATGTGGCACACCACCGGCCTGTGCCCAATCGCCGACTGGGGGAGCGCCATCAGCGGCTCCCACCACGGCGCGTGGATCACGTCGGCGTCTTCGGGCCGCTCCACGAACTCGACCACGCCTTCCAGCGCGCGCCGCGCAAGCCGGCTGTCCTCATCAATCGCCCACCCAGCTTGGTCACCGGGGCAGAGGTACACGCGCAGCCCGCTCGTTGAACTCACCCACGCACCGCCTTCACACCGTACCCCGTTGTGTAGCTCGCGTAGTAGCTGTTCTGCTGCACCTCGGCGCGCGATTCCCACTCGGCCGCCTGCCGCCGCGCCCACTTCACCCCGTCGATCGCCATCTGCCGTGCCCCCGGCCAGAACCGCTGCTCCTGCTCCAGGTGATACGCCCATCCTCGCAGAAACTCCGCAAGCACCGAGAACATCATTCCCTGCTGCTCGATGACCCGGCTCTCAAACCCCAACTCCGCAAACCTGGCCTCCCACCAGTCCGGGGCGTAGCGACCGAAATCCATCGGGTCCGGATGCACACGGAACAGGAAGGGTGCTGTCGCAAGAAGCACCCCGCCGCGCCGCAGCAACCTCGCCGCCTCCCTCAGCGCCGCCGCCGGGTCCGGCAGATGCTCAACCACCTCCGCCAGGATCACCGCGTCAAAGCTCGCGCTCTCCCGCGGCACGCTGCACGCATCGCACACGATGTCCGGCTCGGTCGCCGCCGAGAGATTCGCGTACGTCACCCGCACAGGAAGCGTGCCGATGTCGAACCGCCCGCGCTTGCGCGACTTGTGTCCGCCGATGTCCAGCACGCTTGCACCGGCTTCTAACCCAGCGACGTGCCGCTGGTAGAACTCGTCGACAAACTGCCGCCGCACCGAGTAGCTCAACTCATCGGTCACCGCGCAAGCCGCCGTCCCCGTCCCCCGCTCAGGATGCAACGCGCGCGCCGTGCCCATTACCACTCCGACCCCTCCCCTCCATTCGCCGACTCGCCATCCACGCCCCCATCCGGCGCCAACCGACCTCACGCCAGCGGCAGCTTCCGAACCAGCCAGTGCTGCACCGCAGGAATGTCAAACGTGTCCGTGATCCACCGCACCACCTTCTGTCCCACGCCGGTCGGCCGCGGCATCACCACCGACCACGGATACTGCGCCCGCATCGCGACCACCGGCAGCAACCGCAGCTTCCGCCCCACCTGCTTGTGATTTGTGAACCGCAGCGTGTCGATGAACGCCGGATCGCGACCCTTGAGCCGCAGCGCCAGCCTCGTCGCCGCCTTTCCCAGGTAGCACGGCACGTGCGTCTTGTAGTGCGGCTCATAGTGCTGCCGGTAATCCACCGTCCCGATATACGCCTCCCCCCCCGGCCTGAGCACCCGCGAGATCTCGCGCAGGCACATCTCCACGTCCTGCACATGCTCTAGCACCGTCCACGTCCACACAAAATCAAAGTACCCGTCCTCGAACGGCAGCCGCTCTCCCACCCCCTCCACAAACCCGCTCGCATCGATCCCCAGCATCGCCGCCTTCAGCCTCGCTGCGCCGACCGCCTGCTTGCTCGGCTCCACCGCGAACACGCGGCACCCGCGCAGCGCAAACGCGTTGAAGTCCGCCCCCGTCCCGCCCCCCACCACCAACACTCGACTATCCCGCTCCGGCCCCACTCTTCGCCCAATCACATGCCGTTCTGCCTTGTCCAGGATCGCCTCAAAGTTTGCGTCCTCGTGATGCCGCTTCTCTACATGTGCCTTCCAATCCGGCAGCCCCAACATATCGCGGTATATCGGCGTGTAATACGCCTCCAGCGCCTCCCGCACCCTGCCCGCCAACTCCGGACGCGCCCGCAGCACGCCCTCATCTCCACCCACCGAAAGCCGCAGCGACGGTCCCGCGAGTTCCCCTACACCCTTCGAGGCGCTCAGAGCCGACATCCGTATCACTCCATTCCGAGTTGCCACCACGCGCCGCGGCCCATCCGTGAACCGGTCAGTTCGCATCGGCCCCACTGCAAGCGCTACCCCACAAATCGCCGACACCCGCCAATGCGCAAAATCGGCCGACCATGCTCCCACTCCCGCCTCCTCTCCCTACTCGCCGATCATCTTCCTATGCCCGAGGCCATCGCCCCGTCGCCGCCACCGCCCGCCCCACCAGCGGCGACCATCAAAACCCTCACGATGCGCCAGGGCTCGCGCCTGGTCATGTACCACCGCCGCGCTGATTCCCCCGAGTTCTGGGATTCGCACTGGCTCACCGCGCCGCCTCGTCAGTGCCGGACTGAGTCCGTTCACCATTGGTTCCGGCCCCTCTTCGGTCGCTTCCTTCCGCGATCCGGACTGATCGTCGAGGCCGGTTGCGGCAACGGAAACGTCGCGCGCACCCTCAGGGGCGCCGGCTACACAATCGAAGGCCTCGATTTCGCCCCCCGCATCATCGACGCCAATCTCCACCTCGATCCCAGCGGCCGCTACCTCGTTGGCGACGTCCGCGCCCTCCCCTACTCCGACAACTCGCTCGCCGGCTACCTCTCCCTCGGCGTTGTCGAGCACTTTGACGATGACTCGCGCGCCACCATCCTCGCCGAAACCGCCCGTGTCCTCCGTCCCGGCAGCGCCGCGATTATCTCCGTCCCCTACTTCTCGCCGCTTCGCCGCCTGCACGCCCGCCAAGGTGGGTTCGCTCCTCAGCCCGTGCCCGACGATCTCGCCTTCTACCAGATCTTCATGACCGCGCTCGACCTCGCTCGTCAGCTCCGCGCCGCCGGCCTGCACCCAGTCGCCACCGATGCCTACGACATCTACAAGGGCATCAAGGACACCATCAATCACAAGCCGCAGCTCAACTTCCTCCGCGAATCCTCCCCAGCCGCCGCGCGGCTCATCGACAACCCGCCCCGCAAGCTCCGCCTCTACTGCGGCCACATGCTCATGATCGCGGCCGTGAAGCCCGCCTAGGCCCGCTCCGTCACTGCCCAGTACTCACCCCAGCGCACGATCAGTTCCGTCACCCGCAGCCCCGCCGCGCCCACCTCCTCGCGCAACTGCCCCTCGGTGTACTCGGTCTCGTGCGTCGGATCCAGCCGCCACTCAACACCCAGCTCCTTCTTGTACGGCGCGCGCCACTCGCGATCGAATGCAGGCACTCGTATCAGCACGCGCCCAGCCTTGCCCAGGTACCACTCTCGCCACATCCGCAATCGCTCGGCGCGCGCCGCGATGTGCTCCAGCACGTTGCTCAGCACCACCACCTCAAACTCGCCCGGCGCCCGCTCGCTCGTGATGTCCCCGAGCACCCAATGCACTCGCTCAGCGACGCCCCGCTCCATCGCCACCACCGCCGCCTTGTCCAAGCTCTTTTGCAACCAGTCCATCCCCGTCACCTCCGCGCCGCTGCGATCAGCGATCGACGCCGCCAGCGCCCCCACCCCGCACCCCAGGTCGATCACGCGCTCCCCACTCCCGATCCGCTCCACGAAAAAATCGTGGTAGCGCATGAGCCTGTGCTTCGGGTGCAATCCACCCTCCGCCGCCACCGCCGCCTCCCCCTGCATCTCATACAGCGGCTCATCCAGCCCCAACAGAAACTTGGCCCGCGCCCGCGCTTCAAGCCGCCGCGAGTACCCGCGCAGGCTCTTCCCCCACGCATCGACCGCCTCCCCCGGCTCCACATTGAGCAGAGCGGGCTCCCAACGCACTGCGGGGAGCGGGGGCGGCGGGGGCGGCAGCGATGCCACCCCGAGTTCTCCGCCGGTCGCCGCCGCGATCGCGCAATCATGAGCGGCGAGCTCCAAGGGCACGATCACGTCCAGACTCAGCCTCGCCTGAACCCATTCCGCAGCGCTCGCCCCCAGCCGCTCCTGACGCGTGGGTGACTGAAGCAGGCTCCCAATCGCACTCGCCGCGCTCTGCACCAGGTCGTCGCCGCGCACAATTACCCCTGTCACCGAATCGGTCACTACATCGCGCAGCCCCGGACTGTCGGCCACCACCACCGCGGCGCCAGCCCCCATCGCCTCCAGCACCGTCTTTGGATGGCCCTCGTACGCCGAGAGCTGCGCATACACCGCGCACGACCGCATCCGCTCCAGCAGTTGCTTGTGCGGCAGACGACCCATGAAGTTCACTTCAACGCCGCGCCGCGCGGCGAGCTTCCGCAGAGCGCCCTCCTCCGGCCCATCGCCGACCACCTCGAGTTCAACCCGAGCCACGCGCCCGTTGACCTCCGCCATCGCCTCAATCAGCGCATCGACTCGCTTCTCCTTCGACAGTCGCCCGGCAAAGAGCACCAGATCCGGCCGCCGTGTCCCCACCGCCGCCGCGCCTTCGATCAGCACGTAGTTCGGAATCACCCTCGCCCGCTCCGTCGGCACCCCGTACCGCCAGCACAGGTCCTCTGCGATCTCTGCGGTCGTCACCACCACCGCTCCCGCCGCGCGGCAAAGTTCCCCTTCTCTCGCCCCGGCTTCGATCGCTTCCGCAGAGTCCATCCCCAACACCCGCGCCACGTTCCTGCTCCACAGGTACCCACCTCGCGCGACCAGCCCCGCGCGCACGCCCCGCTCACGCAGAGCGCTCATGATCGCCACCGCCACTTCCCCGCCCTGCATCTGGTTCGTTTTCACCACCACCCGGTCCGCACGGCCCACCAGCTCCGCCACATGCGCCGGCATCCCTGCAAGAAAGCCTGGCACATCGTCCGCCTCGCGTTCACGGCACAGCACCTGAGCACGGCAACTTCCCGCCACCGGCAGCCGCGAAACGATCTCGCGATCGGTCGGGCCCCCGTACGTCAACAGCACGATGCTGTTGTACGAGCTCGACAGGCGCTCGTAGAGCGCCCACTCGCGACGAAGCAGCCCCGTCCGCTCCCACTCGGCGAGCGACACCCCGGTCGAGAATGTCAGCACCAGCGCACTTGGCATGGCCAGAGCGTACAGACCGCGCCGCCCCGAAGCCCATTGGCCTACACCCCGCGCCGCTTCGCCCCTGCCACATTTCCTATCGAGAACCCTGCCGCGCAGCCGATCTGCGCGGCGATGCCCCGCGTCAGCGTCCTACTCCCTGTCTCAACCGCCCCGACCACGCTCGCGCGCGCGGCCGAATGCATCCTTCGCCAAACGCACACCGACCTTGAACTCCTCCTCATCCTCAACGGCTCCGACTCCCCAACCCGCAGCGCCGCCGTGACAATCGGTGCCTCCGACGCTCGTGTCCGCCTGCTCGAGCTCCCATCACCGTCATTGCCCGCCGCGCTCAATGTCGGGCTGCGCGCGGCCGCGCACGAGCTTGTCGCCCGCATGGATGCCGACGACACATGCCCCCCCACTCGCATCGCGCGCCAAGTCGCGTTCCTCACCGCGCACCCGGAGGTGGTCGCCCTCGGTACCGCCTTTGAGCGCGCCCTCCCCGACGGCGCCGTGCTCGAAACCCTCTCGCCGCCCACTCACCCAGAGCGCCTCCGCTGGTCCCTCGTGCTCGATAACGCCTTCTGCCACGGCTCCATGATGCTCCGTCGTGCCCCGGTCCTTGACCTCGGCGGGTACGACGAATCCCTCGATCGGGCCCAGGACTACGACCTCTGGCTGCGCCTCTCCCGTGTCGCACCGCTCGCCAATCTGCGCGACGTGCTCTACCGCTACACCGTCCCCAGCGCCTCCGCGGCGGGCATACCCACCGCGCGCCAGGCCCAGGTCGTAGCCTCGCGTCTCATCCAGTCCTGGGCCGCCCTCCCCCCGCTCGATTCCGCCGTATCGCTCACCGCGGTGCAGACCGCCGTCGATCGCGCCCACGCAGGCGGCTTCGCCGCGGCCGCCGCGACGGGCGATCTCGCAACCATCCTCGATCAAACCGGCCCCGCCCTCGAACCCCTCATCGCCTTCCTCCTGGCCAGTGTCCGCACCGGCGTCGCCCCCTCCCCGATCATCCACTCGGGAAAGCTCGCGCGCCTCCGCTTCGTCGGCGGTTCCCTGCGCGCCAAGGGCGTCGCCGCCGTCACCCTGTACGGCGCCGGAGCTCATTCCGGATTCATCCTCGACCATCTGCCCGCCCTTGGGCTGCAAGTGACCGGCCTCTGCGATGACCAGCTCGTCGGCGCCCGCTGGGGCCTGAGCATCGCGCCGCCGCACGCCGTCCCACCCGGCACGCACGTCCTCCTCTCCAGCGATTGGCACGAGCCTCAGCTCTGGACCGCCAGCGCTCCCATGCGCGCCCGCGGCGTCAACGTCTGGCCCCTCTATCTTGACTACCAGGACGGCCCCTCCCTGTGAACCCCCAGATCGACGTCATCGTCCCGCTCTACAACTCCGCCGCCACTATCGGCGAGACCATCGCCTCGTTGCAAGCCCAGTCCCTCGCTCACTGGCGCGCCATCGTAGTCAACGACGGCTCGCGCGATAACGGCCCCGAGATCGTCGAGAAACTCGCGTCGTCCGATCACCGCGTCATCCTCGTGCATCGCGACAATGGCGGACTCGCCGCCGCGCGCAACACCGGCCTCGACCACGCCTCCGCCGAGTACATCCACTTCCTCGACGCCGACGACTGGATGCTCCCGCGCGGCCTCGAACTCCTCCTCCAGACGGCCAGCGTCAGATCACCAACTCATGGCGGCGGTGGAAACAGCGCCAGCGGTGCAACCGGCCCGACAGGCGGCGCCGCATACGCCGCGTACGAGTTCCACGATGCCCGCGGCCGCCCGCTCGGCCAGCGCGGCCGCCTCTGCCCGATCTCCGAGCCCGAGGTCGGTCTGAACGACCTCCTCGAGCACAACCGCTTCGCATCCCATGCACACCTGCTCCGGCGCGACCTGCTCGCGCCCGCCAAGTCCGCGCCGCTCCGCTTCGACGAAGCACTCCGCGTCGTCGAGGACTACGACATGTGGCTCCGCCTCGCCGCTCGCGGCGTCCGCTGGGTCGCCCTCGACCAGCCCGTCGCCGCGTACCGCGTCCGCCCCGCGAGTCTCAGCAAGGATTTCTCGCTCATGTGCCGAACGGTGCAGCGCGTCGTGAGTGACGCCTACCAGCGCGCCAGGCAGGCAGGATCCGTCGGACAGCAGATCGACACCTCCGAACCTCGCAAGAACAAGGTCCTCGGCCGCCTCGCGCTCGAGCTGGCAACCCAGGCCGCGCTCCTCGACAACACCGCCGATAAGGCCCGCGCGCTCCAGATCTTCATGGCCGCCGCCGGTCTCAAGGTCATCGACCCGGTCGCCGCCGGCGTCGCAGCCTTCTGGGCGGTGCTCTTCGCCCTGGGCCTCGACCCCGACCCCCTCTCGGGTCCCATGACCCGCTGGCGCGACGCCATCGTCCAGTTCTGGTACGGCTGCATTGAGCTCGGCTGGATGGAGCCCAACCACATTAGCCCCGCGCTGGGCGCGCTCGCCATGCAGGCGGTCGATCAGATCGCAATCGCGGACGCCGTACTCGCGCGTTGCCCCCCCGGCAAACCGATCGTGCTCATCGGCATGGGGAACAACGGCCGCCTGATCGCGCGGCGCGCCATCGACAAAAACATGGTTGTAGATTGCCGCGACGACCGCGCGCACCTGGTGAACGTCAGCCCACGCGCCGGCCCCATCCGACCCACCATGCTCCCGTTCCCGGAGGGATCAAGCGTCATCCTCTCCCCGCAGAACGACGCCCCCCTCCTCGCCCGCTTCAAGCCCCTGCAGCCCATCCGCTACAGCGGCGTGCGCGAGCAGGTCGCCCAGCGCGCCGTCAGCGCGCTGCACGTCGCCCTGCCCGAGGCGCCCGCCCGAGATTAATCACCCCCAGCAGGTGCTCCGGCAGCAGCACCCGGCCCACCGCGGCGGCCTTGAGCCGCGCCAGCATCCCCGCTCGCTCGTCCGGCGTCACCAATACCAGGTCGCTCGCCGTCAGGTCCGCCAGATGCACCCGAGGCCCGTCGGCCTGCACGCTCGGGGAATCGTCCATCCACACCGCCGTCGAGCCGATCTCGCGCAGGCGTTTCCACGCCTCACGACCGTTCCGGCCCATCCCGTAGACCACGAGCCGTTCGCCCGCCTTGAGTTCCGCCAGCGCCGCCTGCGCCACCCGCGCCCACGCCACCACCTCACCCGCGCCCAACATCATCCGCGCCGCCGCCGTGGTCCCCACCGGGTCAAACCCGATGATCGCCTCGACCTTGCGGGCCCAGGCCGCCGCGTGATGCGGCGCCTGCATGGGGCCGATACTCTCTTCGCGCTGGAACGCCCATCGCAGCGATCCGCACAGAATGCCAAGGTCCGCCTCGGTGAGCTCGCCCGGCTCCCACAGCATGATCTCGGCCAGCGCCGCGTCACCTCTCGCCACCGCCCGAGCCAGATTCCGCAGCGTCCAGCGCCGCTGGATCGCTTCCTGCTGCGAAGCGGGCGGCCCGAACTTGGCGATGATCCGCCGACCGTCGCGCCACAGCCCATCAACGTCGCTCGTCCGCGATCCCGGCACGATCCGGTAATGGAACAGCGGCTCCGGGCTCACGCCCCCCCACCGCGCGCCGCGCGCGATCAACCGCAGCCACAGCTCCCAGTCCTCGTGCCTTGATTCCCGGTTGAACGCCGGGCCATCCGCCTTGATATTCGCCAGCAGCGTCGAGCGCCGCACCACCACGCCCCCGATGCACAGCGGGTTGAACTCAATCAACTTCGCCGGTGCCACGTCCGCCAATGACAGCGTCGTCTCCCACGAGAGGTCTTCCCCCCGCGCCCCCGCCATGCGGAACGAGCACGCCGCCAAATCCGCGTCGGTCCCCCCCAACATCGCCATCATCACCTGCGAGAACGTTGGCTCCACCCAGTCGTCCGCGTCCAGGAAGCAGATCGCCTCTCCCGTCGCCAGCTCGACCCCCCGGTTCCGCGCCACCGACACGCCCGAATTCGCCTGCGTCACCAGACGCAGGCGCGGGTCTCCCACCGCGCGGCAGATCGCCGCCGTTCGATCGGTGCTCCCATCATCAATGACGATCGCCTCCCAGTCGCCCCGCGTCTGTTCGCGGAGGCTCTGGATTGTCCGCTCGACCGTCTTCTCGGCGTTGAACGCCGCCACCACGAAACTGATCGCGGGACCACCCATCACGAGATCCCTTCCGGAGCATTGCCCGCCCCAAGTCCTGTCCGCACCAGATCGAGCATCCGTTCCCGCAGCGAGTCGTAAGTCAGGTATTCGCCTACCCGGCGGCGTGCCATCTCCGCCAGACCCCTCCGCAGCCCCGGGCTCTCAAGAACCGCCGCCACCCGGCGCTCCAGCCCCTCTGCATCAATGAACACGTTATCGGGTGATTCCCCCAGCACCCACAGGGCCAGTTCCTCTCGATGCGGCACCCGCGACCCCGCCAACGCCTTCTCCCGCCGGTACTCGTGGAACCACATCGCCCACTCCTGGAGCTGGCCCATGTGCTGGCGGAAACACGCCAGCCGCATCAACTCCGGGTGATCCGTGATCGGATACCCCGGCACCTTGTACTTCAGGCTGCACACCGGCGCCTCCTCCCCCTTGGCGAATACTTGGTGAAGAAGCCAGTCCTTCAGCCCCTGAGCGTCGTTCACCACCAGCCGGCACAGCGGGAATCCGCCCGACAACACGCACTCAAGCACACGCTGGTGCATCAGCGTGCGCGATGACATGTGCAAGTGGACCGCCGCGGCCTGATAGCACGCCCGCAACTCCTCGCCGTGCGGCACATCCCCTGACGCGAACTCGCGGAGTTCCGAGTGGCAAGCCCAGCCACGTCCGAATAACTTTAGCCGCCATCCGCGGCGCCTCGCCGCGTTCGCCGCCCACGCAAGAGTTTGGTGCCGAACAATCCGTTCCGCGTATGGCTCGCTGTACTGCTTGAGTACCAGCGTGACCATGCACGGATCCGGCTCGGTGCCAAACTCAGCCCGAATTGCCTCCGACGTCAGCCGCGGGAGCTCGGTTTGGGCGTTACGTTCACTAATAGCTTGGGCAATTTGGCGAACTTGCGGTTCCAAACGCTCAAGCACTCGCACCACGATCGGATCAGTTCCGCTTCTGGATGCCTCACGCACCAACCGAGAGTGCATATCCGATGGGGTCTCGGACTGGTGACTCACATAAGCAATTTCGCACCCAAATCGTTTTTGAGAGTTGGAGTCGATCGCGCTCGGGTGAAACTTCCGAGAGCAGGCCACGACCGGCACTGCCAAGGTTCTCGAATGTGGATATCCAAACCGCTCAAATAATTCGGGATATAAATGACCCGCCACGAAATCGAGCTCGCCGAGCCCAGGACCTGTCTGCTGTCGGAATAGGTGGGGCATGGCGTCCTGGATCCACGTCACAACCGGGACTTCGCTGGGAATGACCGTTCCGATGTTGCGGCGCGTGTAGTTGATCAGGACGATGAGGTCCGGTTCCAGCCGCAGCAGCGTTCGAGCATAGGAAGTAGCGGTAAAGTGGCTGGAATCGTCCGACTCTTCGAGAATCTCGGCCCTGATGCCCGCTCGCTCGAACGAGGCGGCCAGATCCTGGCTCGAATGCCGGACGAATGAGCTGTACCGGCAGGTGGGCACCAGGATCCGCAGTGGCGCGCCGCTGCCGGAAAGAGCCTCTTGATACCGCCTCCCCCACCAATCGCGTTCGCGACCCGCATACAAAGCCCGCAGGCGCGCCAGCAGGTGCGACTCATCGACGTGTTGCTGCGCAAGAGCTGCACTGTGTAGGCGATCGATTGATTGTCCCTCGCAGGTGGCCCGGGTGCGGAGTCCCCCGCTCGTCACGACCGGTCCGTTGATGATCGCGCCGAACTGGCCGCGCAGCCTGGCGATAAACTCCGTGCCGGCATCGGCCCCCACAAAGAGTTCCAATCTTGGCGCCGACAGGACCGTACGAAGGTCCGTCATGGCCAAGCCATCAAGCAGCTCAAGTATGTCGGCCTGGACAACGCGAATACGCGGCCAGTGGCCCTCGGCGCGAAGGGGCCGCTGGGCCGCGACCCGCACGAGCAGCCATGGCGGGCAGATGCCCTCGATCGTGAACGGGGCGCTGGGGCCGGTTTGTGCGACGAGAGGAAGCTCGAGTGATGCGGCCGCCGCGGCGTCGTCGGCGAAGCGGACCCACTCGCCCGTGCTGGATCGGCGGACGACGTTGCCGCCGATCGCTCTGAACCACTCTTCGTCGGTGGTGCGGGCGAACCAGGCTTCGAGCCCAGACTCCACAAGCACCCGCGCCCCCCCGCCCCCCCCATTGTCACCGATCGCCGCGACATTCGCTCGGCAGGTGCGCACCCGTGCTTCGAGCGTCATGCGGTCATCGGTCATCGCGCTCGCGACCGATCGGAGCTGCTCGATGGCCGGTTCGCCGGGTGCTTGAGTCGCGGCGACTTCGAGGTGTTCGAGCGCGGCGGTTCGCAGACCCAATCGCGCGTAGCTCGCGACGACCAGGAGCCGCATCTGCACATCATGGGGGGTGTGCCGCAGCGCGAGCAGGCCGAACGGGATGAACTCCCACGCGCGTCCCGATTGGGCAAGCCCAATGATCTGCGCTCGCGTGATGCCCGCCGCGGACGAGGGCGCGGAGCCGGCAATAGGTGACCGAGAAGGAGTGAGGGCAGCGCTCGACATCGTGATTGACCGGTTATCGACCCTTCTCCGGCACAGACAACACTCCCCACCTGTCCAACCTCTCGGCGACATTTGCGCACCTGACTGCGAGGTCGCCGGACGAACAGGACGGTCTCAGGCACCCCGGTGTCAGTGGCCGATAACTGACCCCATGGCATTCACACCGCGCCCCGAGCACGCCGGCGGTCCACCCTCCCTCAACCTGGCGGGCCACTCTCCGTCGTCAGCCAAGGTTCTTGGCAAGGCGCGGCTCATGGCCGTTCGGGCGCGGGCGCGGGCCGAGGGGCTCACCGTGGTTCAGTGCCACGGGTGCTTCGACATCGTGCATCCCGGGCACATCCGTCACCTTCGCCACGCCAAGAGCCACGCCGATATTTTGCTTGTCACGATCACCGGTGATGTCGAGATGAAGAAAGGAACCGGGCGGCCGCTGATCCCGGAGGAGCTGCGGGCCGAGAACCTCGCGGCGCTCGACTTCGTGGACTGGGTGTATGTAGAGCAGCGTCCGACGGCCGCGGAACTGCTCGCCGAAGTCCAACCCGATGTCTACGTCAAAGGGCGCGAGTACGAACTGAACAACGATCCCCGCTTCAAAGCCGAGCGAAGCGCTGTGGAGTCGCACGGGGGGCGCGTCGTCTTCTCATCCGGTGATGTGATCTTCTCCTCGACGGCGCTCATCGCGGCCCTCGAGCAGTCCACCGATCCCTACCACGCCCGGCTCGCCCAGCTTCTGGATAAACCGCAGCTAGAGGGCGCCAAGCTCACCTCGCTCATCGCGTCGTTCCGTGGGAAACGGGTCACCGTGGTCGCCGAGCCGACGATCGACACCTACGTGCTCTGCGACCGGCCGGAGGTCGCCGGGGAGAGCCCCGTGATGACGCTTCGCCCCATCGAGCGGCGGACGTACGACGGCGCGGGGGCGATCCTCTGCCGGCACCTCGCCGCCATGGGCGCGAGCCCCGTTCTCGTCACCGCCCTCCCCCCCAGTGAAGAGACCACGGCGCTGCGCCAGCGCCTCCTTCTGGACGGCGTGCAGATGCGCACCGTCAATGTTGACTGGACCATCCCCGAAAAACAGCGGTTCCTCGTTGGCGCTCAGAAGGTCATGAAACTCGATCTCGTCGAGCCGCTCACCCTGGACGCCACGCAGCAGGACGAACTCATCGAGCTCGCGGCCCAGACCGCTTCCGAGCATGGCGGTCACGACGCGGCGATTATCGCCGATTTCGGGCTCGGTCTCTTCTCGCCCGGCGTGACGGGCCGGCTCTGCAAGCGCCTCCGGCAGCACACCGGCGTGCTCAGCGGAGACGTATCCGGCCGGCGCAACAATCTGCGGCATATGTCGCGCATGGACCTGCTCTGCCCCAGCGAGCCCGAGCTGCGCGAGAGCCTGCGCCTGTTCGATGAGGGCCTGCCGACCGCGACCTGGAGCCTGCTCGAGCAGACGGGATCGCGGGCCGCGATCGTCTCGATGGGCGCCGAGGGCCTCATCGGTTTCGAGCGGCTTCCCGAGACGGACGCCGACGCCTCAACCCCGGCCGGCGCGTTCCGCTCGCGTGTCTCGGGCGAGCACGTGCCGGCGCTCTGCGGGCACGCGGTTGATCCACTCGGGTGCGGCGATGCGCTGCTCGCGACCGCGACACTCGTCCTCTGCTGCGGGGGCTCGCTGCTCGCGGCCAGCTTTCTCGGCGCCGTCGCGGCTGCGGCCCAGGCGCAGCGCCTCGGCAACACAGTTGTCTCCGCGTCGGACCTCCGCCACGGCGTGGCGCGCATCCACGCCTCGCACCTGACGTACGCGCACCCCGAGACCATCGTGGGCCGCACCAGCCGCTCGCCCGTTGCCGCCAGGGCCTAATGAGATCCTCGCTTCTACGTGCTCAATGCCCATTGCCTATTCCCCAATGCCCTTCTCCTTCATGATCTCCTACATCCTTCCAACCCATAACCGCCCCGAGGTGCTCAAGCGAACGCTCGGGGCACTCGGCTCGCTCCCGGCGCACCGCGCCGAGGTGGTCGTGGTTGACAATGCCTCGGCTGTTCCTCCTCCGGTGCCGGTCGCTCTCGCCAACGGCCTGCCTACAAAGCTGCTGATGCTGGGGCGGAATATCGGCACCGCCGCGCGGAACAGGGGCGTTGCCGCGGCCGACGCATCTAGCCAGTGGATCGCGATGCTGGACGACGACTCGAACCCGCTGGACCTGGGCTTCTTGCAAGCGATTCGTGAAGCCCCCGCCGAAGCCGGGGCGATCGCCGCCGAGATCATTCTCCCGGGCCAGCACACGCGCGAAGCCGGCGGCCTGCCCGAGGTCTTCACCGGGTGCGGAGTCGCCATCCGGCGCAGCGCGTGGGACCAGGCCGGTGTCCCGTGGAATGGATACGACTCGCGCTTCGACTATTACGCCGAGGAGTACGACCTCTCGGCCCGCCTCCTCCTGCACGGGTGGCGGATCACGCTCGACCGCCGCTTCCGCGTGGCCCATCACAAGGTCAGCGCCGGCCGCAACATGGACCGCATCCTGCACCGCCTCGTCCGCAATAATGGATGGGTGATGCAGCGCTACGCACCCCCCTCCGAACGCCGGCGCGAGCTGTGGCGCACCGCCCGACGCTACGGACGCATCGCGCACCTCGAGAAGGCCGAGGCCGGCTATGCCCGCGGGCTGGCCCAGCTCCTCTTGACACTGCGGCGCCAGCCGCGCTCACCCATGAACGATTCGCTCTGGGCCCGCTTCACCGGCCTGGCGGAGGCCCGCGCCTCCCTCCAGCAGGCGCACGCGCGTCAGCCCTTCGGCTCCGCCGCGCTGATCGCGCCCGGCAAGAACGCGCACATCGTGATCGCGGCCCTCGCGGAGCTCGGTGTCCGCCTCGTGAGCGCCGGCGATGCGGAGGCGCACGTCATCGGCACCATGTCGCCGGGTCCAATCCTCGACGCATGGGATTCTCAATCGGCCACCGGCACGCGCGTCATCGCGCCCTGGGATTCACTTGTTACCCCCGCCGTAACTGCTCCGGGCGCCCTCCGCGATGACGCCCTCGATGCCGCGGCCTGAACTCAGAGCCGCAACCACTGCTTCGCGAGCGATCCCGGCCTGAGCAGGTGATCGATGATCTCGCGCACGGTGGCGATCTGACCGGGCCACATGAACCGCCGCCACGCCTCGCTCGCACCGACCCAGCGGTGCGCCGCGTGGTCCACATCCAGCACGGGCCGAAACTCGCGCGAGACCTCAACGGCGAAACGGGGGCTCAGGACGATCGAGTCGATCGCGGCGATGTAGAAGGGATGGACCTGCTCGAGGGCCCAGAACCCGAGCAGGTCTGGCGCGCCGAAGCGCAGGCCCAGTTCCTCGCTCAGCTCTCGCACCGCGCACTGCGGGGCCGTCTCCTCGTGCTCGATGTGCCCCATCACCGGGTGCCACGTGCCTTTGAGCGGTTCGTCGTTGCGCAGCAACTGCAGGAACTCGATTGCCTCATCGAATGTCCCCGGGCCCTGCACACGCCGAAACACATATACATCCACCACATCGGCCCGCAGGCGCGGCCCTCCCGCAGGCGCGGCGCGATACCCGGCCGTCCCAGCCGGCTCGATCACTCGCTCTGCGATCACCGGCGCTTCAATCGTCGACACATGGCCGTTGATCATGATGTTGCTCCGCATGGGTGCCGCCGCGTCGCCGCCGCCGTGTGTAGAAGGCCGCCCGCTTTGTCGAGCGTCTCCCGCCACTCCGACTCCGGGTCGCTCTCGGCGACAATGCCGGCTCCGACACCATATTCCACCAACCCGTCAAGAATCGAGCCCAGCCCCGGCGCGCCGGGCGTGCCCTCGATGCACGCCGTGCGAATAGCCACGTTGAACGCCGCGTGCCCGTGATCGCTGATGTACCCGATGCTCCCGCAGTAGGGGCCGCGGGCCACGGGTTCGAGCTCGCGGATCACCTGCATGGAGCGGACCTTGGGCGCGCCGGTGATCGAGCCGGCGGGGAATGTGGCCCTCAGCAGGTCGGTGACGCCCACGCCCGATCGCACCACCCCGGAGACGGTCGCCACCGCGTGCAGCACCCCTCCGCCGCCGTCTGTCTCCGCCCCAGCGCGCGGCCCGTGCGCCTCGATCTGCCGCGCCTGCTCCACCTTGATCGTGCCGAAGCGCGACACTCGCCCGAGGTCGTTGCGCATCAGGTCGACGATCATGGCGAGCTCGGCGCGATCCTTCTCACTCCGGTCCAGTTCGGCTTCCCCCTCGCCCCTGGCTCCACCCGCCGGGCGCGTGCCCTTGATCGGGCGCGTCACCACGCGCCCGCTGGCCAGATCAACGTCCAGGAACAGTTCGGGGCTTACCGAGGCCAGCACCCGCCGCTCCTTGCACGTTTTCCCGCCCGCCTCACCTTCCGAGCCGCCCCAACACACTCGCTCAAGATACGCCCCGTATCGAGGGCGCATCCGGCTCGCCATTTCGAGAAACAACGCCCGCGCTGATCCGCTGAACGTAGCCCTCAGCCGGTGCGCGATGTTCGCCTGAAAGATGTCCCCGTCGTGGATGTAGCGCACGCAGCGCGCCACCGCCTCGCGATACCCGGGTTCGCCCATCAGGCTGACGGGTGTCCCCAGTTCGAACTGATCGTGCGCGGTCGCGCCGCCTCCGCCGCCCGCACCCGCGACAAGTCCCACGAACTCCGGCAGCGACTCGGCATCGCCCCCGCAAGCGTCCTCGAGCCCCCCCCGCCACCACACTCCCGTCTGGTTGTCGTGGCAGTACGCCGCGGGGCAATACTGCATCTCCATGAGGGGCCAACGATCGGCGCCCGACTGCTCCACGTTCCCCATTCCTCCCCGCAATGCCGCGGGCTCGATCAGGTGCCCCAACTCATACGAGAGCGCGCCAATCCATCCGCCGCGAAACGGCGGCGCCTCGCCAACGGCATGTTTCTCTGCCGTGCTCGCCGTTGATTCGATACAGGCCCGCAGCGCTTCCAGCGGGTCCGCCGAGAGTTCGCGCTCCACCCCGCCCGCGATCAATCGGCATCGCACCGCGCCGCCCGGCCCCCGGTCGCAGCGCAGCACCTCTCGCGGCTGAGCCATGATGGTCCATCGTGATTCGGCGCTCCCATCGTCGCCCGACCACAGCACCACCAGCGGCCGGGCCGCGGGCCACGCCGCCAACACGTCCGTCGGCACGCGATCGGGGGCGACCGGGACGATTGGGCGAGGGGGCGGAGGGGCTGGAAGCAGGCGAGCGTGGGCGGGTTCAGCCACGCCGCACTGTAGTTGCGATCAGCTCAGGGCGGGGCGGGTGCGGCGGGAACACCGGCCTTGGAGGCTGCAAATGCGGCCATGAGTGCGGATTTCCCAATGAATCAGTGGCGTCTATTAGGTGAAGACGGGCCCAGACTCGTCAACGCCCCCATTGCTTACCTAAACTTCTCGGCCTCGGACCCTCAGGCGACGCCGACGAGCCGTCGTGTCGCCGGGGTTGGGCCGGAGCCTCGGCGACAAGCTAAACAAGCTGTGCCACCTTGATTCAGGCACGCATCACCTTTCGATTGGCAAAGGTCATCACTATGGCGAGCAAATCCCCCGTGAAGAAGAAGCCCGCACCCGCAGCGACCAAGGCGCGGACCGCGCCCAAGGCGCCCTCGACCAACGGGGCCCCACGAGGAGGCACTGAACGGGGAAGCGGGGAGAATGGCGGGGGTGGCGCAACCAATGGGGCCACCAACGGCGTTCACGCCGCTCATAGTTCCGCCCCCGCGCCCGCCGGACCCATGCTCCGGCGCAAGCCCGGCAAGATGGTCTACTACTTCGGCAAACTGGAGACCGAGGGCTCCGCCGACATGAAACTGCTCCTGGGTGGCAAGGGCGCCAACCTCGCCGACATGACGTTCATCGGCCTTCCCGTCCCCCCCGGCTTCACGATCACCACCGACACCTGCGCCGCCTACTACAAGAACGGCAACCGGCTTCCCCACGGCCTCATGAACGAGGTCCACAAGAACATCTCGATGCTCGAGCGCGAGACCGAGAAGAAGTTCGGCGACAACGGGAACCCCCTTCTAGTGTCCGTCCGCTCGGGCGCCGCCGTCTCCATGCCCGGGATGATGGACACCATCCTCAACCTCGGGCTCACCGACGCCTCCGTCGAGGGCCTCGCCAAGTCCACCGGCAACCGGCGATTCGCGTACGACGCCTACCGCCGCCTCATCAATATGTTCGGCGACGTTGTGATGGGCGTTGACCACCACAAGTTCGAGGAGCAGTTCGACAAGATCAAGCACCGCTACAAGGCAGCCCAGGATACCGACGTGCCCGAGGAGGGCATCGTCGAACTCGCGGCGGCCTACAAGGACACCTACCGCAAGTTCGTGGGCGATGAGTTCCCGCAGAACCCCTTCAAGCAGCTCGAGCTCGCCATCGAGGCCGTCTTCAAGAGCTGGAACGGCGAGCGCGCCGTGAGCTATCGCCGCCTCAGCGGCATCCAGGGCCTCGTCGGCACCGCCGTGAACATCCAGACGATGGTCTTCGGCAACATGGGCGATGACTCGGGCACCGGCGTCGGCTTCAC
>JACMLW010000193.1 GCA_014379385.1 Phycisphaerales bacterium
AGGCTTCTTTGCGAAGCTCCTTGATGTTGTCCTCGGTGAAGTTGGGAAGCGTCTTGCCGTTGTAGAGCTTGAGCTTCTGCAACACGGTCAGGTTGTGCTTCTTGGGCTCCTCCAGGCGCGTGAGCACCGCCCACATCGCCGCCACCTCCAGCGTGTGCGGCGCCACATGGATGCCCTTGATGCGCTCGGTGCCGAAGTCCTTCTGGTAGATCTTGATCTCGTCGTCGAGCCGGATGTTGTAGGGGATGTCGATCTTGATGGTGCGGTCGCGGAACGCCTCCATCATCTCGTTGCTCTGGAGCCTGCGGTACTCGGGCTCGTTGGTGTGGCCCAGGATCACCTCGTCGATGTGCGTCTGCGCGAACTTCTTGGGCTTGATCAGGTGCTCCTGGCTCGCGCCCAGCAGGTCGTAGAGGAACGCCACGTCGAGCTTGAGCACCTCGATAAACTCGCAGATGCCGCGGTTGGCGATGTTCAGCTCGCCGTCGAAGTTGAACGCGCGCGGGTCGCTGTCGGAGCCGAACTGCGCGATCTTGCGGTAGTTGATGTCGCCGGTCAGCTCCGTCGAGTCCTGGTTCTTCTCGTCCTTGGGCTGGAAGGTGCCGATGCCGACGCGGTCCTTCTCGCTGAGGATGATCCGGCGCACCTTCACGTGCTCCATCGCCTGCTTGAAATCGCCGGCGTAGTGCCGCATCAGCTCGGCGTGGACCTTGCGGCAGAAGGGGCAGAGCTCGCCGACAAGCCGCAGCCTTCCGCCGCGATTCTGGGGCGTGAATCTCTCGTTGAGGCGGGACACGATGTCCTCGCGCGCCTCGCGCGGCACGAGCATCAGCGGCTCCTCGTGCATAGGGCAGGGGAACTCGTGGTCCTTTCCGTTGGCCCCGCAGTGCTCATCGAGCATCCACGAGAACGAGTAGAGCGCCCCCGCATCGGTCCGCGAGTACTGCTCGAGGCCCTTCTTGAGCAGGCGCGCGATCGTGCTCTTGCTGCTCCCCACCGGGCCGTGCAGCAGCAGGATGCGCTTGTCGGTGCCGTACCCCTCGGCGGCCGAGCGGAACACATCGACGAGCTGCATGAGCGCGAAATCAAGCCCGAAGATGCCGTCGGCCCCGCTGTCGATGGGGTCCGAGAAGAAGTGGTAGCGGATCGCGTCGCGCTTGAACAGCCGGTACTTCTCGAAGCCGAACGAGAGGATGGCGTCGTACACGCGCTGGTAGGCGTTGCGCACCACGCCCGGCTGCTCCAGGCAGATATCGAGGTACTCGGCGAACGAGCCCTCCCAGTGGTGCTGCTTGAAGCTCTTGCGGTCGAGGCGCGACTCGATCATCGCGATGATGTCGGACGATGAGCCCACGTGAGCGCCCGAACCGGCGCCGCGAGACTGAGGAGCGGACTGGGGGGAGTGGTCCTCGCGCATCGGCGATTCCTCCTGTTGCTTCCTTGCGTTCGCGCTCGCCTTGCGAGCGCCCAGGCGGCTGGGCACACCCATTGTGCCGCCATCGCTACAAGCTACCTCCAAACGTTCGGTCGCGGCGTTGTCACGCCGACCGACTTCATCCCCAGTTCGGGCGCCCGCTTCCTCGTTCGGAAGTACCGCACGCCCACCGCGAGCGACGCCACACAGGGCGAGACCTCGCGGAACCCCGGACACCACGAGCTTCGATTATCAAAGGATCCACGAGCGGCCAAACATTTCCTTCCTCTTGTATCGGCCCGCGGGCCGTCACCCGAAAGAAGGAGTCGCCATTTGTTCTACCGACGTATACGGACCTTCCCCGCCGGCGGATCGAGCGGCGGGCCCGCTTCTTTCCGACCACCGCTTCTGCGCAGCCCCATCTTGTCATTGTTTTTTCTTGCCGGCTTCTGTCCGCTGTCCTCTACTCCAAAATAATCTGCGTCCCGATACCCGCGTCCGTGTAAATCTCCAGCAGCACCGAGTGCGGGATGCGGCCATCGATGATGTGCGCCTTGGGAACCCCCGCCCGCAGCGCCGTCAGGCACGCATCCACCTTCGGCAGCATCCCCTCGCCGATCACGCCCGACTTGATCATCGAGTCGATCTCGGCCCGCGTCAGCGTGCTCACGTAGCTCTCGGCCTCCTTCGGGTCCGTCCGGATGCCGTGCGTATCCGACATCATCACGAGCTTCTCGGCCTTCAGTGCCGCGGCCACCTTCCCCGCCGCGTCGTCCGCGTTGACATTGAGCTTCCACACGCCCTCGTCGCTGGTCGTCCGGCTGATGGCCACGGGCGCGATGACGGGGATGAACTCGTCCTCGCACAAGGCGTTGAGCAGCACGGTGTTCACGTCCACTACTTGGCCCACATACCCGAGGTCCAGCTTCTCCCCGCTCGCGTCGTCGCGCAGGTAGAGCCGCTCGCCGAAGAGCACGCAGCTCGCCATCGAGTGCAGCCCGATCGCCTGCGACCCCGAGCTGTTGAGGTGCTCAACCAGCTCGGCGTTGATCTCGTTGACGAGCACCTCCTCGGCAATCTCGAGCGTCCGCCGGTCGGTATACCGCCGCCCCTGCACGAACCTCGCCTTGAGGCCCGCCTTCTCCATGGCCGCGGTGATCGCCTTGCCGCCGCCATGCACGATCACCGGGCGCATGCCGACCGCCGACATGAACGAGATGTCGGTGAGCAGGTCGCGCAGCTTGCGTTCGTCCTCCTGGACGCTGCCGCCCACCTTCACCACCACGATCTTGTCCTTGAACCGCTGGATATACCGGTGCGCCTCGACCAGCGCCTCCGCCTTCTCAATCGCCGCTTGCTGCATAGGGGCGAGTTTACGAGGGTTGAGGGCCGAGGGCTTGGGGCTCAGTGAAGACAGGGGAAGTAGAACTGGCTCCCATGCAGGTCTGCACATTCCTCCCTCCTCCCTCCTCCCTCCTCCCTCCTCCCTAAACCCTCAGCCCTAACCCCTACTGTCCCGCATGGCCGACCTCTTCGCCGCGGCCCGCGAGCAGGCCCTCAAACGCGTTGAGCCCCTCGCGGTGCGCATGCGGCCGCGCACGCTCGATGAGGTGCTCGGCCAGGAGCACATCCTTGGCCCCGGCAAGCTGCTGCGCCGGATGATCGACGCGCGCACCCTCACGAGCGTCGTCTTCTTCGGCCCGCCGGGCACGGGCAAGACCACGCTCGCGGAGGTCATCGCGACCCATCTGAGCTGGCATTTCGAGAAGGAGAACGCCGCCGCGGTTGGGGTCGCCCGCATCCGCCAGATCATCGACGAGGCCCGCCAGCGCCTGCACAACTCGGGCCGTCGCACCATCCTGTTCCTCGACGAGATCCACCGCTTCTCCAAGTCGCAGCAGGATGTCCTGCTCGCCGACGTCGAGCGCGGCGTGCTGACGCTCATCGGCGCCACCACCGAGAATCCAACCTTCGCCATCAACTCGGCGCTCGTGAGCCGCTCGACACTGTTCCGTCTCGAGCCGCTGCATGAGCGGGCCGTGACCGAGCTGCTGCGCGCCGCGATCGCCGAGCCCGATCGCGGGTACGGCAAGCTTGACCTCCGCGTCTCCGAGGACGCCCTGCATGTGTGGGCGGTCAAATCTGACGGGGATGCCCGCCGAGCCCTCACGGCGCTGGAAGTGGCTGTGCTCTCTTCCCAACAATCGGGCGATGCACTTCCTGGAAATCCTGATCGACTGGGGAACGGACGTGCTGTGGTATCTGTGGCCGTGGGGCGACCACGAGGGCGACCGTCCGAGCAAGAAGCGCGACCGGAAGAAGCCGCCCGAGCGACAGCGCCGATCCTGATCGACCGCGCCGCGGCCGAAGAATCAATCCAGCAGAAGCTCGCCGTCTACGACCACACCGGCGACCAGCACTACGACACCATCTCCGCGTTCATCAAGTCGGTCCGCGGCAGCGATCCCGACGCCGCGGTTTACTGGCTCGCGCGCATGCTCGACGCGAGCGAAGACCCCCGCTTCATCGCCCGCCGGCTTGCCATCCTCGCCAGCGAGGACATCGGCAACGCCGACCCGCGGGCGATCGCGATCGCCGCGGCAACGTGGGAACTGGTGGAGCGGATCGGCATGCCCGAGGCGCGGATCACGCTCGCCCAGTGTACGACGTACCTGGCGCTGGCCCCCAAGAGCAACGCGAGCTACAACGCCATCGAGGCCGCGCTCGATGATGTGAAGCACAACCGCACCGTGCCGGTCCCGGTCATGCTGCGCGATGGGCACGCGCCGGAGGCGGAGGGGAGCCCGGTGCATGGGCGCGGCTACCAGTACACGCATACAACCGGCGCGATGCTGCCGGGCTTCGGCCCGGTGGGCGGGCAGGATTACCTGGGCGTGGACAAGGTGTTCTACGAGCCGACGGCGAACGGCTCGGAGGATGTGCTCCGCAAGCGGCTCGAAGCCATCCGCGCCATGCGCGAGAAGGTCGAGCGGCCGAGTTAGTCTGAGTCGCTCGGTCCGGGTGGCACAGGCGTCCCGCCTGTGTGCCTTCTAGAACGAGCCGTGTGACCGCGCGGCATCGCCACGAGAGTCTTTGCCTTTCGGTTGCCGGCTCCGCCATTCCACTCCCTGCGTAGAGACCTCCATCATGGCCCGCACCAAGCGCCGCGCAACGCCCATCACATCCCCCACCGGCCAGGCGATCGCCTCCTCGCTGGGCGCCAGCATCTACAGCTACGCATCGGGGCCCGCGCTCGGCGCCGTCTCGCGGTATGCTCCCCTCATGCCCTCCCCCACCGATCGCCGTGAGTTCCTCGCCCTGACC
>JACMLW010000017.1 GCA_014379385.1 Phycisphaerales bacterium
ACTTTGACTTCATGGACCCGCCCCCCACCGACACGATCGTGCGGGCGGTCGAACAACTGTACGCGCTCGGCGCCCTCAACAACAGCGGCGACCTGACCAAGATCGGGCGCCAGATGGCCGAATTCCCGACCTCGCCGATGCTGGCGCGCGCCATCCTCGCCGCGGACAAGGCCCACTGCGTCGAGGAGGTGCTCTCCATCATCGCCATGCTCGGCGAGGCCTCGGCGCTCTTCTACCGGCCCAAGGATAAGAAGATCCACGCGGATAGCGCGCGGGCGCGGTTCATGAGTAAGGATGGTGGGGACCATTTCTCCCTCTTGAATATCTGGTCCGAGTGGGTGGATGCCGACTTCTCGTACGTGTGGGCGCGGGAGAATTTCCTGCAGCAGCGGTCGCTGAATCGGGCGCGGGATGTCCGGGACCAGCTCGCGAGGCTGTGTGATCGGGTCGAGGTGTCGACGGGGGCGGAGGCGTCGGCGGGGGCGGGGAATTTGGCGCCGATTCAGAAGGCGATCGCGGCGGGGTTTTTCCCCAATGCGGCAAGGTTGCAGAGGGGGGGGGATAGTTATCGGACGGTTAAGAATGGGCAGAGTGTCTATATTCATCCGAGTAGTGTGTTGGTGGAGGTCAAGCCGAGGTGGTTGTTGTATTATGAGTTGGTGTTGACGAGTAAGGAGTTCATGCGGAGTGTGATGCCGGTTAAGGTGGAGTGGTTGGCGGAGGTGGCGCCGCATTTTTATGGGAAGAGGGACTTGGAGGAGGGGGGGGGCGCGAGGGTGTCGGGGAAGGCGGGGCCGTTTGGCGGGGACGGGCTCATGGACGGAACCGATGGTAGCGGGAGGGGGGCGAGAGTGTGAAGCGGCCCTTGTGGCGTGGTGCGGCGTAGCCTTGGCGATGGACAAGCCCGCGCCCGCGAGTCACGACGTGCATCCGCTGGTGTCGAAGCGGTGGAGCCCGCTGGCGTTTGACCCGGCACGCCCGGTGGATGATGCGACGATGGCGTCGCTGCTGGAGGCGGCGCGGTGGGCGCCGTCGTCGTACAACGGGCAACCGTGGGTGTACATCGTGGGGCGGAAGCAGGAGGCGGCGTCGCACGCGCGGGTGCTGGGGTGCCTGGTCGAGGCGAACCGGCGATGGGCGAAGGATGCGCCGGCGCTGATGATCGGGGTGGCGCGCCAGAGCTTCGCGCATAATGGGAAGCCGAACCGGCACGCGGCGCACGATGTGGGCGCGGCGTCGGCCTGGCTGACAGTGCAGGCGGAGAGCATGGGTCTGCGGGTGCATCAGATGGCGGGCATTGACGCGGAGGCGTGCCGCGAGAAGCTGGCGATCCCGGAGGGGTACGAGGCGCTGACGGGGATCGCGGTGGGGTACGCGGGGACGATGGGCCAGTTGCCGGAGGATCTGCGGCAGCGCGAACGCGGGGAGCGGATGCGCAAGCCGCAGAGCGAGTTTGTGTACGACGGGGTGTTCGGCGGCGCGGCGGGGTGGGTGAAGAAGGGATGACCCCTGAGCAGCGTGGGCCAGAGCGCGACGGGAGAGGTTTGGGCCGGGGGCGGTGCGGCGATGCGCGGCGCGTGCGATGTGGTCATCGTGGGCGGCGGCGTGGCCGGGCTGTGGAGCGCTGTTGAGTTGGGGCGCGGGGGGGTTGGATTTGGGGTGGTGCTGGTGGAGGCGGGCGAATTGGGCGGGGCGCAGACGATCGCGTCGCAGGGGATCATCCACGGGGGGATCAAGTACGCGTTGGGGGAGAGCGTGGGGGATGCGTCGAGGGTGATCGCGGGGATGCCGGCGCGTTGGCGCGCGAGCCTCCGGGGTGAAGTAGCGCCCGATCTGCGCGGGGTGCGGGTGCTGAGCGAGTCGCAGGTTCTGTGGACGAGGCCGGGGATCGCGTCGCGCGTGGCGGGGGTGGCCGCGTCGGCGGTGATACGAACCGAGGTGAAACGGCTGGGGCGCGAGGACGTGGCGGGGGCGCTGGCGGGCGCGCCGAGAGGGCGGTGGGGGGGTGGGGGGATTGATGTGTACCGGGTGGATGAGCAGGTGCTTGAGCCGCGGAGTCTGGTGGCGGCGCTGGCGGCCCGAGCGAGGGAAGCGAGGGTGAGGTTGGTGCGGGGCGAGATGGTCGAGGTGGAGCAGGGGGGGACGAGCGGCGCGCGGGTGCGGATGACGGTGCGCGGTGCGATGATGGAGATCGAGGCGAGCGCGGTGGTGCTCGCGGCTGGCGCTGGGAACGAGGCGCTGGTCGCGGGCGCGTGGCGGGAGTCGACGGCGGCGGCGCAGCTGCGACCGCTGCACATGGTGATGGCGCGAGCTGCGCGAGGTGAAGCGGAGTTGCCGGAGGTGTGGGGGCACTGCATCGGGTCATCATCGCTGCCGCTGCTGACGATCAGTTCGCAGCGTGGAGGAGATGGGAGGGTGGTGTGGTACATGGGTGGCGCGCTGGCGGAGGAGGGCGTGGCGCGGAGCGAAGCGGAGCAGCGCAAGGCTGCACTCGCGGCCATTAGGGCGTGCCTACCGTGGCTGAGGTTGGAGAGACTGGAACTCGCGACGTTGCGAATCGACCGGGCCGAGGCGCGCACAGGCGATGGACGGAGGCCGGAGGGGCCGGTGGTCGTGCGGGTGGGGAACGTGATAGCCGCGTGGCCGACGAAGCTGGCGTTTGCGCCGGTGGTGGCGGATCGGGTGATGGAGGAGGTGCGGGCGATCGTCGGCGCGGGTGGGGGGCGGGGGGGCGCGGCATCCGGAGTCGGCGTGTCATTGCCGGCGGACCTGCCCGAGCCCGAGGTGGCGCCACTACCGTGGGATCGCGAGGGTGTGGAATGGAGCGGCGCGTGAAGACTGCACAGCTCGAGAGGCGTCCGCTCGGCAACACTGGCTTGGTGGTCAGTCCGATCGGGCTAGGGACCGTGAAGCTCGGGCGCAACCTGGGTGTGAAGTACCCTGGCGGCGAGGGGTATCCGCTGCCGTCGGATCACGGCGCGGCGGAGTTGCTGCGCACGGCGGCGGACCTCGGGGTCAATCTGATTGACACCGCACCGGCGTACGGGACGAGCGAGGAGCGGTTGGGGAGACTGCTCGGGCGCGGGGGGGTACCGGCGCGCAACGAGTGGGTGATCGTGACGAAGGCGGGGGAGGAGTTTGAGGGAGGCGTATCGCGGTTTGATTTCTCGCGGGCCGCGGTGCGCGCCAGCGTGGAGCGGAGCCTGCGGCGATTGGGGACCGAGATAGTGGATGCGGTGCTGCTGCACTCGGATGGGCGCGATGAGTGGGTGATCAAGGAGAGCGGCGCGGCGGAGGAACTGGCGCGGCTCAAGGAGACGGGGCTGGTGCGCGCGATCGGGATCTCGACGAAGACAGCGAGTGGGGGGGTGCTGGCCGCGGCGTGTGGGGTGTTCGATCTAGTGATGCTGACATACAACCTGCACGAGCGAGGGGATCTGCCGGCGATCAAGCTCGCGGCGGAGCGTGGCGTGGGGGTGCTGGTCAAGAAGGCGCTTGCGAGCGGGCACCTGGCGCTGAGCGGCGCGGCGGAGCAGCACCAGACCTCGGAGCGGGTGGTGCGGGATGCGATGCGGTTCGTGCTGATCACACCGGGCGTGGGGAGCGTGGTGGTGGGGACGACGAACCCGGCGCATCTGAGACAGAATGTCGAGGCGGCGAGGGTCAAGGCGAATTGAACTGGATCGCGCTGCGGAGCGTCTGCCAAGCCAAATGTGTTTCGTGATCGGCGACTCGCCCCCCTACGGCGTGTACGTTCCCTGTGTCGGCTGGCTCGGACGGCTCGCCATCGCCGCAGGGTTCAAGTCGTTCCGGTTTGACCGCACTCGCGATCGCACCGTGAAGTGGAAGAACCGCAAGCACCGCGTCCCGCTCTACGAAAGGGCGTCTTGGGGTCGAGGGCTAAGGGCCCCCTGTCTAGAGCAAGCGTCGAGTCTGATTGACGATCATGCCGCCCCGCCCCGGGATGATCACGTCCGCGATCTCGATCGCTTCCTTGAAGCTCTCGCGCGCCTGGTTGATGTCCGTCGAGCTGTCCAGAACCAGCCCGCGCTCGAAGTGCTCGATCGTCGGCACCGCGTCGCCGGTGATGAGCGTGGTTCCAGGCCCGGGTCCGCTCGCGGGGCCGGAGATCAGAAGCCCGCAGCAACCCGGGGTCACGCCCGGAAGCGGGAAGAGGTCTACTCGGTCCGCCACGCGGTCCGGCGCCGCCTCACACCGCTTCAGCAGCGCAATGTCGCGCTGCAGCGTGTCGGCAAGATCATCGTCGCCGGCGCGCAGCGCCTCCTGCGCCGAGTGCACCAGCGGGATGCCCATGCCCTCGCGCTCCGCGAGGTTGATCCACCACGGCGCGTGCTCGAAGGCCAGCAGCCCACGGCGCACATCGGCCTTGAACGACGTCAGAAAGACGTGCGTTACCTCCGACGGCCGCAGGCCGGCGCGCTCCGACAGGCGCGCTGTGATGATCGCGTCGGGCAATCCCGGATCAACGATAATCACCCGCTTTCCCGACCGAACCAGCGAGCAGGTGGAGTGTCCGGCCCGAGGGCCGGTCGGATCGATCGCGCCCGAGTTGTCCACCCACAGCGGGTGTGTCGGGAGCGCCCCGAGGCTCACAATGCGTACTTCGAGCGACATGCCGCCAGCGTATGGCCGTCGCCGCATAAAGGTGGGCGACCGCGAGAGGGATCAGTGGCGGCCGTTGTGGTGGTGGGGCGTTGCGCGGGCCTCGTCGATCGCGCGCGAGATGGTCTCGGCGGTCGCGTTCTCGACCAGTTTCTCATTCACCAACGCCGCGGGGGCGGTGCCGCACGAGCCGAGGCACTCAATCTCAATCAGCGTGAACGTGCCGTCGTCGGTCGTCTCCCCCACCTCGATCCCCAGCTTGGCCTTGCACGCCTCCGTCACCGCCTTGTGATCGCAGAACTCGCACGCGATCGAGCGGCAGACCGATATAATGTGCTCGCCCCTCGGCGTGAGCCAGTATTCCTCGTAGAAACTGGCCGCGTCCAGCACGTCGGCGGCCTTGAGCCCGAGGAACTCCGCGATCTCCTGCATCGCCTGCGACGGGATCCACGCGTACTCGTGCTGGATCATGTGCAGCGCCGGCAGCAGCGCGCCCTGCTTCTGCTCGTAGCGCGGCAGCACCGTGCGGGTCAACTCGTCGCGCATCGCCGGCGTGAGGTACGGCTCCGACCGGCGCTCGACCTTCATTCCCGCTGAGTTCTTGGTGATCCACGCCATGCGTCGCGACACTCCCTTGCTCAAATCACGGGCCAGAAACTCCGCGGGCGGATCGTAGCCGCAGCGTCCGGACCCCGGCCTTCCCGGTTCCTACCGCCCGCCGCCCGCATCATTGCCGCCGGGGCCAAGCTGGTTGAGAATCTGGCGAGCCTGATCCCGCATCGCCGCCGCCCCCGGGTCGGTGTAGTCGGTCGTCAGGTCGAGGAACTCCTGGAGCGCGGCCCGTGCCTCGGCGTGCCGGCTCGTGTGCGCGTACAGCGCTCCCAACCGGAAGAACAGCCGCCTGGACTCCGATTTCACCTCGGTCTTGGCGTACGGCCGCCCGGCCTCCAGCGCGGCGATCGCTGCGTCGATCTGCCCATCAACTTCGAGCACCATACCGATCCGGTCCGACAGCACCGCGCGCTGGGCCGGCAGGTATTCCCACGCATCCCTATAAAGATCGATTGATCGCGCCACGTCGTCGTCCCGCTCCAGCCAGACGCGGGCCAGCAGGTCGGCCGCGTCGAACACCCGTCCCCATGACCCTGACCGCGTGAACTCCCGGTACATGATGGTGAGCAGGCCCTCCGCCAGGGCGTAGTGCTCGCGCGCCTCGTTCTGCAAGCGCTTCATCCCCGTCTGGTCACCGGCCGCCGCCGCCGCCTCCGCGCGAGCCAGCGCCCCCCCGGCTTGCTCGATTGCCACCCGCGCGCGGCCGAGACCCCCGCGCAAAGGATCGATTTTCACCGCGCGGTCAAAGGGCGCCGCGGCATCGTCAAACCGGCCCATCTCAAGCAGGGCCGCGCCCAGGTTATTCCACGCCGTCACGGACGACGGATCGCGCTTGACGGTCCAGGTCCAGAGCGCCAGATCGCTCGACCACGCCGCGGAGAACAGGATTGTCTGGGCCGCGAGCGGGATTGCGAGCAGCGCTCCGACCACGGCCGTCACTCGTTGCCGTGGCAGCCTTGGGCGGCGCGCCACCGCCCGTTCGAACTCCGGCACCAGGATCATCAGCAGGCCGAGCAGGGGCAGGTAGAGATACCGGTCCTGCACCATCTGGTCCGTCACCACGCCCGCGGCCAGCACCGCCGGGGCGAGTGTACAGACGAACACCGCGACGCCGATGAGCGCCGGGCGGCTCCGCCCGCATCCCTTCCGACCGAGCGCCGCCCACACCATGACAAGCCCGGCCCCAACGACGAGCAGCATCGGACCAAAGAACGTTGATGGGCCCAGTGTCTTGGCCGTCACCGGCCTGAATGGATAGAACACGCTCAACCACAGTGGGAAAAACGCCTGCCGCACGTAGACCGCGCCCAGCAGGGGCACCGTGAGCAGCACCTGCTCGATGTTCATTGGCGGACCGCTCGCAGGTCCAAGAACTCTCGACCGCAGCAGCATCCACGCGGCGGCCGTCACAGCGAATGGCGCCGTGTACAAGGCCGACTTCCTGACGCTCCGCCACACGATCCGCTCTCCCCCCGATCCCTCGCCATCTCGGGGGAGGCGCCACGCCAGCGTCGCCACGAAAACCAGCGCCGGCATGACGATCGCCACTTCTTTGGCCCCCAGCGCCATCACGTACAGCAGCAGCGCGATCATCCAGCACATGATTCCGGTGCGTCGCTGCACAGTCCGCGGGTCGCTGTCCCCGCCCCTTCCCGTCAACCTCATCACAACTGCCAGCGACGCCAGCAACGGGGCCGCCATCAAGGGGTCGGTCGCCCCCGATACCCACGCCACGCTGCTCACCTTCGTCGGGTGCAGCGCAAAGAGCGTGGCCCCGACACTCGCGCCGACGCGGCTCATCCCGGCCCTGCGCATCACCACGAACGCCGCGAGCACCGCCAGCGCGTGCCACAGGATCGTGTGCGCGTGCCACCCGGCGGTGTGCTGCATTCCAAACAGCCGCTCGTTCACGATCATCCACAGCACGAACGTCGGCCGCCAGTAGCGGCTGGTCGCCTGCTCGGTCCCGCCCTGAAACCCCCACACGTCGGAGGTGAGCGCTTTGCCGACCAGGTGATCCTCGTACACCAACGGGTTGGCGACGATCTGCACCAGGTCGTCGTACACCCATTGACCGTTGATCGAAGGCAGGTACACCAGCACCGCCAGGGCCACGGGCACCAGCGCACACCACCACCGCCCCGATGTGGAGTTCGCGGGCGAGCCGCCGATCACCTTCTCATGCTCACGCGCGGCTCTGCCCAGTTCTGCCATCGGTGCTCACCCGGTGCGACAAACCCCCGACGAACCCCGCGCCCCCCGACGCAGCAAGGCACCCCGGCCGCGCATCGAACATAATAACCCGCTGCCCGCTTCACCCGCCCCCGAGCATCCCTTGCCCATCCCGCGTGATATCTTCGCCTCGCTCTCGCTGGTCATCCCGGTGTACAACGGGTCGCGCGTTCTGCGCGGCACCCTCGCCGACGCGCACACGTACCTCACCGCCCTGGACATCCCCTTCGAGGTCATCGTCGTTGACGACGGATCCACCGATGATTCCGCCGCCATCGCCGCGGGGTTCGGGTCGTCGCTCCCCGGCCCCACGCTCCGCCTCATCCGCTCCACGCCCAACCGGGGCAAGGGCCACGCCGTCCGCATCGGCATGCTCGCCGCCGAGCACGACTGGGTGCTCTTCATGGACGCCGATCACTCCACCAGCATCCGCCACCTTGACCGTTTCGCCCCCGTCGCCGCCGGGCTCATCGGCGCGCCGGCAACGTCACGGCCACCCTCCTCTCGGCCCGGCATCGTCGTCATCGCCTCCCGCCGCCTCTCCACCGCGCGCATCGTGCGCCGCCAGCACCCCATCCGTCAGGCCCTCGGACGTACCTTCCCATACCTCGTCCGCCTCCTCGCAGTCAGCGATCTCGCCGACACCCAGTGCGGCTTCAAGCTCTTCACGCGCACCGCCGCACAATCCGTCTTCTCCCGTCTCCGCACCGAGGGCTTTGCCTTCGATGTCGAGGCCCTGCTCCTCGCCCGCAAGCTCGGCTTCCGAATCGCCGAGGTCCCCGTTGACTGGGACAACCCCATTGAGTCAACCCTCAAGGTCTACCGCCACACCGTTCCCATGCTCTGGGACGTCCTGAAAACCAAGTGGCGACTGCGGGGCGGCCGCGCGACGGCTCCCCATATGCCTTCACCGTGACCCCACGCTCCGCGTCACGCTCACCGCCGCGTAGAGCCCAGCCACCTGCTCACGCGCCAGCACCCGAGGCGGGTACGCGCTGTTGAGTGGCTGCAGTCGGATCAGAGACTCGCCCTCCCTCCCCTGCTCAAAGTACACCCGCTTGAATGTCGTCTCGTGGTCGGGCTCGATCCGCGCAAAGCAGTCCGTCCCGCTCTTGACCACCCTCAGCGGGCTGAACACCACCACGTCCCCTTCCCGATACTCCGGCAACATCGAATCGCCCACCACCCGGGCCGCGAACGCGTCCGGATCGCTGATCTCCGGCGTCCGCACGTACTCATCCGCCACGCGCGCCGGGTACCCCAGATCGGTGAACTCGCGCGGATACCCCGCCGCAACCGAGTTGATAAGTGGTATCTCGCGCGCCACCGAGCCCGCCACCAACCCCCCGCGCGCCGCCGCCCGGATCGCCGCGTCCCGCATCGTCTCCTCCGTCGTCGCCTCCGCGTCGATCGCCTCGATCAGCCGGCGCAGTTGTCCCGTCTGATAGAGCTCATCGATCCCCGTCACCCCCTTGGTCCCCGGACCCAGGCCCAGCACACCCTCGGCGCCCCCACGCTCGCGGATCACCTTCGCGAGCTGCCTCGCCGCGGCGTCGCGCAGCGCCATCCGCTCGTACTCCTGCTTCACCTCGTCGGGCGTGCTCTGCCAGCGCGCGGCCTCAACCAGCTCGTTGTTCTGTAGCCACAGCGCCTCCTGGATGCGCAGCAGCAGCTCGTGGCTGGGCGGATTCGCGCGCCGCCCGTTCTCGATGAACGAGAGGTAGCTCTTGGTGCATCCGCTCCGCTCAGCAACTTCATTCAGTGTCAGGTCCAGCTCGCGCCGGCGACGGTTCATCAGGATCCCAAGCCGCGTGGGAGCAGCGGCGTTTGCCCGCAAGTCCGGCATGATCGGCGCGCCGGGCTCCTGCTTTGGATACATCCCCTCCCAAGGGGATTTTTTCGGAAGAGGGTCCGGCTTTCGATGGGCGATGTTCACTCCAAAACTCCTTTACGACCCAAATCGCTCATTCCTGTGCGCCATTTGCATAGTTTACCGTACCAATACCTTGCAAACAAGCGATCTATTGACTATAAACTACCAAACTCGTAGACCAAACTGTATAGATGCTCCCGACAAAGTCAACAAAAACAGGGGAATCCAGACATGACGCTCACAACTACCCCCGCACTACCGGCCGCCCGTGCGAATCCCTTCGTCACCTTCACCCGCTCTCAACCACCCGTGGCGTGTTCCTCGTCCAAACTCGCATCGCCACTGCCCCGCCCGGGGCTCGCCCTTGCCAAGAGGCCTGCTCCACGCCCCTCGTCCCTTCCCCCGCCTCGCTACCCCTTGTCGATCACGCGGCTTTCCGGTCCCCACAACCCCGAGCTTGTCGCCCTCCTGCTCGACCGCGCCGCCTTTCTCCCCACCTATGACCGCGCCCTTATCGAGGCTATTTTCCGCCAGCGCCGAACCGCGGCGGGCGTCGCAGCCGTCTTCAACGTCCCCGCCTCGACCATGCGGCGCCGCATCCTCTCGATCGCGTGCCGATGCTTCTCCCCTTCGTACGCCTTTGTCGCCCAGTGCCGCGACACCTGGCCGCCCACCACCCGGCGCGTCGCCACGGCGCTTGTCCTGGGCGGCCTCCCCATGCGCGAAGCGTCGCTCCAACTCGGGCTCACGTTGCATGTGACCCGCATCCACCGCGACGTCATCCTCACCATGGTCTCCACCGCCACCTCCCTCGGAGCGGTTGATCCCGCCGCGGCGTTAGCGCGCCGATCGTGCGCCTGACGCCCCTCGCACCCGCGAACGGAAATCTTCTTGTCCAGAGGCGTTCGCGCACACCGCGACCAGTGCCCGTTCCGCGCGCCGCAATCGCCGCAGCCATGACACCGCTCCTCAACTCCCCACCCCTCGACTTCTCCACAAAGGTTCCACCATGCTCTCCTCCCGCACCCTCAAGGCCGCCGCCATGTTTGGCCTCGCTCCGCGCGAGGCCCGCCGCGGCCCCTCCCCAACCGTCCCATCTTGTTCCCGCGCCCTGGGAGCGCTCCTCTGCCTCAAGCGCTCGCATATCGCCCTGATTACCGGTCCCAGCGGCTCGGGCAAGTCGCTCCTGCTCCGCCGCCTCCGCGCCCGCGCCGCCCGCCCCATCGTGATCACGCCCGCCACCGCCGCGACCCTGCGCGCCATCCCCCGCACCGTCCTCGATCTCCCCGCCTGGCGACGCGATCCGCTCGAATCCTCTCTCTCCCACCTCGCTCGCGCCGGCCTCGCCGAGGCGTCGCTCCTCCTTCGAACCCCTGCCCAGCTTTCCGACGGCCAGCTCGCGCGACTCGCCATCGCGCTGGCGCTCCGCCACGCCGCACGCCGTTCATCTGTAACCACCATCCTGATCGATGAGTTCGCCGCGAGCCTCGACCGCGCTTCCGCCCTCACGCTCGCAGCCTCGCTCTCCCGCGCCGTCCGCGCTTCCTCAAATCTCAAGCTCATTGTCGCCACCTCGCACCACGACCTCGACGACCCGCTCGCGCCGAGCATCACGGTCACCACGCGGCTTAACGAGGAGCCCATCATCTTGGTCTCGCCGATGGTTTCGAATCGCGCGAGCCCCGCCGGGCGAAGCGCCGCACTCCCTGCACGCCCCGTACACGCCGGTCACTTCGCGCGCGTGGCGGACCGGTTTCCAATCCGCCCCGGCTCACCCCCCGACTACGCCGCGCTCGGACGCTTCCACTACCTCGCCGGGCCGCCCGCCACCTGCGCGCACGTTCTGGCCATCGACGACCCGTCCCCGCCCCCGGGGTCCCATTCGCAGCCCATCGCCGTCCTCGTCGTCTCGATGCCCACGCTCAATGGCGATTGGCGTGCCGCGGCCTTCCCCTCCCTCCCGTCCATCTCCGACAAGCGAGCCCACGCCCGCGAACTCAACCGATCCGTCCGCACCATCTCTCGCGTGATCGTCGATCCCCGTTACCGCGCGCTCGGCCTCGCCACCCGCCTGGTGCAGGCCTACCTGCACGCGCCCCTCACGCCCCACACGGAGGCGATCGCCGCCATGGGAACCGCGTGCCCGTTCTTCGAGGCAGCCGGCATGTCGCGGGTCGGCGCCCCGCCAACGCGCCGCACCATCAGGCTGCTCGCGGCACTGCATCGTGCCGGCATCGAGCCCCACGACCTCCTCTCGCTCGATCCCGCGCGAGACGTGGCCGACATCCCCGCGCCGCTCGCCATCGACCTGCACCGCTGGGCCAACGACGCCCGCGCCACCCGCTCGCTCGCGCAAGGCCCGCTCGCGCCGCTTCTCCGTGCCGCCGCGTTCCACCTCGCCTCGCCCCGATGCATCTACGCCCACTCGCGGCCGCTCGATGCCCTCTAACGCGAAGGACGCGAAGACTGCGAAGAAACCGCGCTCCTCCTCCAGGCCCTCTCTTGACTGCCTTCTCCGTGCTCTCCGTGTTTCAACCTCTCCTGCTTCCGTCTTCTCCACGTCCTTCGCCAACTTCGCGTTCTTCGCGTTAGAAAACGATCAACAGCGACCTCCAAGTCATCCACCCAGATGAACCACAGGGCACGCAAAGACGCCGCCGGGGGATCAATCAGTCAACTGGTTCGTCTGCTGTGCAACCTCTGTGCTCTCCGTGAGCTCTGTGGTGAATCTCCCCGCATTTCTTCCCTGCATTGAGGTGCCCCATGCCGCCCGCCACACCCGCCGCCCTCCACGAGTTCGTCCGCGCCAACCTCCACCTCTCGATCCCGACCGCCCCAACCGTCCCGGGCTCCGCCGCGCCCTTCGACTACCTCGTTCACACGTTTTTCGAGGGTCGCCGCTTTGATCATCAGCGCCCCACCGCACGCTTCGCCCCGGCCGATTGCGTCGTCTGGGCCAATCGCGGCGGCGGCAAGACCCTCCTCGGCGCTGTCGCCACCGCGCTGGACCTCTACTTCAAGCCCGGGATCGCCGTGCGCATCCTCGGTGGCTCCCTCGAGCAGTCGCGACGAATGCACGAGCACCTGCGCACCATTTTCGAGCTCCCGCTGCTCGCCGACTCCGTTGATGGCCGTGTCTCCGCCCGCGGCCTCCGTCTCACGAGCGGCTCCCACGCCCAGGTTCTCGCGCAGTCGCAGACCTCCGTCCGCGGCACCCGCGTGCAGAAACTCCGATGCGACGAGGTCGAGCTCTTCGACCCGGACATCTGGTCCGCTGTCCAACTCACGACGCGGTCCATGCCACTGGCCGGCCCCTGGGGCGACACCGTCCGCGGCGGTATCGAGGCCCTCTCAACCATGCACCTTCCCTACGGGCTCATGTGGAAGATCGTCGGCCAGAGCGCGGGGATCACCGACGCGCCGCCGGCGCCACGCGAGGTCTTCCGCTGGGGGCTCCTCGATTCGATCGAGAACTGCCCGGACTCGCGGGCGTGCGCCCCCTGCTCGCTGCACGCCGATTGCGGCGGGCGCGCCAAGCGCACGCCCCTCACCATCGGCGGCCATGTCTCGATCGCCGATGCGCTCGCGATGAAGTCGCGCGTCGACCTCGCCACCTGGCAATCCGAGATGCTCTGCGCCCGCCCCCGTCGAACCTCGTGCGTCTACCCGGAGTTCGATCCCACCCTCCACGTATTTGATGGATCTCTTCCTCTGTCTTCTTCCTCTTCCTCTTCTTCTTCTTCTTCTTCTTCTTCTTCTTCCCTCATCCCGAATCCCCAAGCCCTGACCCCTCTCCTCCTCGGCATGGACTTCGGCTTCCGATCCCCCACGGTCATCCTCTTCGCCTCGCTCGATAACGCGGGCGCCCTGCGGATCTGGCGCGAGCACACCGCCAGCGGCCTCACCCTCGAGCAGCACATCGAGGCCATCACGCGCACCGCCGCCGACCTCACCGGCGCACCCAGATGGATCGCCATCGACCCCGCCGGCCGCCAGCGCAACGACCAGACCGGCATCTCCAACGCCGCCGCGCTCAAGCGAGCCGGTCACACCATCCGCGCCCGCTCACTGGGCATCCACGACGGCGTCTCGCTGGTGCGTGCCCGCCTGCGCCCCGCCGATGGCGCGCCCCCGCGCCTCGTCATTCACCGCCGCTGCACCGGCCTCATCGAGGCCCTGACCCGCTACCACTACCATGAAGATCGCCCCGACTCCCTCGACCCCGTCAAGGACGGCCCCGACCACGCCGCCGATGCGCTGCGGTACCTCGTCACCAACCTCGATCACGTCATCAGCGCTTCGCGCTCGTGCTACCTCTGATGGGTGGCCCGCCTCTCCGCGGCGAGTTTTCTTCCCCACTCCCCACTCGCCCCCACTCACTTCGTCCCCGCCAGCCTCCGCACCGTCATGTCAAACGCCCTCACCATGTTCGCGTGGACGCCGTACACCAGGGCCGCGTGCGCCGCCGCGCTCACCATCGCGCCCACAATCAGCGAGAACCGCGCCGTCTGCACCCCCGATTCATCGATCGTCTTCGTCAGCGCCGACTCCGGCTCCACTAGAGCAAAGATCGACGTCGCCGGGCTCAGCGCCGCCGCGGCGGGCCCCACCATCGGCAGCTCTGATCCCGCGTTCCACGCGCACAGCCCCACGATCCCCGCCACCGTTCCCGCCACGCCCACCGTCGCGACCACGCTCGAGAGCGACCCCTTGCTCTTGAGCGACCAGTGGAGCCCCACCATCACGCAGAACGCCACGAACGGGATCACGGTTGCCGTCGCCACAATGATCGACTCCGGCAGCACCGCCGGCAACTCGTGGGAAACCCCCATGCCCGGCACGTTGTACGTCACCGTCGCCGCGTAGGCGCCCGTCCCCCCGTGCGCAATCACACCCCCCGCCGCCAGCCCGCAGTACGCACCCGCCAGCGCCACCGTCCCGATCGGCACCGCCAGCATCGGCAGCAGGTACGCGATCATCCCCCGCAGCTTCCCCGTCAGGTACTGCGACGGCGTGATCGGCGTCGTCAGCAGCAGGTCCAGCGTCCCGTCCTCGCGCTCTCGCGCCACCGACGTCGCGGCCATGTTCACCGCCACCAGGCTGATCACCGCCAACTCGCCCACCACCGTGTACAGCACCACCGCCCGGAACAGCCGGTTCGGCATGGACCCCCCCGCGAAGTACACCACGATCCCCAGCCCCAGCAGCCCACCCAGCGCGATGAACGACCAGCGCGCCGCCATCCGGCCGAGTGTCGAGTTTCGAGCCGCGGCCTCGCGCCACGCCACCGGGTTGTGCCACACGGTCTTTGGCGCGCGGTACTCAGATCCGCTCGCCCCCAGCCCGAACATCCATCGGTACCAGGGCGCTTGGGACGTCGATCCGCGCCCCTTCAGGCCCCCGAGTCCGGAGATCCCCCCGATCCGCACCGTCACCGTGCTCGCCCCGATCAAGAACAAACTCAATACCGAGCTGACCAGACACCACGTCGTCACCGGGTGCTGCAAGAACGCCGCGCTCAGCCCGGTCATCGGCCCCGTCGCGCGCGGATACCCCGGCGGGTCAAGCATCGCCCGCAGCGCCAGGAACGGGTTCACCGCCGTCATGTACGTCACCCCGCCAGTGCTCACGATCCGGTCGATCGCGAAGGTCACCGCGAGGTACGACACCACCGACACGTAGAACGCAAACACCGCCCGCTTTCCAACCAGCCGGCTCACCGAGAGCGCGATCGCCGCCGCCGCCACCAGCAGCGCCGCGCAACCGGCGATCAGGTAGCTCGCAAAGATCGACGTCCCCGGCACCCCCCCGAAGTACTGCGTCACCGCGAACAGCGGCATGCTCGACACCAGCAGCGCCAGGATGAAGAACAGCCGCCCAAGCAGGTTCCCCAGCACGATCTGCGACGGCGAGAGCGGCGTCGTCAGCAAAATGTCCCACGTCTGCGGGTTCGCCTCCTGCGCGATCGCCCCCGCCATGAACACCGGCGCCAGCACGCAGATCAGCCCGATCTGCAGGTACGCGATCGCCCGGAAGCTCGACGCCCCCGCCGCCGCAAGATCCCGGTACGAAATGGTGCTCGACGACGCCGACAGCAGCAGGAACAGGAGCACCGTGATCAGGACGCCCAGATACCCCGCCCGTATATAAAGGTGGCGCCGCCGTCGTGACCCCCCCTGGACAAGCCGGACGGCAATCGGGTTCGTGGGTCCAAGCCTCAAAAGCCATTGCAGAACGACGGGCATTGCGGACCATCATACTTCCGCTGAACGAAACCGGTTCCGAGCGGAAGAAAGCCATCGCGCTTGAAGCGGCACCGGGTGGAGACAGAGCCCCCATGTTTACACGAGCGGTCGCGCACTGGATCGATCCGTTGATTGCTTCTGCAGATTGACCATTTCCGGACCCACAATTTTTAGGTGAAACCGGCAACATCTCAGCACTTGCTTGCAAACAAGGGCAATCCGCGATAGATTCTCTATTCGGAGAGAGTCCTTCACAATCTGAATCGTCATCCGGTACAGGTGTGTTCGTTCTGTCATCCCGCGATCCCGCCGTATTTGCTTCACTTCGGCAGGATCGCTGTTTGTGCCCACGGCCGTGGTGCCGCGGGAACTCGTGTGGAGCTGTGTATTCCGAAGAGAGGATCAGCCATGAAGAAGGTTCTACTTGCCCTCGTTGGCGTCGCCGCCGCCGCATCGGCCGCGAACGCCCAGTACAGCATCGTCAACAACTTGCCCGGCTCGTTCGTTGACATCTCGGCGTTCGGCACGTTCATCGATAGCACCGATGACTCCGAGCACGCCATCATCACCACAATCGGCAACCAGGCCTTCCCGGCCGGGAACGTCCTGCTCGGGAACAACGGCGCCGCCGTCGCCGGGCTCGCCGCCGGTCAGATCGGCTTCACGAACGCCACGATCGGCGTCACGGGCGTCCCAGCCGGCATGCCTGCCGGCGGTACGGGCTACATGCTCCCCCTGTGGGACGACCACATCCCCACGACTGCCGCGACCTCCGGCATCTACTACATGGAGATCGGCCCGGTCCTCATCGTTCAGTGGAACCAGGAAGATCACTTCGGCGCGCCGGGCACCGGCACGGCGACCTTCCAGCTCCAGGTCTTCTCGGTCGGGGATGTGCTCGCGCAGTACGTCTACGCGGACACGTTCTACAGCGACGGCGCTGCGGTGAACAACGGCGGCAGCGCCACCATCGGCTACGTCGCCAACCCCGGCAACGCTGCTCAGAACAACGTCCTGCACAGCTTCAACACGCAGTCCATCGCCGACGGCTCCGTGCTGTCGCTGATTGTCCCGGCTCCCGCGTCCGCGGCCCTCCTGGGCCTCGGCGGGCTGGTTGCCATCCGTCGCCGCCGCGCCTAATCAGCGCCGCTCGCTTCGGTACTGATTGTGATCCTCGCGGCCGCCCGTTCCGACAAGGAGCGGGCGGCCTTTGTTTGTTCTCCGGCGGACGGCCCGCAGCTACGCTTTGGCGACATGCACCCGCCCCTGCCGACCGTGACCGAGCTACGCGATGCGATCTCCCACAAACGCATGAGCGCCGTGGAGGCGACACGCGAGGCGCTCGACCGCGCGACGGCGATCAACCCGCGGCTCAACATCTTCCTTGAACTGTTCCCGGACCGGGCGATCGAGCAGGCGCGGGCGGTGGACCGGGCGATCGCGGGCGGGCAGCCGGCGGGCCCGCTGGGAGGGGTGCCGATCGCGCTCAAGGACAACATGTGCCTGGGTTCGCCGGCGCTCGATTACGGCAAGACCACGTGCGGCTCCAAAATCCTGGCCGAGTACCGCTCGCCGTACACCTGCACGGCCGCGGCGCGGCTGATGGAGGCCGGCGCGGTGATCATCGGCAAGTGCAACATGGACGAGTTTGCGATGGGTTCGAGCGGGGAGCACTCGGCATTCGGGCCTACCCGGAACCCGTGGGACCCGGAGCGGGTGCCAGGCGGGTCGAGCTCGGGGAGTGCCGCGGCGGTGGCGGCGGGGATCGTGCCGGCGTCGCTGGGATCGGACACTGGGGGCTCGATCCGCCAGCCGGCGGGGCTGTGCAACATCGTGGGGATGAAGCCGACGTACGGGCGGGTGTCGCGGTACGGGCTGGTGGCGTTCGCCTCGAGCCTCGACCAGATCGGGCCATTCACGCGGACGGTGGCGGACTGCGCGGCGATGCTGAACGTGCTGTGCGGGCACGACCCGCACGATTCCACGTCAGCGCAGCGCCCCCCGGAGGACTTTGGCGCGGAGCTCGAAAGGGGCGTGGAAGGGCTGACGATCGGTGTGCCGCGGCAGGCAAAGAGCGAAGCGAACCATCCATCGGTGGCGGGGGCGGTGGAGCGCGCGGTGAAGGTGTACGAAGGTCTGGGCGCGCGGGCCGTGGAGGTTGACCTGCCGCACACACCGCACGGGATCGCGGCGTACTACATCATCAACCCGGCGGAGGCGTCGTCGAACCTGGCGCGGTTCGATGGGATCCGCTACGGGCATCGCGCGAAGCTGGCGCCGCGCGAGGATCTCGAGGATCTGTACAGCAAGTCGCGCGCGGAGGGGTTCGGGCGTGAGGTGCAGCGGCGCATCATGCTGGGGACGCACGTACTCTCGAGCGGGTACTACGACGCGTACTACACGACGGCGCTCAAGGTGCGCCGGAAGATCAAGGGTGATTACGACGCCGCGTTCGAGCAGGGGTGCCACGCGCTGCTGATGCCGTCGTCGCCGACGCCAGCGTTCAAGATCGGGGAGAAGATGAACGACCCGCTCGCGATGTATCTCGAGGACGTGTACACCGTGGGCGTGAACCTGGCGGGGTTGCCGGGGATCGTAATCCCGGGCGGGTTTGGAACGGTGGACGGGCGCGAGTTGCCGGTGGGGATGCAGCTCGTGGGGCCGGCGTTCGATGAGTCGCGGCTGCTGCGGATCGCGCGGATGCTGGAGCGCGAGACGGGGTTTGGGGCGCGGATGGCGGTGGGATGATGAGAGGATTCACCACAGAGTTCACAGAGAGCACAGAGGCAGAGCAAGACGTGAAACACGGAGTTTACGGAGGACACGGAGAGACGCGGTGGGGCTGCTGAACCTCGCAGAAGAGAACGGAAGGTGGGTAGATCCTCTGGAGACGAGCTACCGATGATCTCGAAGCGAACCGCGGGTTTGGGTTGTTTGGCCGATGTCGTTTTCATTGCATTGTGCGGGGGCTATGCGATTTCCTGTATCTCCAAGGCTGACGTGATCGCCGAGTTAACGCCGCACGCGAACACGGGGCTGTCGGTTCACCTGAACTACGCCAGAGTGTCGCGCTCCCATGGTCTTTATGTTCAGTACGAGATCACTGGCCACGCAGAGCTCATCGGGGCATACTGGCGCCTGTGGCCCTTCCGACAGGTTGATGTAACCAAGTAGCAGTCGGGGGTCGGGGAACTCGGCTCGCGCTCTTTGTGAAGCGGGTGCGGGCCCTCGCTGGCGCTTCGGGCTCGGTTGAGCAACATCAAGAGGGAGGGGTATGGACCTTCGATCTGGCGAGCCGTATTTCGTGGTGCGGGACGGGCCGGTGATGTCGCACGCGCCGCTGGCGGGTGATGCGTCGTGCGATGTGCTGGTGGTGGGCGCGGGGATCACAGGCGCGCTCACGGCGTACCGGGCGGCACAGGCGGGGATGTCGGTGATCGTGCTGGACAAACGTAACGCGGCGCGAGGGAGCACGGCCGCGAGCACGGCGATCATGCAGTACGAGATCGACACGCCGCTGGCGGAACTGGGGGGGCTCATAGGGGCCGAGGATGCGGCGCTGGCGTACCGGTTGTGTTACGACGCGATCGGGGAGCTGTCGGTGCTGGTGCAGGAGATCGAAGGGGTGGAGGGTGTTGATTGTGAGCTGCGCCGCGTGGGGAGCCTGTATGTGGCCTCGAGCGCGGAGGACGCGGAGGGATTTGCTGAGGAGGTGCGGCTGCGGCAGAGTGCCGGGATCAAGGCGGAGGTGGTGAAGGGCGGGGAAGTGGCCGTGAGATTCGGGATCAGGGGTGGCCAAGGCGGGAAGGGGGATGCGATCTATTCGACGAATGCCGCGACGGTGAACGCGTACCGGCTGGCGCACGCGCTGCTGCATCGGTGCGTGGGGATGGGGGTGCGGGTGCATGGGGCGACGTGCGTGACCGAGCTTGAACGGCGCGGCGAGGGGATCATCGCACGGACGGAGGCGGGGCCGACGGTGCGGGCGAAGCACGCTGTGGTATGCACGGGGTACGAGGCGGCGGGGATGTTCAAGGAGCCGGTCGTCGAGCTGATGAGCACGTACGCGATGGCGACGGCGCCTGTGCGCGGCGAGCCGGGTGGGGGGCGGAGCGGGACGTTCCCGCCGCGCTGCGTGGTGTGGGAGTCGGCGCGGCCGTACCTGTATGTGCGGAGCACGGGGGATGGGCGGGCGATCGTGGGGGGCGAGGACGAGCCGATCGTGGAGGCGGGGGCGCGCGACGCGCTGATCGCTCGCAAATGCAAGAGACTGGCGGAGCGTGCGCGCGAGCTGTTCACGGGCTCCGAGGTGGAAGCGGAGATGGGATGGGCGGGGACATTTGGCGAGACGCGCGATGGGCTGGCGTATATCGGAGAGAGCCCGGAACACGCGGGGGTGCTGTTCAATCTTGGATTTGGGGGGAACGGAATGACGTTCGCGCTGATCGGGGCGGGGCTGGTCGTGGAGGTAATGAAGAGCGGGCGACCGAGTGAGCTGAGGTTGTTTCGGTTTGGGCGGTGAAGGGAGGAAGGCAGTTCACGACAGAGAGCACAGAGGGGTCACAGAGACGAATGCGCAGGCGAGGAGGCGGAGTTGAAACACGGAGATCACGGAGGTCACGGAGAGAACAAACATTTCAGGATTGGGATGCGCGCGGGTGGGGGGAATCGGCTCGCGCTGCTGTGAAACGGTCGCTGGCCCTCGCTCGCGCTTCGGGCTCGGATGCGCGCGTTTACATGTGGGCGGCCGCGGTATCATGCGGCGATGCCAGAGAGCGGGATCATCTTGATAGGCGGGGGCGGGCACGCGCTGGTAGTGGCGGAGGCGGTGCTGCTGGCGGGGATGACCATCGCCGGTTTTCTGGATGATGATCGCGAGGCGGTGCTCGGCCGGCGCGAGCTGTCGGGGCGCATGGTTCCGTATGCGGGTCCGCTGCGCGATACCACGAAGATTGAGCGCGTCCAGCAGTGGGTGATGGGCCTGGGCGATCTCGCGCTGCGGAAGAGCGTGCTGCGGGGGCTGTCGGAGGCCGGTTTTGAGGCGCGGGGCCGGAGCCCGGCGGTGGTTCATCCGCGGGCGATCGTGGCGCCATCGGCGCACGTCGGGGCCGGGGCGTTTGTGGGGCCGGGGGCCATGGTTCATACGCTGGCGACGATCGGCCACCACGCGATCGTCAACTCGGGCGCGGTTGTGGAGCACGAGTGCATGGTTGGTCTGAACGTCCATATCGCGCCGGGGGCGTTGCTGGGCGGGCGCGTGCGTGTGGAGGACGATGCGCTGGTGGGGCTGGGGTCGCGCGTGCTCCCCGGTTTGGTTATCGGTGCGCGAGCGGTCATTGGCGCGGGGGCGGTGGTTGTGCGCGATGTCGAGGCGGGCGGCACGGTGGTGGGGATCCCGGCGCGGCGATTGCGATAGCAAGCCACCGGGGCACAAACAGGCAACCCGCTTTAGAGGCGATTTCGAGGGCGTGAATGGGGCCGCGCCCGCGTGGCGGTGGCGCGCTGGGGCCGCGAGAGTTGGGGATGCCGTCGTTCCGCGACCAGGTGGCGTCGTTGTTCACCGAGGCGTTCGGTGATCCCGCGATTCTCGACACAGAGTCGGGCCCGCTGTTCCGTTGGAAACTTGGGCGGGCCAATGGGCTGCATGTGTACGTGACTCTGGATTCGCCGGAGATGCCGAGCCTGGCGCATGTGATCATCTCGGACCCGGGCTCGGGCGGCGTTGATCCGGTGCAATCGGTGGTGATGCGGACCATGGCGGAGGCGGTGTCGGTTCTTGCGAAGCTGCAGCTCCAGCTGCGGCTGAGCAGGGGGCCATAAAGAGGGACAAATACGCCCGACTGCTAGGTCTTCGAGCGCTGTTCGGATCGCATAGTAAAGGTCTATGGACTCGCCGACGATCCGTGATGAAGTCCGCCTGGCCATGAACGAGAAGTTCGGGAAGCCGCTGGTGCTCAACGTGGAGAGCGGGGCGATCTATCGCTGGGTGCTGAAGCGGGAGAGGGGGCCGAGCCTCTATATCACGCTCGATGCGCCCGAGTTGCCGGCGCTAGTGCATCTGCTGATCTCGGACCCGCTCCCGGATGAGGTGAATCCGATCTCGGCGGCGCTGGCGCGGACCTGGGACGAGGCCGCGGTGCTGCTGGATCGGATCATGGCGCAGTGGAAGCGGGGCTCGGCGGAAGAGCGGGGAGCAGGAAAGAGAGAGCACGGGTTTGCTTGATGTATTGGCTTGATGTATGTAGTAGAAGCAGGCGGTACGGATGATGCATAGCGAAACCAAGCCCTCGTTGCGCGGCCGCGCGGGCGGAAGCA
>JACMLW010000194.1 GCA_014379385.1 Phycisphaerales bacterium
GCGCGGCCGTCATGCTGATCGCCGGCGCCGCCGCGGGTGCTGCGCACGCCCAGCCGGCGGGGAAGGCGACGGAGCCGTACTACGCGGTGGTCACCGCGGACAACGTGCTGATGAAGGCGGGCGCCGGGCTGCCGTACTACGGCGTCAAGACGCTCAAGGCCGGGACCATCGTGCGGGTGGATGGCGCGATGAACGACTGGGTGCGCGTGCAGTATCTGCCGGGGATGTCGGCGTTTGTGAAGGCCGAAGAGGCGACGGTTGATGGCTCGACCGTGACGCTGGCCAAGCCAACGCGACTCATGGCCGCCAACTCGGCGGGCGGCGAGCGCGGCAACTGGTGGTTCCTGCTCGAGAACGACCTGCCCACGGGGACGAAGTTCGCGACCAGCGAGACGCTCAAGACGGCCGACGGCCGCGTGTATGGATACCTGGTAGCGGCGCCGGCCGAGGCTCGCGGGTTCCTGAAGCCAGAGGCGATCCGGCCTGCGACGCCTCAAGAGGCGGCCGCGCACGAGAAAGAGATGGGGATCGCGCCGGCGAAGCCGGCCGAGACCAAGCCCGCTGGGACGAGGCCGGCCGAGGCAAAGCCGACTCCGGCCACCAATCCACCGGCGGGCGCGACCGATCCAAACAAGCCCGCGGCGACCGGGATCCAGAGCCCGGCGGGCACAATCCCGATCCCCGTCGAGCCGGGCGGCGCAACGACCACGCCAGCGCAGCCGACGACGACCCCGACCCAGCCGGTGCTCGACCCCGCGGCGAATCCGGCGGGCGAGGCCCCCGTGGAAGAGGGCGGCACGAAGCCCATCGCACCACCGGCGGATACGGCCGAGAACCGCCAACTCGCGTCGATCGATTCGCTGGCGTCGCTGTACGAGGAAGCGCGGACCAAGCCGATCCGCGAGGCCGAGGTGGACAGCGTGATCGCGGAGTTCAACCGCGTTCTGGGCGAACTGGGGACGACGCCCGAGGATCAGCGGACGGCCGACTTCCTCCGGGCACGCCTCGAGGTTCTCAAGATCCGTCAGGATCTGCAGACCTCGCTGCAGAGCGCGGCGGACGCGAACCAGAGGTTCGAGAAGCGCGGCGACGTGGTGGCGCAGCAGATGGCGACGCTCAACCGCATCTACGCGCTCGTCGGCAAGCTGGCGCCGAGCACGGTGTACGACGGCAAGCGGCTCCCGCTGATGTACCGGATCATCTCGGTGGACGCGGGGTTCCCCCGCACGCTGGGGTATGTCGCGGGCAGGGCGGAGCTCGAAATTGAGGGGAAGATCGGACGCGTGGTCGGCGTGGTTGGGAAGGCTCGGTACGACGATGCGCTGCGGCTGAACATCGTGGCGCCCGAGCGCGTGGATCTGCTCTCGCCGCCCGCGGCAAACACGGGCGGCGCGCCGACGCAGCCGGCGAGCCCCGCCGGTGACGGCGCGAGGCCGGTGACGCCGAACCAGCCTCGCTAGGCGCGAACGGTCAGGTCATCACACGGACGGTATTGGGGAGCTGGTCCGGGTTCGCCGCGCCGAGCGGGAAGTGCGGCGCGAGCATGTCGCCGATCTCGCGGACGGCCTGCACGATCGCGTCAACGGGCGTTCCGGCGCGGAAGCCCGCGGCGATCTGGTCGCCGTAGCCCTGGAAGGCCTTCTCGCCGAGTTTGGCATTGACGGCGTCGTCGCCGGAGACCCAGACCATGTGCTCGAAGAGCGAGACATAGATAAGGATGCCGTGCGCTTCGGGGGTGGTGCCGACCCGCATGAGGTGATAGGCCTCGATGCCGCGGCGGCGGACCTCCTCGGACATCTCCCGCCGACCGACGAAGGCGCGAGAGAGCGCGGGTACGGCGGAGGCGACGGCGGCGCCGAGAACGGTCCAGAGCGCGAGGATGATGAGCACGGCGACGAGGCCCATGCTGACGGCGTAACCGGGAACCCAGTCGGAGGTGTCGGGCTCGACACGCTGCCAGATGAGCCAGGCGACGCTGACCGCGACGAGGCCGATGAGGAATCCGAAGATGTCCTCGGCGCGGTCGTAGCGTCCGGATCGCTCGGCGATGCTGACGACGATCTCGGCGGCGGACTTCTGCTCGGCGGCGTCAACCGCGGCCTCGATGGCGCGGCGCTGGTCTTCACCGAAAGCTGCGAGCGTGGGCATGATCGTCTCCTTCTCACCATGACCCGGTAGCGCCGCCGCCACCGGAGAACCCGCCGCCGAATGAGCGACCGCCGCCGAAGCTGCTGCCGCCGAATCCCCCTCCTCCTCCCCTGCCGCCAAAGCCGCCTCCGCCGAGACCTCCCAGCCCGCCCAACCCCGAACCGCCACCACCGCCGAGCCGGCTGAGCCCGTAGCCGAGGAGCATGCCGGGCAACATGCTCCCGGAGCGTGAGCGGCCGCCGTAGCCGTACGTTGGCGCCCGGCGACCGCCGAAGAGGCGCCGGCCGATGGTGAGGGCCAGCACCACGAGAATGATGATCGGCAGCGTGCCGCAGCCGAACAGATTCAGCAGCCCGCCCCCACCACCGACGGGCTGGCTGGCTTCGGCCGGCGATTGATTGTTTGCTGTACCCGAAGGGAGCGTCGCGGGCGATGGGGCGTTGGTGGGCTGACCGCCCATCGTGAGGGGCACGGCTTCGCGCCGGGCCATCTGGTCGAGCGATTCGACGCCGGCGCGGATGCCCTGCGAGGAGTCGCCGCGGCGGAACTCCGGGATGATCGCGGTGCTGATGATCTGCATTGCGGCGTCGTTGCGGTCACGGGAGTAGGCGTCGCCAAGCTCGATGCGGACCTTGCGGTCGGCCTGCGAAACGAGCAGGAGTACGCCGTAGTTGCGAGCCTTCGTTCCGATGCCGTAGTGGTTGAAGAGTCCGGTGGCGTACGACTCGATCGATTGTCCCGCGGCGTTGTGGCGCGCGAGCGACTCGACGGTCACGACAATGATCGCGATGTCCTTATCGGGCAGGAGCTTGGCGGCGATGGCGCGGATCGCGGTCTCGTCGGCGGCGTCGATCAGATTGGCTTCATCGACGATCGACTCGCCCTCGGCGGGGCGCGCAGGGTAGGTGACCTGCGCCGCCACGCGGCCAGAAGGAACGAGGATCGCCAGCGCGGCGAGGATGACCAGGAGCGGGGCGACCCATCGGCGTCGGTGGCTGACCGTGTGCATGGGGAAGCGTACCCGCTGCGGCGGCGGGCTCGGATCCGCATTTGGAATGAGTTTCGGCGAGAACCTGGCGCGGAGCGGCGGGCCACCCAGGAGCGAACATGCCGTAGACTCGCGGCCTGTGAGCGACACACGCATTGAAGGAGCTGGTCCTGGAGTTCCCGACCTCCCACGGAAGATCGGGCTGTGGGGCGCGGTGGCGGTGATGGTCGGGGTGATGGTGGGGAGCGGGATCTTCCAGACACCGACGGAGATCGCGAAGCACCTCGGCGATCCGTGGGTGATCCTGGGGATGTGGGCGGCGGGAGGCGTGCTGTCGCTGCTGGGGGCGCTCACGTACGCGGAGATGGCGACGATGTACCCGCGCTCGGGCGGCGTGTACGTGTTCCTGCGCGAGGGGTACGGGCGCGGGGTGGCGTTCGTTTTCGGGTGGACGTACATGCTGATCTCCAAGCCATATGCCGCGGCGGGGATCGCGGTGATCGGGGTGCGTTACTTCAACGGGCTGATCGGGGTGTCGTGGTCGGTGCCGCTGGAGACGACCCTGGTGCTGATCGTGCTGACGGGGATCAACGCGTGGGGCGTGCGGGAGGGAACGCGGCTGGCGATGGTGTTGACGGCGCTGAAGGTGGGGGCGCTGGCGGCGATCGTGGTGCTGGCGCTGGCGCTGCGGAAGGGATCGGGCGCGAACTTCGCGGGCTCGCCCCTGGAGGGCAATCCGGGTTTTCTGGTCGCGATCGTGCCGGTCATGGCGGCGGTGCTTTGGACCTACGACGGGTGGAGCGATGTGGGGGCGATCGCGGGGGAAGTGGAAAGGCCGCGCTGGACGCTGCCGCGGGCGTATCTGGTGGGGACGCTGGGGATCATGGGGTTGTACCTAGCGGTGAACGCTGTGTACCTGTGGATGCTGCCGCTAGAGGAGATCCGAGGGGCGGAGACGGTCGCGCCGCTGGTGATGGAGCGGCTGCTGGGAGCGGCGGCGGGAACGGCGGTGACGGTGCTGGTGATCGTGTCCACGATGGGGTCGAGCCATTCATCAGTGATGACGGGGGCGCGGGTGACATTTGCTCAGGCGCGCGACGGGCTGCTGTTCAGGTTCCTGGGGCGGGTGCATCCGACGCGCCAGACGCCGGCGGTCGCGCTGTGGGTCCAGTGCGGTTTATCGTGCCTGGCGGTGTGGACGATGGGGGGCAGTTTCGCCAGCCTGGCCGAGGGATTCGTGTTCACGATGTGGATTTTCTATGGGCTCGCGGGCGCGGCGATCTTCATTCTGCGAGCGAAGCGGCCGGGCGTGGAGCGGCCGTTCCGGTGCCCGGGGTATCCGGTGGTGCCGGCGGTGTTCGTGCTCAGCGCGCTGGCGATGACCGTGTTCTCGGTGACGCAGGATGTGTCGACGTGGACACCGGGCGCCGATGTGCCGACGACGATCGTGTGGCTGGGGGTTCTCGCGGCGGGGTTCCCGGTGTTTCTGCTGTGGGAGAGGCTGACGGCGCGGGGGACGCGGGTGTAGGCGGCGGCTCGCTACGGGGAACGCATGAGCGAGATGGCGCCGGCATACCCGGGGGCGCTGGCGTCGTCGGGCGACGAATCAAGCAGACCGTCGAGGGAATCACCGAGGGCCGCGCTGAACCGTGCTCGCACGATTGGGATGGATGGGAGGAGCGAGTCCACGCGCGGGTGGACGAGGTGCGACCCAAGCATCAGGAGTCGTCGTTCCGGAGCGGGCGCGACGGGCAAGAGCAGTTCGGGGACGAGGCGCACGTCAAGGGACCAGCTCAAATGGGCCGCGGCCGGGAAGTTCATGTGGAGCGTGAACTCGTGCTCGGTTGTCGGGGGCGTCATGGCGATCGAGCGACGAAAGAGCGCGCCATGGAGGTCGATGAGCAGCGCCCCGAGGGCGGCGGAATCGATCGACGGCTGGGCGCGGAAGATGAGGTAGAACCGGATGGGGGCGGCGAGCCGGGCGGAGAGTGTGCTGGTCATGGTGAGAGTCTGATAGGTGTTCGGGGGCGAATCACTTGCATCGGCAAAGTCGGATCGATCATCCGCCGCAGAGCGGAGGGGTACCCAAGCCGTGTGCCGAACCTATTGGGCCGGCGCCCACTTGAAGCCAAGTCTGGTTTCTGGCGCGTCGATGATGCGGCCCGAGGCGCCCCCTTCATCGAACCACCAAGAAGTTGCGCTCGATGTGTTCAGGTCCGGCCGCCCGGTGAGCTGTCGCAGGAGGAACATGATCGACTGGAGGTCGGCGGGGAGGAGCAGCCCCGGGAGGTTGCGGCCGACGAGCGACTCGTGCGCCAGAAGCACGTTCATCAGTTCGTCCATGGCCGCGACTGAGCGGAATCGCTTGAGGCGTCGCTCGGCGGTGTAGACGCGGATGGAGCCGGCGAGGGCATCGGCCGCGGCGAGGAGCGAGCCGGAATCAGCAGCGCTGTTGGTGGCGCGGAGGAGCTGGCGGAGGTCTTCGGAGCGTTCGAGGACGGCCCGGGGGATCTGGACATCGGCGGCGGAGACAGAGATGAGGAAGTAGGGGGCCATGACGGGCGAACCGATCTCGGTTCCGGTTTGGCTCACGGATCGCTGGTACACCTGGCCCGAGGCGCGATCGATGACCAATGGGGCTTGCCAGAAGTCGCTGCCGCGCCCGCCGGGCCGGCCGAGCGCGAGCCAGCTCCCCGAGCGCAGAACACCGAGGTCGGCGCCGCCGGCGAGGTCGGCCTGATGTCGCGAGTAGAGCTGGACGGTGTAATCCAGCAGGACGGAGTTCTCGCGGCTGGCGATGAGCTGGCGAGCCGCCTCGATGGCGAGGGCGATCCCGGGCACGGCGGGGTGGGGAATGAGGGCGCCGACCGCGGATGAAGACTGCGACACGCGGTCGAGCAGCTCGCGGGTGCGCTGGTTGCGCTCTGAGGAGACGTCCAGCACGCGCAGGCGGAAGTGGGGCGCGAAGGCGGAATCCCAGAGGGGGTCGAAGTAGACAAGGAGGTCGCGGAAGCTCAGGAGCTGGCCGCCGGGAACTTCACGCTGATAGAAAACGACGATCGACTGGGGCCCGGAGTCGGAGGAGGTTTCCAGGTCAAGGAGGACGGCGATGTCCCGTCGGCCGCGCATGTTTTCGGGGAGCCAGACGCCGGAAACGATGACGGCGAGGGGGTCGTTGTGCTCGAGGAACTGTGATTGACTTGAGAGAACAACGGAAGCGCCAGAGAGGTCGTCGAAGTCGCCGGGCTGCAAGTCACGGCTGAGAGTGGCGCGGTAGCGGTCGAGGACCTGATACGGATGGAGTAGGTTGCGCAGCGGTTCGCCCGGCACGGGATCGTCAAGATACAGGACGCGGTTCTCGGTATAGGTAGATGACGTACCGACGGCGTAGCTGTCCGGGCCGCTGAGAGTCGGCGGCGTGGAGCAGGCCGGAAGGAAAACCGCGGCGAGCAGGAACAGCGCGACGAGGAGCGGGTGGCGGGGGCGGACGGGGTGGGGGGGCAGGGAGGGGCTGGGTCTGGCGGACATGAGGGGCTCCGATGCAATGGAAGAAGCGATAAAGGGCGCGGGCGCCAGGGGCCGCTGAACCAGAGAACGATACTTCCGGCATCGTTCACGTGTGTGCGCTGCGGCGCGCACCATGAAAATAGACATAACTCCCGCCGCGAGTCAGCTTTGCAGCGATCTGCGCCAGCCACTTGTGTGCGCGCTACTCGCGGAGAGCCTGACCTGACCTGTACATGCCAGTTCGGCGGGCGCTCTCGGCGGCGGCGGCCTGATGGCCGCTGGCGGCGTGAGCCTGTGCCGCGAGGTCGGAGGTGCGGGCGGCGTCATCGAAAAGATTGGATGCGGCTTGGGCAGCGGCGAGTGTGTCGAGGGCGTCGGGCGAGTTGCCCGAGAGAGAGACGACGCGGCGGGCGAGTACGAGGGCACGAGCCGGGTCGCGGACGCGATCATCGGAGGACGTGGCGAGGATGATCGCGAGCATGTTGACGAGGGCCGCGTCGCTCGGATGATGGTTTCGTGCGGCGCTGAGCGCGGTGACCGCGTCGGCGTGGCGGCCGAGGCGACGGAGCGCTGTGACGTGGCCAAGGGAGGCGAGGGGGAGGTCGGGCCGGAGAGCAACGAGAGCGCGAAAGTGCTGCTCCGCCTCTGAGTAGCGGCCGAACCCGAGCGAGAGGCGTCCAAGGGCGAGGAGCGCGTCAACGTTAGCAGGGTCGGCCTGCACGACCGATTCGTAGAGGGCGAGGGCTTCGCGCGGCCGGTTGGTTCGCTCGTAGATCTGGGAGAGCCCGAAGTGAATGTCGGTGGAGCCGGGAGTGTGCTCGCGGGCAAGCGTGTAGGTTGCCTCGGCGGCGGCGAGGTCGCCCGAAGCGAGCAGGGCATTGCCGAGCAGGGCGTAGGCATCGACCCAGTTGGGACGGAGATCGATGGCGCGCTGGAAGTGCGCTGTGGTTTCTGTGTAGCGACCGGCTTTGGCGAGGGCCTGTCCCATGCCGAGGTGGGCGCCGTACGACTCGGGCGCGACTTCAAGGGCGCGCGACCAGAACGCCAGGCCGCTCGTGAAGATCGGGGCCGACCTGACGACCTGAACGGATGCGAACACGAGAAAGACGGTCGCGGCGGCGAAGAGGGGCTTGGCGGTTTGTGGCCGGCGCGAAGCGAGGTGGGATGCCGCGGCGACTACGGCGATCCAGAGCCCGGGGGCGGCGAGGTAGACGAAATAATCGGCGACATGGGTGATCGCCATGTTGCCGTAGACCACGAGTCCGGAGACGGGGGCGAGCATGAGGGCGAAGTACGCGAGGCCCCAAGTGAGGCGGGCCCAGGTGACCTGGTCATCGGCGCGGCGATTGACGGATCGGATGAGTAGGGCCGCGGCAAGAGTGAGACCCCAGGCGAGCGGCAGCCACCAGAGAACGCTGGACCGGTCGATGGGGAACTCGGGATGGACGATCGATGGGAGCGAGGGGGTGTAGAGCCTTGCGAGGTACCACCACGGGGTGGCGCCGGCGAGCTGGAGGCGCTCGGGGAGTTCAGGGGCCCAGGGCGCGACGGAGGTGTCGATGAACTTCTGCTCGAAAGAGATGGTGACCCACGCCGCGGCAAGGCAGAGGGCGAGCATGGGGATCGCGCGGACGAGTGCGCGCCCAATCGGACGCCGCAGCACGAGCCAATCGAGTAGGACGAGACCGATGGGAAGGCCGATGACCTGCGTCTTGGAAAGGAGTGCCGCGGTGAAGAGGAAGGCGCTGAGGGCGAGCCAGGGGAGGGGCTTGGGGTTCGGGGAGGCACGGACCCAGGAGAGGATGGAGAGGATGAGCAAGGCGAGGGCGAGGAGGCTTTTGCGCTCGGCGATCCAGAAGACGGTGGCGGCCTGGGCAGGGTGGAGGGCGAAGAGGGCGGCGACGAGGAAAGCGGGGCCAGCTCGCAGGCCGAGGACCAAGGCGAGGCGGCCGACCAGCCAGATTCCCAAGAGGTGGAGGGCGAGATTGGTGGCGAGGTAACCGGTGGGGCTGATGCCCCAGAGGCGGTACTCCAGCCAGTAGGTGGTGAAGGTGAGGGGGTAATACTGCTCGCCGGCGGGGGACGTCCAGAGTTGACCCAGGCCCGCGAGGGAACGCATGGCGGGGTTCGTGAGGATGTAGGCGGTATCGTCCCAGTCGGTGAACCCGCCAGCGAGGACTCCCGGAAGGTGAACGGCGGCTACGAGGAGCATCAGCAGGGGCATGGCCACCCGCCAGAGCCGGTCGTGCGGTGGGAATAGGGCTCCGCGGGGCGGGGGTTTCGCCATCGGGGCGAGTGTACGGGACGGGGCCAAAGATTCTGCCTACGCGGCGGGCCCGCGGGGGGTAATCTATTGCCCGCTATGCCAACCAACAAGCCCATGCGGACGAGTTCCCAGACGAACCAGCTCAATATCGACCTGCTCAAGCGCCTGTGTGAAACACCGGGCGTGCCCGGACGCGAGGAGCGGGTACGCGCCGTGATCGAGCGCGAGGTGGAGGGGTTGTTCGACGAGGTGCGGGTCGATCCGCTGGGGTCGCTGGTGTGCAGGCGCGGGCCGCGCGGCCAGCGGAAGCAGCCGGCGCCGGTGAAGCGGCGGGGCTCGGCCGGCGTGATCGCCGCGAGCAAGGCGCCGACCAAGGTGATGCTGCTGTGCCACATGGACGAGATCGGGTTCTATGTGAAGGGGATCGACGAGAACGGCTTCCTGCGGGTGAACAACGTGGGCGGGTTCGACACGCGCAATCTGTTTGCACGGCGCGTGCTGGTATGCACGCGCACGGGCGACTACAAGGCCGTGATGTCGCCGGGTGGGCGGCCGATCCACATCGCGACCGAAGAAGACAAGAAGAAGATCCCCGAGGTGAAGGAGTTCATCGTTGACATGGGACTGAGCGCCGAGCAGGCGCGGAAGCTGGTGCGGATCGGCGACTACGTGGTCCTCGACGAGCCGCTGACCAAGGTGGGCGACAAGATCGTGTCCAAGGCGCTGGACAACCGTGTGGCGTGCTGGCTGGGGATCGAGACGGTGCGGGCGATGGAGCGTGCGGGCGCGGGGCACGCGTGCGAGCTGTATGTCGGGTTCACGGTGCAGGAAGAGGTGGGGCTGCGGGGCGCGAAGGCCGCGAGCTTCGGAGTGGACCCGGACATCGGGGTGGGGCTGGACGTGACGCTCGCGTGCGACACGCCGGGCGTGCCATGCGACGAGTGTGTGACGACGCACGGCAAGGGCTTCGGCCTGCACGTGATGGACGCTTCATTCATCTCCGACCACCGGCTGATCGACGACATCGAGGCGGTGGCGGAGCAGCATGGCATCCCGTCGCAGCGGACGATCCTGATGCGGGGCGGGCAGGACGCCGCGGCGGCGCAGATGGCGACCAAGGGAGCCCGAGCGGTCGGGATTGTGGTGGGGACCCGCTACATCCACACGGTTGCGGAGATGATCGACCAGCGCGATCTCGCCGCCGCGCGTGACGTGCTGGCGGCGTGGATACCCACGATCAAATAGGGTTGAGGGCGGAGGGGCGAGGTCTCAGGGAAGCGCAGTGGCGAGAGCGGAGGGATTACGCACAGCACTTGGCTCTTCCCTCATCCCTGAACCCAGAGCCCTCTACCCTGCACCATGGCATCCGTCGTTCTTTACTTTCAAGTACATCAGCCGTTCCGCCTGCGGCGGTACACGGTGTTCGACACCACGCACTTTTACTTCGACACGCAGAAGAACGGGGACATCTGCCGCAAGGTGGCGAATAAGTGCTACCGGCCCGCGACGAGCCTGATGCTCGACCTGGTGAAGCGGCACAAGGGTAACTTCCGCATCAGCTACGCGATCACCGGCGTGGTGCTCGACCAGCTCGCGGAGTTTGCGCCCGATGTACTGGACCTCTTCAAGCGCCTGGCCGAGACCGGGTGCTGCGAGTTTATCGGCGAGACGTACTACCACTCGCTCTCGTTCCTCTACTCGCGCGAGGAGTTTACGGCCCAGGTTGACCTGCACACCAAGAAGATCCAAGAGCTCTTCGGGCAGACCCCGAAGGTGTTCCGCAACACCGAGCTCACGTACAACAACGAGGTGGCCCAGTACGTGGCCTCGATGAAGGCGTACGGGGCCGCGAAGACCGACGCCGCGGCGAAGCCGCGATTCATGGGGATTCTGTCGGAGGGTTGGGACCCGGTGCTCGGCGGGCGCTCGCCGAACTTTCCGTACCGGCCGCCGCACACGGGCATCGGCGCGACGGGACGGCCGTTCACGGTGCTCACGAAGAACTACCGACTCAGCGACGACATCGCGTTCCGCTTCGGCAACCGCGGGTGGAACGAGTGGCCGCTGACGGCGGAGAAGTTCGCGGGCTGGGTGAACCAGATCAACGGCAACGGCCACCTGTGCAACCTGTTCATGGATTATGAGACGTTCGGCGAGCACCAGTGGGACGACACGGGGATCTTCAAGTTCCTCGACGCCATGCCCGAGAAGGTCTTCGACGCGAACCCCGGCCACAACGACTTCTGCACCCCCAGCGAGGCGATCGAGCGCTACGACACCGCGGGCGTCTACGACGTGCCGCACATGATCTCGTGGGCCGATACCGAGCGGGATCTCTCCGCCTGGCTCGGCAACTCCATGCAGTCAAACGCGCTGCAGGAGACCTACCGGCTGGAGCGGGCCGTGAAGCAGCGCCTCGCCGCGGCGGAGAAGTCCGGCGATGCCCACGAACTCGCGGAGGCCCGCTACCTGCTGGACGACTGGCGCAAGCTGACGACCAGCGATCACTTCTACTACATGAGCACCAAGTACTGGGCCGACGGCGACGTGCACAAGTACTTCAGTCCGTACGACTCCCCGTACGACGCCTACATCAACTTTATGAACACGCTGGACAACACCCGGACACGGGCCGCGGCGAAGACGCCGGTGCCGCACTGAGGGTGCCGTCGGGCGAACGTTCCTCGTGATCGCACGCCGGACGCACGACTTGGAGCAACGCGGCCGGCGCGGTAGGCTGCGGATCCAAGAGGAGATCCCGCCATGTCGAAGCCCGTCATTTGGATTGCGTTGTGCGCTACGGCCGCCACCGTTCTGTTCGTAAATGGGTGCGGGAGCGCCGGCCACGCCCGCGTGGTCTCGCCCGCGACCCCCGCCCAGCAGTCCGTGCTTCTTGACCGCGTCAAGCAGCTGGAGGGCGAGTGGGCGATGCTCGATGAAAGCGGCAATCGCCAGCCCGGCGTGGTGTACAAGGTCACGTCGGCGGGGAGCAGCGTCCGTGAGGTCATGTTCCCGGGCAGCGAGCACGAGATGACCAACGTCTACCACATGGACGGGCCGACGCTTGTCATGACGCACTACTGCGCCCAGGGGAACCAGCCGCGGATGCGGGCCGAGGCCGGTTCGCCCGACCGGATCGACTTTGAGTTCGACAGCGTGACGAACCTCCGGAGCGCCGACGACGAGTACATGGGCGAGATGTCGCTGATCATGAAGGATCACGATCATCTGCGGCAGGAGTGGCGCTCGCTCAAGAAGGGCAAGGCCTCAAGCCACGCCGAGTTCGATCTTGTCCGTGTGAAGTAGAGCCGCACACCCCCTCATACGTCTTCTCGCTCCCGCTCCGTACCCTTCAGGGCGCCATTCGCTCCGCATCCGGCGGCGCTCGCCCCCGCTTGCCATACGATTCCTCCATGACCGCTCCCCGGATCATCCTCTGCCCCGGCCAGGGGGCCCAGGCCGTCGCGATGGCCAAGCCGTGGCACGACGCCTCGGCCGAGGCACGGTCGGTCTTTGCGCTCGCCGACCGCCTCCTCGGGAGTCGTCTCGGGGCGCCGCTCTCGGAGCTCTGTTTCTCCGGCTCTCCCGAACGCCTCAACCAGACCGATGTTTCGCAGCCCGCGATCTACGTTGCCTCCATCGCCTGCTGGCGCGGCCTGCTCGCCCAGTGGGGCGCCGGGGCCGATCGCGCCGTCGAAGAAGCCCGGATCATGGCCGCCGCCGGCCTCTCCCTCGGCGAATACACCGCCCTGCACCTCGCGGGAGCGTTTACCTTCGAGGAGGGCCTCGAGCTGGTGGCGCTCCGTGGCCGTGCCATGCAGGATGCGGCCGCCCTGACCCCTTCCGGGATGGTCGCCCTTATCGGCGCCGACGAGGGCCAGGCGCAGGCCGTGTGCGACGCCGCGAGAGGCGCGGGGGGCGAAGTCCTCGTGTGCGCGAACTTCAACGCCCCTGGTCAAGTCGTCCTCAGCGGCAGCAAGGCCGCCTGCGAACGCGCGGTCGAGGAAGCGGGCAAGGCCGGCCTTCGTGCGGCTCCCCTCGCCGTCGCCGGGGCCTTCCACTCACCCCTCATGGCCCCCGCGGCCGACCGGCTGGGCGAAGCTCTTGCACGGACCAGCATCCGCGCCCCCCGCTGCCCGGTATTGTCGAATGTGACGGGCGACCCGCACGCATCCAGCGCTTTAGGCTCGATCGAGCAGACCATCCGAACTCGGCTGGTCGAGCAGCTCACGTCCGCCGTCCGATGGTCACAGAACTGTCAGTGGCTTGTCCGGACGGCCGCCGGCAGCGCCGCCGAGTTCCACGAACTTGCCCCCGGCAAGACCCTCGCGGGGCTGATGAAGCGGATTGATCGCGGCACCAAGGTGACGACGCACGAGGAGCCGGCCGCCTCGTGAATGCGTAAGGATTCTGGAGAGGCCCAATCCGGGCGAGCCGCGAAGCGGCTGAAGGAAGGAAAGACGATGCGACCGACAACCCGACTCCTCCTGGTCCTCACCGGCTGCGCCCTCACGCTCGCGGCGTGCGAGAAGAAGAAGCCC
>JACMLW010000195.1 GCA_014379385.1 Phycisphaerales bacterium
CCCCGCAGCGATCGCCGCCCCGCAAGGGTTCGTGTGCTTGACGATGCACACCCCCACGCACGAGGGGTCCAGGTGCTTGAGCGTCAGGACCAGCTCCAGCGCCGCCGCGGCATCGTTGATGTTGTTGTAGCTCAGTTGCTTCCCGTGCAGTTGCCGGGCATTCACCACCGTCTGGCCAGTCGAAGCCGGATCGCGATAGAGCGCCGCCTGCTGGTGCGGGTTCTCCCCATATCGCAGGTCGTCCGCCTTCGTGTACGTCAGCCGGAGCACCTCGGGGAATGGTGCCGGCGACCGCCGAGAGAGGTATGCCGCGATCGCCGCGTCGTACTCCGCCGTCAGCGCGAACGCCTCGGCCGCGAGCTGCGAGCGCAGGTCCAGCGTCGTCGATCCGTTGTGCGCCTCGAGCTCCGACACCACCCGGTCATACCGCTTGGGCGCCACCACCGGCGCGACCCACTGGTAGTTCTTGCTCGCGGCCCGCACCATCGCCGGCCCACCCACGTCGATCTGCTCGATCGCCTCGCGCGGCGTGGTCTCCGCCGCGGCGATCGTCCGCTGGAAGGGGTATAGGTTGATGCACACCAGGTCGATCGTGTCGATGCCATGCCGTTTCAGGAACGCGGCGTGATCCGGGTTGTCGCGCACCGCCAGCAGCCCGCCATGCACGGCGGGATGTAGTGTTTTCACACGCCCGTCAAGCCCCTCCGGGAACCCCGTGACCTTGTCCACGGGGACAACCGGCAACCCGGCATCGACCAGCACTTTGGCCGTGCCGCCGGTGGAAATCAGTCGCACGCCGCGATGCACAAGCGCTGTGGCGAACGGGATAAGGTCCGTCTTGTCAGAGACGGAGAAAAGCGCTGAACGCACGGGGACCAAGTCGGGCATGATCAACGATACCGAGCCGGCGAGCGCAGGCAAATCCCACGCCCCTCTCGACAGGTGAATCGGGCCTTACGGCGCAGCAAACCCTTACCGGGCAACGAACTTAGTCACCACGCCACTCGGCGTTCCCGTGTACAAGTTGCCGTCCACGAACGCATCCACGCTCATGAACGAGACGCCGGCCAGTTGGTGCTGCTCGATGATCTGTCCGTTCGCCGGATCGAGCGACCACGCCGTGCCCCCGCCGTTGCGGCCGCCGTTGCCCGGGCCGTCCCAGACGATCAGCCGGCCGTTGCGCATCCCGACCACGTACCCGCTCACATCCTTCGTGCTCCAGATGATCTTGCCCGTAGGTGCCTCGAAGCACACCAAGCCCCGCGACGCCACGTGGCAATACAGCCGCCCCTCGTGATAGACCGGCCTTTCGTGCAAGGGCGCATCGGTCCGGTACCGCCATACCTGGTTCGCGCTCGACGCGTCGAACGCGTAAATGGACTGATCCAGGCTGGCAACGAATAGCAACCCATCCGATGCCGCCGCCGGCACCGTCACGCCCCCCGCGATCTTCGCCCGCCCCCGCCCGCTGCCGCTTGTCGTATTGAAGAGCAAGACCTCGCCCGACTGCGAGACCACCCCCGCCACATCCGCGGCCCCGGCATTCTCGGCGCCCTCCGCCGTGAGCATCGCCACCGGCGACTCGTCGATCCCGCCCTGCACCGAGTTCCCCCACACGCGATACCCCGTCCCCTTCATCAGCCCCAGCAGCTCGCCGGACGCGGTGCCGTAGATCAGGATATTCGCCGCCAGGATCGGCCGCGTCGATACCACCATCTCAAGCCCGTGCTTCGCCACCAGGTTACCAGTGTCGGCATCCAGGTAGAACGCATCGGTCTCGCTCGAGCAGATCACGCGATTGCCGTCGCGCACGCTGCCCACGAACTTCGTCAGCGGGTTGCCGAGTTGGTCAGACCACCGACTCCGGCCTGTCGTCGTCTCGATCGCCGATACAACCGACGCCGAGTCCTGCGCCACCACCAGATCGCCCAGCACATCCAGGCGGCGCAGCACCGCCCCCGACGTCATCGTCGGGAACCCGCGCCACTGCACCCGGTACCCCAGCGTGGCGTACGCATCATGGTCGATCCGTGCCGCCGCCTCTCGCTCCTCTGGCGGCACCGTCACGCCGCCGCCACGCCCGATCACCCGCTCGGAGCACCCCACACCAACAAGAACGAGTCCCAGCGCGGCAGCCCCGACCCAGCCGCAGATGCCCACTCGGACGGTTGCCCGCCGACCACTCACGATCCCCCCCAGCGGCCGGACCAATCGATGAGTACGCGCCATGCGATGAACTCTCCAGACTGGCGTGAGCCAGGTGAAACGAACCTCTTGAGCAGCCCAAATGGGCGAACCGAACCGTCGCAGTATCGAAAGCCTAGCCGCGGCGGTCAAGCCATGCCCTCTCCCCCTCCCTGTTTTCCCACTGGTCACGCTCGTTCGCGAATCATGGCCCGCCCAGCAGCCGTCCTGCCGCACCCGAGCCGCCCGGTACGCGAAGCGGGTACGCTCCGGTTGCATGTTCACCGGCCTTATTCAAGCCGTGGGCGAGATCGCCATCGCCACGCCGACCCGCACAGGGTTACGCCTCGGCGTCAGGCCCCTCGGCTGGGGTCACGCGCCGGCCTTGGGCGATTCGGTCTCGGTGAATGGCTGCTGCCTCACCGTCGCCAGGGACGGTCCCGTGATCGAGTTCGACGCCATCCCCGAAACGCTCGCCAAGACCTCGCTCGGAACCCTCCGACCCGGCGACCACGTGAACCTCGAACACGCCGCGACCGCGGCCACCTTTCTCGGCGGCCACATCGTGCAGGGTCACATTGATGGTGTGGGCGTCATTGAGACCATTGGCAAAGGCGGCCCCGCCGGCGCTGCAACCCCCGCCGAGCACCGCGTCCGCATCGTGGCGCCGCAGGATCTCGCCCTCTACCTCGTGCCCAAGGGGTCGATCGCCATTGACGGCGTCTCGCTCACGCTTGCAGCGGTCGATCCGGCCCGCGGCGCCTTTGAGGTGGCCCTCATTCCCGTCACGCTCGCCGCCACAACGCTCGGCGGCTGGCGCCCCGGGCAGCGCGTGAACCTCGAGACCGACGTGCTCGCCAAGACCATCGTCCATTACATGCGTCACTTCGCGGACCTCAAGCCGGGCGCCGGCAACGCCCGAGAAGAGTGAGGCCGTGCGTTACCTCGGCATCGATCCAGGGCTGCGCGTCACCGGCTACGCCTGCGTTGAAGAACGCTCGGCGGGTGTCCGCACCGAGGGCGCGGGCTACTGGGGCGCCCCCGGCGCCGGCCAGGCTCGCCTGATCGAAGCGGGTGTCCTCCGCTTCAGGGCCGGCCTGACCGTGGCCGATCGTCTCGTTGAGCTTGAGCGCGATCTCTGCGAACTGATCACTCGCCTCACCCCATCCCTCGTCGCCGTCGAGAAGCTCTACGCCCACTACAACCACCCCACCACCGCAATCGTCATGGGCCACGCCCGCGGCGTCGTCCTGCTCTGCACACGACGGGCCGGCGTCGAACTCGCCGAGCTGGGAGCCACGGCCGTCAAAAAATCGCTCACCGGTCACGGGCACGCCAGCAAATCGCAGATGCAAGACGCGGTCATGGCGCAGCTCGCGCTCGCCTCGCGCCCGGAGCCGGCCGACGTCGCCGACGCGATCGCGATCGCGCTCTGCGCCGCCCGGCGGCACGCACCGGTCCCCTGATAGGCTCCCGCGCTCTCATCCTTTTTTGAGCATGTCCATCAGCTCCGGGTTGATTGCCAGCGCCATCCACAGGATCACCTGCCCCAGGAGCGTCGCGATGAACAGGCTTTTGCTCCACTTTTCTTGGTTGACCGCGAGGGCATAGAACAGAAAGACAATGTTCACAATCGGCACCAGCCCGCAGATCCCCCACATCGCCTGGTCATTCATGAACGCCGCAACAACCGTCCCCAACCACGCGATGCCGCTCGCGAGGATCAGGAGCACCATCGCCACCCCCCACGCCTCCTTGCCCATGAATCCCAGTGCGCCGAGGCCGCAGAACACGACGCAGAAGACCAGCAGCAGCGTGCCGAACGACGGCCCGAACTCCTTTATCGCGCAACGATTCCCACCCTTCACCTTGACTCGCTTCTCTTTGGGCGCGTTCTCGACCGTGAGCCTCGTCTTCACCGCCTTGCCCGTCTGCGAGTTGAAGCCGCAGTGCGTGCAGATCATCGCCCCGGACCGCAGCGGCCACCCGCACTCCGTGCATTTCGCCGACGTCAGCATCGGGGAGGCGCTGATCAGTTTGTCCATCAGCCCCATCTCGTCATCACCCAGCAACACCGGCGCGGCCTTCGGCGCCGCCGCGGCCGTCCGCACCCGCGCCATCATTTTCTGCTGACAATCGCCCGCCATGCACAGATAGTTCCCCTGACCGTCCTTCACCCGGGGCGCGGCGCTCACATCTTTGGCGCAAATCACGCACACCTTCACCGCTGACGTTGACCCGGCCATGCAGTTCTCTCCTCAGGACTTTCTTGGTCGTCCCCTCCGAGGGGCAAAGGATACCGACCAAACCAAAAACGGCAAGCAGTTGCCGAGATCTGGGCGCGTTCATTTCCCCCTCGTCGCGGCTCCCCTACCATTGACGCACAACACACCCATCACCGGCCACTCGCCGAACTTGCTGGGCCATTCAAGGCCGATACAAGCACCGAGCAACCCCGACATGACCGCCATACTCACCGATCGGGCCGCCCCGCACGATGCCCTTCGAACCACACGCGAGATCACCTTCCGCGAGGCCCTCCGCGAGGCGATGAGCCAGGAGATGCGCAAAGACCCCCGCATCTTCCTTCTCGGCGAGGAGGTTGCGCAGTACAACGGCGCGTACAAGGTCAGCCAGGGGATGCTCGATGAGTTCGGCCCCCAGCGCATCATCGATGCGCCCATCAGCGAGAACGGGTTCGCCGGCCTCGCCGTCGGCGCCGCCATGTACGGCCTGCGACCCATCATCGAGTTCATGTCCTGGTCCTTCTCCCTCGTCGCCGCGGACCAGATCCTCAACAACGTCCCCAAAATGCTCTACATGTCCGGCGGCCAGTGGGGCTGTCCCGTGGTCTTCCGCGGCAACAACGGCGCGGGCGGCCAGCTCGGTTCCACGCACTCATGGTGTACCGAAGCGCTCTACTCCAACGTCCCCGGGCTCAAGATCGCCATCCCCTCGAACCCCTCCGATGCCAAGGGCCTGCTGACGACCGCCATCCGCGATGACGACCCCGTCTTCTTCCTCGAGTCCGAGCGCATGCTCAGCGACAAGGCCCACGTCCCCGAGGGCGACTACGTAGTTCCGTTCGGCAAGGCCTGGCTCCGCCGCGGCGATTGGTCCGGCGAGCACAACAGCGACTGCACACTCGTCTCGTTCGGCCGACCGGTCAACTTCTGCCTTGACGCGGCCGACGAACTGGCGAAAGAAGACATCAACGTCGATGTGCTCGACATGCGGACCATCCGCCCGCTCGACATCGACTCGATCATCCAGAGCATCAAGCGCACCGGGCGCATCGTGGTTGTGGACCAGAGCTGGCCCTTCGCCAGCGTGGCGAGCGAGGTGATCACGCAGGTCTGCGAGCGAGCGTTCGATTACCTCGACCACCAGCCGCTGCGCGTGAACACCGAGGACGTGCCGACCCCCTACGCCAAGTCCCTCGAGGCGGAGTATCTGCCGCACAAGGGGAAGATCGTGGCGGCGGTGAAGGCGGCACTCGCCCGCGCCTGACGACTCACCTCGGCCGCAAGCCTTCTAGTGCATGGCCGAGTCGAACGATCGCCTCCTCGACCTCACGCTCTGTCATGACGAGCGGCGGCAGCAGCACCATCGTCTTCCAGTCCCACGACGCGCCGACTAGGACGCCCGCACGCCGGCAGCGCACAAGGGCGCACCGGATAATCGCAGCGTCCGGCTCCCCTTCCGCTTCCCGAAGCACGTCGGCCCCCACCATCATCCCAACGCCTCGCACGACCGCCCGATCGCCGAAGACTCCTTGAAACAGCGCCGCGATCCCGTCGCGCAGCCGCGGCCCCAATACGGCCGCGCGCGCTTGCAAGTTCTCCTCTTCAATGATGCGGAGGGTTTCGCTGGCGACCGCGCATCCGAGTGGCGACCACGCAAACGTTGAGGTAGTGTCTTCGGCGGCGCATATCACACCCGCCAGTTGTGGGTTCACGAGCGCCGCACCAACCGCCGCCGCGCCGCTAGATAGCCCTTTCCCCAATGTTATCGCATCGGGCATGATCCCCGCCAGGTGCGCCGCCAGCATCGCCCCGACCCGGCCGCACCCCGTCATTACCTCATCGAAGATCAATGGAACGCCGCGCGCCGAGCACAACTCGCGGAGACTCCGCAAATACGGGATGGGGAACGGATGCACACCCCCGCTCCCGATCACCGGCTCGACCATCACAGCACACACCGACCGGTCGCACTCCAGCAGGTCCGTCACCAGCCGTATGTCCTCAGCCGAGGTAGGCACGGGCAGGCACGGATGCTCCGCCTGCGACAGGGGACGCGCCAGCCCATGGCGTTCGATATCACTGAGCGCGAGCATCGCGCTCGTGCCGCCGTGATACGCCCGTTCATACCTGAGAACTCGGTGCGGCCGCGGTACGCGCGCCCGCTCCGCGAGTGTGACAACGGCCTTCAATACCTGCTCGTTGGCGTCCGCACCGCCGGTTGCCCTGACGCAGCGCCACTCCTCGGGAGCGGCCATCACCTCCAGAAGCGCATGCGACAGTTCGGCTGCTTCCCGCGTAACGAGCATCGGAGGAGCGAACAGCGATCGCGACGCCTGTTCGCGCACGCACGCAACAATCCGCGGGTGATTCCAGCCTGTGCTTGCTACACCGTAACCGGCGGTCAAGTCGAGAAATCGCTCCCCTTCGATAGACTCGATCCAGCATCCCTCGCCGCCCCGCATAACGAATGGCGCCGCGACCGCGGCCGTGTTCAGCCTGCGATACAACCCAGAGATCTCTCGCGAGGCAAGTACGTCCACGGCGATTGCCTCCGAGCAGCAGCCTACCCGCACCCTTCGATCGTCGCTGCCTCTCCAAATCCCATCACATCAGGCCGTGTCAGGCCCCCGCCGTGCCGCCCTCGTACAATCGGCTCTGCGTTGCCGCCCCGCCGCAATGATCCGTGCAGGAGCCCTCTCGATGCCCCTTGAAGTGAAGATGCCTCGCCTTTCAGACACGATGGAAGTTGGAACCGTCGTGAAATGGAATGTGAAGCCCGGCCAAACAGTCAAGAGTGGCGATGTTGTCGCCGACATCGAGACCGACAAGGCCACGATGGAGCTCCAGAGCTTCGACGATGGCACGGTCGCCACGCTGCCGGTGAACGAGGGTCAGTCGGTCAAGGTCGGCACGGTGATCATGGTGCTCGCGCAGAAGGGCGAGGATCCTGCCTCGATCAAGACCAGCGGAGGCGGCGCACCTGCGCAGGCTCCGCCGACCCAAGTTGTTCAGCAGAGTGGTTCGTCGAGCGATGCCGCTGCGACCGCGCCCCCTCCATCGGTTTCGACTGCTCAAGCCACCACCGCACCGGCTCGCTCGGCCGGCTCGCCCAACGGAGCCACCAACGGTCACGCTGCGCCGACGCAGCAAACTCAACCGGAAGCCGACCGCGTCTTCGCCTCACCGCTGGCCCGCAAGATCGCCGGCGAGCACGGTGTCGACCTCGTCGGTCTCCACGGTAGTGGCCCCTCGGGCCGCATCATCCGAAAGGATGTCGAGGCCGCGCTCTCCGGAGGGGGGGGCGGGGGCGGCGGCACCGCCGCGTCTGAAGCTCTCCCCACCTCTCGCCGTCCAGGCGACGACGCCGGCACCGCCCCCATCCAGCGCCCGCAGCGCGCCGCTCAACAGCCCGCCGCACCCCTCATACCCGCCGCCGGCGCCCAGCTCGAAGGCCGCGTCGTCCAGCTCTCCAACATGCGGCGCATCATCGCCTCGCGCCTCGTCGAGTCCAAGACCACCATCCCGCACTACCAGGTCACGGTCAGCGCCCGCATGGATGCGCTCCTCTCGCTCCGCGCGCAGCTCAACGAGCAGCTTGCCTCGCAGGGCGTCAAGCTCTCCGTGAACGATTTCCTCGTCCGCGCCTGCGCCCTGGCGATGCACCAGCACCCGATGGTCAACAGCCGCTGGACCGGCCCCAAGGGCCAGGAGTCCGTCGAGATCCTCGGCCAGGTCAACGTCGGCATCGCGATCGCTCTCCCCGAGGAACGCGGTGGAGGGGGGGGCGGCCTCGTCGTCGCCACCATCCGCGACGCCGACCGCAAGGGCCTCCGCCAGATCTCCGCCGAATCCAAATCGCTCTCCGAGAAGGCCCGCACCAAGGGACTCACCATCGAGGAGATGGCCGACTCCACCTACACCATCTCCAACCTCGGCATGTTCGGCGTCGAGCACTTCAACGCCATCATCAACCCGCCCAACGCGGCGATCCTGGCCGTCGGTGCCGCGATCGAGAAGCCTGTCGTCGTTTCGGCGACCGACGGCTCCAAGTCCCTCGGCATCGGGCATGAGATGTCCATGACCCAGTCGAGCGACCACCGGGTCGTCGATGGCGCGATGGCCGCTCGCTACCTCGCCACTGTCAAGGATCTGCTCGAAAAGCCCGCGACGCTGCTGGTGTGAACCAAAATGACTCGGCGTGCCACGGGCTCGGGCGCAGCCCAACCCGTGCGACTTCATCCGCTCGCCTCGACGGCTTCTGCCGCTCGGAGCCGCGGGCTGGGGGGCAGCCCGCGCGGCACTTCGTGTGGGCGCTCAAGGGCAAGTCGCATTCACATCGGCGGGGCACTCACCTCGCCGCGTTTGCCGCCAAACCGCTTGATCGCGGCACCCCCCAGCTTCCGCCCAACTTCCCACACCGGCCCCGGGAACTTGTGGCACGCCCCGATCGTCGCATCGAGTGCCGCCACAATCTCGTCCGCATTCTCGCGGCTCAACACCAACGGCGGAATCAGCTTGATCACGTCCTGCCGGTGCCCCGCCACTTGGGCCAGCACACGGTGCTCCGTCAGCAGCGGGATCAGCACCGCCTGGCAGAACAGACTCTGGTCCATCTTGTGCAGCAGCTCCCAACCGGTGCGCAGCCCCACCGAGCGCAGCCGCGGCGGCTGAAACTCGATCGCGATCATGAGCCCCAGCCCCCGCACCTGCTTGACCATCTCGTACTTCGCCAGCGCCGCCCGCAGTCGCTCCATCAGATACGCCCCCACCACCGCGGCATTCTCGACGATCGTCTCCTCGCGCAGCACGTGCAGCGTCGCAAGCCCCGCCGCCATCGCCAGGTCGTTCTGCCCGAAGGTCGTCTGGATCCGCGAGCACTTGTCCATGCTCGAGAACACCGCCTCGTGGATCCACCGCCTCGTCAGCACCGCCGACACCGGCACGTACCCGCCCGAGAGCGCCTTGGCGATCACCATGATGTCAGGCTCGAGCCCGTAGTGCTCGCACGCAAACATTCGCCCCGTGCGGCCCAGCCCCGTCTGAATCTCGTCCGCGATCAGCAGCGCCCCGTGCTTGTGGCAAAGCCGCTGCGCCTCGCGCAGATACTCGGCCTCTGGGATATGAACGCCCTTCCCCTGGATCGGCTCGACGATGAACGCCGCGACATCGCCGCGCGCCAGCTCTCGCTCCAATCCGGGCAGGTCGTTGAACGCGATCTGCGTCGTATCGCCCAGCAGCGGCCCGAACCCCTCGCGGAACTCCGCGTTCCCGCACACCGAGAGGCTCCCCATCGTCAGACCGTGGTACGCCCGATCGCAGTACACCACACGACAGCGCCCTGTCGCCGCTCGCGCGTGCTTGAGTGCCGCGTCGATCGCCTCGCCGCCCGAGTTGGCGAAGAACACCGTGTCCAGCGGCTCGCCCCCCACCACCCCCGCGCCCGGCGCCATCGCAACCAGCTCCTTCGCCAGCAGCCCCGACAACCGGAACGCCCCCAGCCCCAGCAGGTTCGGCAGGTCGAGGTCCATCGCCTGCTTGAGCGCCTCGCGCACAACAGGGTGGTTCCGTCCCACATTGAACACCGCGTACCCGCCGAGGCAGTCGATGTACCGAATCCCCCGGTCATCCCACAGGTAGGCCCCCTGCCCACGCACGAAGTTGATGTCGAACCCGATCGTCCTGAGCACCGCGGCGAACGACGGGTTCACATACCGCTCGAGCAGCGGGAGGGCATCCTGGCGATGCCGCTCAACAAGGGCTCGGATGTCGAAAGGCGTTTTATCCATTCAATTCCGCCTTCGCTTTCGATGACGGGAACTGCTCCGAGATACTAATTCCGTATTTCTTACATAGATTTTCGTAGGGATTTAGTGTGTGAATCGCTCCGTGACAAATGCAACACAAGGCCACAAGGTCTTCAAGCGGCTCTGTGCCATCGAATCGACAACTCTCGTAAGTTGTGTGATGGCACTCTTCGGCTAACCGGTGCATGCAGACTTCGCACGTACGATTTTTAATTGAATCTAAATTTGCGATTGCGCAATTTTTGCCATGATTCACTGCGATAGTATTCCTCTAAATTACCTATTTGATTTGCAACCAATTCTCGCGGTCGGTCCCGCAACGCTCTTTCATACGCGGCCTTCTTCGTCTCGATGTCCGCAAGCCCGCTCGGATCTTCAACGCAAATGTTCTCGCGTCGCGGCAGCGATTCACTAATCGAGTGCCCGCACTCCACGCAAACCACCCTGCGCTGTTTCCCGCCACCATCGATCGGGAGATCATAAACGGCGCATCTCGGCCGAGGCCCGTCGCCGCACCCGATGCCGAGTCTCGCTCCTTGATGACAGGGACGGGACTTGAGTAGATACTTCTGGAGATGGCCCGGGATACAAGCCGGGAGCGGGTCGGCGTTCATGATGATTCGTATCCCGCTCGCCTTAGTTAGGTCTGCAAATTGGTATTCCGTAACCCAGTTGTGTATTCCAGCGCCTCGGCGATGTCGCCCTCCTCAAGGTTCGGGTAGTCCTCGAGAATCTCCTTCACCGACATACCGCTCGCCACCAACCGAACCAGCGTCGCCACCGGGAAACGCATGCCACGGATACAGGCCTTGCCGCCCATCATCTCGGGATTGAAGTTAATGCGAGCGAAGCTCATCGCCATCCTCCGGGGCACCGCGTCATAGTAACGGGTTCTTCGCCCCCTTGACATACTCCGCCGTCGGGCTCAGGTTCGGCTCGATGTTCACGTACACGTCGCTGTACAACTCCCGCGGCTCCGGCACCGGCGACTCCTCCGCGAACTGCACCGCGTCGCGCACGATCTCCTTGCACTCCGTCTGGATCGCCATGAACTGGTCTTCCGTCAGGCACTCCCGACCGTCGAACAGGTGCTTCGCCAGCACGTCGATCGAGTCCTTCGACTTGTACCCCTCCACCTCGTCCTTCGTCCGGTACTTCTGGGGGTCCGACATCGAATGCCCCAGATACCGGTACGTCAGCAGGTCCACGAACCCCGGCCGGCTCGTCTCGCGGCATTCATCCGCGAACGGCTTGAACTGGTCGTAGATGTTCAGGATGTCCATCCCGTCGATCTTGATCCCCTTGATCCCGTACGCCGCGGGCTTCGCCAGCAGGTCGTTCGCCATCGTCGTGCCGCGCTCGATGGACGTCCCCATCGAGTACCGGTTGTTCTCCACGATGTAGATCACCGGGATGTCCCACAGCCCCGCCAGGTTCATCGCCTCGTGCAGCGCGCCCTGGTTCAGCGCCCCATCACCCAGGTAGCACAGGCACACCTTCTTCCCCCCCTTCCCCCCGTTGATCACCTCGCGCTCGTACTTCGCGGCGAACGCCAGACCCGTTCCCAGCGGCGTCTGCGCCCCGACGATCCCGTGCCCGCCGTACAAATGGTTCGGCTTGTCGAACATGTGCATCGACCCGCCCTTGCCCTTCGCGCACCCGGTCGCCTTGCCGAACATCTCGGCCATGCACGCCCGGGCCGACATGCCGCGCGCCAGTGCGTGGCCGTGATCGCGGTACGCCGTGATCACCGGGTCATCGTGGTGTACCGAGTTGATGGTCCCGACCGCCACCGCCTCCTGCCCGATGTACAGGTGGCAGAACCCGCCGATCTTCGCCTGCTGGTACGCCTGGGCCGACCGGTTCTCGAACTCCCGGATCAGGAACATGTCCCGCAGCCACTTGACGAGCGTCTCGTTGGGCAATGATGCCGAGGCGCCCCCTCCCACCCCCCCCGCAACCCCCTTCCCCGCCGCCGCGCCACCGCCCGAGCCCGGCTGCGACCCATTCGGCCTTCCACCGTCTCCGTTGCCGGCCCCACCACCACCGACCG
>JACMLW010000196.1 GCA_014379385.1 Phycisphaerales bacterium
CGCCGGCTCGCTCATCGCGGCGAGCGGCGCGGGGTCGCCGCGCCCGAGGCGTGGGCCGGATGAAGAGCCGCTCGTCGAAACGAACGTAAGCGGCTCGGTGCGGGCGGCGAGCGACTTGGCGATGTCGGTACAGAGCATGGCGACGCGTACGCCACCCTCGGGGTTGATGAGGGCGCTCACATCGCGCGGGGTGTGATACTCTCGGTGGAAACCGGTGAAGAAGAAAAGCACCGGGATGCCGCCGGCGTTGAAGCTGGCATGGTCCGACGGTCCGCTCCCGCCGGGCTGGCGCGAGATCTCCAGCCCGGACGCGGTGAAGAAGGGGTCAACGATCGCCTCGAATCCCTCCGCCGAGCCGATGCCGCCGATCTCGATCTTGTCGTCGCGCATCCGGCCGATCATGTCCATGTTGAGCATGGCGTAGATCGAACTCGCCTCGAACGGCGAGTTCTGGACGAAGAAGCGTGAGCCGATGAGGCCCATCTCCTCTCCGCTGAAGCCCATAAAAAGGATCGACCGCGCCGAGGCCTCGGCCGGCAGTGCCTCGTAGTGCTTTTTCATGATCTCGGCCGCGAGCAGCATGCCCGACGTGCCGGACGCGTTGTCATCCGCCCCGTAGTGAATCTGGCCGTACTCGTTGGACACCGACCCGCCCGAGTTGCCGTCGCCCACATGATCGAAGTGGGCGCCGATCACCACATACTCGTCGGCCAACTCGCCCTTGCCGGGCAGCAGTCCGATGATGTTGTTCGTGATCCTGGGCTTCCGCTCCACGGCGACATTGATCGCCAGTTTGGCCTTGGGAAGTTCGATCACTCCACCGGCCTCATCCGCGATCTTCCGCAATGACTCCAACGACCGGCCCTGTTCATCCGCCGCGCGAACGAGGATGTCGGCCTGTCCGATCGTCATCATCACCACGGGGATGTCCAGCGCACGGCCCATGCCGCGCAGGCTGGACGCGGTTTCCAGCTTGTCCGTACGGGCCCGGTCGTCATCGGCGCCCGGGGCGTTCACCAGGATCACCGCCGCCGCGCCCTTCGACGCCGCGAGCCGGATCTTGCCGCCCAGGTCGGCGTTGTTCGACCACCGCTCGTCGGCGAAGCGGCTCTTCCCGTCGGCGTTCATGGGCTCGAACCGCAGAATGATCGCGGCCTTCCCCTCGAGCGAATCCCCCTCGGCAAACGTCTGGTACGCCCCTCCGCCCGGCAGCTCCGCTTCGCTGATGGCGTAGCCGGCAAACACCAGAGGAAGCTCGCCCTTGCCGCTTCCCGACAGCCCCAGCACCTCGAAGTCGTCGCCGCTCCGCAGCTCGGTCCCTCCGTCGCCCCCACCGACCCGCCCGAGGCTCGCGCTGGTCACTTCGGTCCTCGTGCCCACCGAGAACTCCTGGCGATAGATCTTCCCGCTCGTCCCCGCTGCATCGTCCGAAGCAGACCCCTCGAAAATCGGCTCGAGCCCTATCCGCTCGAACCATAACTCAAGATACGCCGCCGCCCGATCGTTCCCCGCCGTTCCTGAACCGCGACCCTCAAAGTATGGGTTCGCCAGCGTGACCACATGCTCGCGATACCGATGCACATCAGAGTCGTTCACCGCGGGCTTGTAGCCCCGCGGGGCGCTCGCCGTGGCCCCGTCAACGGCTCCGGCGTGCAGGTCCGCCGCAGGCTGCTGCGCCAGCGCGGACAGACCGAGACCACACACAGCCACCATCGCGAAACGCGGCAGGAAGGATCTTCTCAAATGCATGCGTGCCTTTCCTGAAGCAGCGGCAGGCTCATCGTGCCCAGGGTCCGCACCCTTGGCAACCGTCCGCGAACTCTAGAAACGGTATCAACTCTCGAGCCCGGCCGCCCGGCCGGCCGTGGAACCCCTCCCCGATGCGTCGTACCGGTGCTCCGGCCGCGGGTTGCGGCGGAGAGACTCGGCGAGCGTCGGGCTAAAGTTGGCAACCCCACCGCGCACGGCCGGTCGTGCCGCCAGAACAGCGGGGAACCACCTTTGAATCGCCCCACCGGGTGACGCACCCCAGGCTCGCCGTCGGCCCCCGAGACCCCAATGCACGCACGCACGCCAGCCGATCCTTCATCATCCGCGGTCCACCCGCACGCGACCACGACTTCCGGGATGCCTGCGCGGCAGAACGGCGTCCATCGCCAGCCCCAGGCACACTCTCCGCTCGCCCCCACCGATCTCTTCGGCCACCGGCACATCGGGCCCGACGACGCCGACATCGCGGCCATGCTCCAGTCGCTCGGCTATCAATCGCTCGACGAACTGACCGACGCCACCGTCCCCGAGTCGATCCGGCTCCGCAAGCCCATGACACTCGCCGGGGCCGCCAGCGCCTCCCGCGGCGAGTTCGAGCTCCTGCAAGACCTGGCGAGGCTCGCGGCGGACAACAAGGTGTTCCGATCGTTCATCGGGATGGGCTACTACGACACTGTCACCCCCGGTGTCATCCTGCGGAACATCATGGAGAGTCCGGGCTGGTACACCCAGTACACGCCTTACCAGGCAGAGATCTCGCAGGGGCGGCTCGAGGCCTTGCTGAACTTCCAGACCATGATCATCGATCTGACGGCCCTCCCGCTCGCCGGGGCGTCGCTGCTCGATGAAGGCACCGCCGCGGCCGAGGCCATGGCGATGTGCCTCGGTGCGGCCGGCGGCGCCGAGGGAGACCGCAAGATCTTCCTGGTGTCCGACGATTGCCATCCGCAGACCATCGCGGTCGTTCAGACCCGTGGCGAATCCAGCGGGGTCGAGGTTCGGGTGGTGCCCTCCGCGACGATGATCCCAGACCGGTCCGTGTGCGGCGTGCTGGTGCAATATCCCACTACGGACGGACGAGTGGTTGATTACTCGGCGCTCATCGGCGCCGCGCACTCCGCCGGCGCGATGGTCGTGATGGCCGCGGACCTGCTGGCGCTCACACTTCTGAAAGCGCCGGGCGAATGGGGCGCGGATATCGCGGTGGGCTCGGCCCAGCGATTCGGGGTGCCGATGGGGTTTGGTGGGCCGCACGCCGCGTACATCGCGACCAAGATGGAATTTGCCCGCCGCATGCCGGGCCGGATCATCGGCGTGTCGCGCGATGCCCAGGGAAATCAGGCCTACCGCATGGCGATCCAGACGCGCGAGCAGCACATCAAGCGAGAGCGCGCGACGAGCAACATCTGCACCGCGCAGGCGCTCCTGGCCATTATGGCCGGCATGTACGCCGTGTACCACGGCCCCGAAGGGCTCAAGGCGATTGCGGGGCGAGTCACTATCAGCGCGAACACGTGCGCGCGGATCCTGTGCGACCTCGGCCACACCCTGTCCGACGAGGTGGTCTTCGACACGATTCGGGTCCGCCTCGGTTCAGGAACCACGGCGGCTCTTCGCTCACGAGCGGAAGCCGCGGGGATGAACTTCCGCTACTTCCCGGATGGGAGCATTGGCATTTCGCTCGATGAGACGGTAAGCACCGAGGACCTGATCGCGATCGGCGCGTGCTTTGCGCTCGGCCGTTCTTTCTCCATGGACCGCGTGCAGGTCGAGCGGCTTGCGATCGAAGTTGCTCTCACATCCGCGCCGGGCGGAACTCTCGCTCGCCGCAGCGCGTTTCTCGCGCATCCGATCTTCAACAAGTACCACTCCGAGACCGAGCTGCTCCGCTACATCTACAAACTTCAGTCGCGCGACCTCTCGCTCGCCAACGCGATGATCCCGCTTGGCTCGTGCACGATGAAGCTGAACGCGACGAGCGAGATGATCCCCGTCACCTGGCCAGAGTTCGGGCGGATGCACCCGTTCGCGCCCGCGGACCAGACCAAGGGCTACCACCGCCTCTTCGCGGACCTCGAGAGCTGGCTCGCCTCGATCACCGGTTTCGCCGCCGTCTCGCTGCAGCCCAACGCCGGCTCGCAGGGCGAGTACGCGGGCTTGCTGGTGATCCGCGCGTACCACCGCTCTCTCGGCCAAGGCCACCGCAATATCTGCCTAATTCCTGAATCGGCCCACGGCACCAACCCGGCCTCGGCCGTGATCGCCGGATTCAAGGTGGTGGTGGTCGAGTGCGAGAAGGGCGGCGACATCTCGGTCGCCGACCTGCGCAAGAAAGCGGCCGAGCACGCGGACGACCTCGCCGCCCTGATGGTGACGTACCCGTCCACGCACGGCGTGTTCGAGGAGGGCATCCGCGAGATCTGCGAGATCGTGCATGAGCATGGCGGACAGGTGTACATGGACGGCGCCAACATGAACGCCCAGGTGGGCCTCTGCTCACCGGGGGATATCGGCGCCGACGTCTGCCACCTCAATCTGCACAAGACGTTCTGCATCCCGCACGGCGGCGGCGGTCCGGGGATGGGCCCCATTGGCGTCGCGCCCCACCTCGCCCCGTTCCTCCCGGGCCACCCGGTGAGCGAACCTGGGAGCGCGGGCGATCAAGCGATCGGACCGGTTTCGGCGGCACCGTACGGCTCACCGAGCATCCTGACCATCTCATGGGTCTATATCGCGCTCATGGGCGCCGATGGGCTGAAGAAGGCGACGCAGGTTGCAATCCTGAGCGCCAACTACATGGCCAAGCGGCTCGAAACTCATTATCCGGTGCTTTTCACCGGCGCGAACGGGCGCGTCGCCCACGAGTTCATCATCGATTGCCGTCAGTTCGAGCCCGCCGGCATCAAGGTGGACGACTTCGCCAAGCGGTTGATTGATTACGGGTTCCACGCCCCGACTATGTCGTTCCCGGTGCCGGGAACGCTCATGATCGAACCGACCGAGAGCGAACCCAAGGCCGAGCTCGATCGCCTGTGCGATGCGCTGCTCCATATCCGTGAAGAGGTTCGGGCGGTTGTGGAGGGTCGCGCCGATAAAGCCGACAACGTGCTTCGCAACGCCCCGCACACGGTGTATGCGCTCACGAAGGACGAGTGGACCCACCCGTACGGACGAGAGGAAGCGGCGTTCCCCGTGCCGTGGGTGCGCGAACACAAGTTCTGGCCCGCCGTCGGGCGGATCGACAACCCGTTCGGCGATCGCAACCTGGTGTGCTCGTGTCCCCCGATCGAAGAATACGAGTGAGGCGGTGACGCACTTATCATTTTCGCCATGATAAACCAATAAAAAAGGGCATGAGTGCATAGTCCATGCCCTTCTGTCTTTGTGATCGCGGCCGCTACCTACCGCTTGCCTCGACTACTTCTTGTCCGCTGGCTTGTCGCTCCCGCCCCCACCGCCGCCCCCACCACCACCGCCACCCCCACCGGGCACCACTGCGGAAACCTCCTCCCGCGCAAAGCCGTCGATAGTGGAAGTCTCGGTCGTCATATTCATTGACACATACCGACGGCCCTTGGCCGTCGTCGTGCTGTGCGACGCGGGCCACCAGGGATACCCGCCGATCTGTCGGTGCATGTAATCCGGCGCATTGACGATGAACGTGCCCTGGAAATATCGGATCGTCCCGCCCTCCCCGCCGTTCTCCTGCCACTGCTCGGTCTCGACCAGCGACGTGAGCAGCTCCTGGATCTCGTCGATCTTGCGCTGCCGCTGCTCGCGGGCCTCATCCGGAGTCAGCGCCTGCTGCTGGTTGTTCTGCGTGAACGGGCTCTGCCCGCCGCCGCCCTCGCCCTGCTGCAGGACCGACTGGAGGTCGATGAGCGGCGCATCGGTGAACGACGGGAGATCGATGAGCAGGTCGTGGATCGAGTACAGCTCCGTGCGCTTGTACTTGTTGAGCTGGTCCTTAGGCCCGATCTGCAGCGCGCCGTACTCGGTCATCTGCCAAGTGTTCTGGCTGAACTCGTTCTGGGACTTCTCGAGCACCCGTTCAAGCAGTGTGAGCGCCGAAACGTTTCTCGCGCTAAGCGTGATGCGGGCCTCTTTGTCCAGGCCCTCGGAGTTGTCCGTCCGCCAGAGCGGCTCGATCTCCGCGCCAGTCACATCAACGACGAACTTGATCACGTCCTCGAGCCGCTGATCGGTCAGCTCGATCGTCACCTTGCGCGTCATTCGGTTCAGCGTCGCTCGCGGCGTCGTCTCCGCGACGACCGGCGTTGCCGCTTCGGCACCCGCCCTGCCCGCCGCGCTCCCAGCGCCGCTCGCGGGGGTCGCCTGCGCGACCGGGATCGCCGGATCGGGCGAGGGTGGGGTCAGCCTTAGTTGTCCGAGCGCCGGCATCGCAAGCCCTGCCGCCAGCACCACTCCACAGGCCAGCCGCGCGCTGGTTCCGCCAAGCACCAACCTATTGCTCGCCATCGTCCGGCTCCTTGTGCATCACGCCAGCGCAGGCCCGTTCGCAGGCCGATATCGGCCTGCGCCCTCATCCCCCGATACGCATCCCCGTATCTAGATAGACACCCGAAATGAGATTCGGTTCCAGGCCGGGGCGTGCGGCTCGCTTCCCGCCGGCATTCCATCATTTTTCCTTTGTGAATTCCTCGTCCGATGCATCGGCCGCCCCAGTCGCCGCCGGGACGCCCGGCGTCTCAATGAATACATCGACCATCTGCCCCGGATAGATCGTCGGGCGGTTCGTTCCCTCGGCCGCGACCTCCACCGCAAAGATCACCTCGACCACCCGGGTATCCACCCGTTCGGTATTCTCACCCGTGAGGTCGCGTTTGGGGATCGCCAGAGGCTCGATGCGGACCAGCCGCAAGGGGAGCATGGCGTTGCTGGCCCCACGAACCTTGGCGACGGCGCGGCCGATTGGCGTCCCTAGCAGTGGGGCATCCTCCTCATCCACCCGCGCCCGAACGTGCAGCGTGGTCAGGTCGCCCACCACGACCGCCCCCTCGCCGGGCACCCCGGCGGCGAACTGCCCCGGCTCGATGTTCCGCTTCAGCACTGTCCCCTCGATCGGGCTGCGCACCGTCAATCGCTCCAGCAGCACCTCGATCGACTTGATCTGAGCGTCGGCGCCGGTGACATTCGCATGGGCAATCAGCACGTCCTGCGCCCATGTGCCCGCATCCCACAGGTTCCACTCCGCTTGTGACCGCTCCAACTCGGCTCGCGCTTCATCGAGCGCGAAACGCCGCTGCGAGATCTCGGTCGGTGTGGCGCCGCCCTTCTCCTGGGCGTCCAGGATGTCCTTGTACCGCTGATCGGCGTCGGCGAGTCGAGCCTGCGCGGAGTCGATTCGTGCTTGGAGCGGAGGGCCCTCTTCCATGCGCGGGCGGGCCTCGCTCTTTGCGAGCTCGGCGTTCGCAACTTCCATGGCCGCCCGGGCACGCAGCAGGTCGGACTCCAGTTGGCGCCGGTCGAGCTGGAAAAGCGGATCGTCCTTGGCGACCTTCTGACCCACCTGCACCAGTACTTCCATCACGAGCCCCGCTTCCGGGGCCGCCACCGCGATGTTGCGGCTCGAGGCCTCCACCATGCCCGCGGCGGCGATTCCATGCGCAAAGGGATTCACCGACGGCGGCGCCGCTAGCGGCGGCTCCGGCGGCTGCTTCTGGCCACGGATCACGGTGAACGCACCGAGCACAAGCCCGGCGACGGCCAGTGCCGCCACGATCCAACGGAGCATCAGGAACCCCCTTAATGGCCGACCTGGTCGGCCAGTCTTTCCGAGTGCGGCTCGCCGTAGTGCGGCATCATCCTCGCCTCCTCCATCACAAGGTTCGAGGGATGGTCCTTGACCATCCCGTCCTCCATCTCCTCCACACGGTCGGCGTAGCGGAAGATTCTTGCATCGTGCGTCACCACCACCACGCACCGCTCGTGGCCCGATTCCGCCTTCTCGCGGCTCGCCGCGTGGATGAGTTCCATCACGCTCTGGCCGGTGCGGGCATCGAGGTTCGCGGTGGGCTCGTCGCACACGAGCAGTCGGGGCTTGCCGACCAGGGCGCGCGCGATCGCCACGCGCTGCTGCATTCCGCCCGAGAGTTCCGCGGGCATGGCCGACGCTCGCGCGCCGAGACCGACGGTCCCCAGCACCTCCGTCGCGCGGCGGACGGCGGGTGCAAACGATACCCCGCTCAGCATGAGCGGGACCGCCACGTTCTGGGCCACGGTGAGCGTTGGCACGAGGTTGAACTGCTGGAAGACGAAACCCACAAGATCGCGGCGCCGCCTGGTCTTCTGGTCCGTCGTAAGCGATGCCCATTCCACCCCATAGAGCTCCGCGGCACCTCCGTCGGCGTCAAGCACGCCCGAGATAATCGAGAGGAGCGTCGTCTTGCCACATCCACTGGGCCCTACGAGCATGACAAGCTCGCCCGGCTGTACATCCATGTCCACGCCGCGGAGCGCCGGCACGGCCGCCGCTCCGCGGCCGAAGGTTTTGGTGACGCCGCGCACGCGCACCGCGGGTGCCGGGGTGTCAGCCGCTACGGCGCTCGCGGAGGCGTCGGTTCGAGTCCTGCTCACTAGGCACCTTTACTTGAAAACGATCGCGGGCTCAAGCCTGATGACCTTGCCCAGGCTCAGCAGGCTGCCCAGGCTGACGCACGCGAGCACCGCGAACAGCGAGGCCACCATCAGTTGCCAAGGGAACACAAACGCCAGCTCCGAGTTGGGCGTCGCGTTGTTGAGCAGCCCGAACAGGCTCGCGAGGCCAACGCCGAGTCCGTAGGCCGTAAGGCCGACGACCAGTGACTGGGCCAGGATCATCGCCACAAGCGTGGGCGTTCGCGCCCCCATGGCCTTGAGCACGCCGTAGCTGCGAAGGTTGTCGAGCGTGAACTGGTAGAAGATCGCCGCCGACACGACGAGCCCCACAACGAATCCGAGCAGCACCGTGATCCCGAAGTTGATGCCGATTCCGGTCTCTCGAAGGATGAACCCGATGGTGCGGAGCCGCATCTCCTTGGTCGTGAACGCGGCGAGATTCGGGAGCGCCCCAATGGCCACCGAGATCTCCTTCACATCGAACCCCGGCTTCACCTCCACCAGCACGAATGTCATGGCCTTGCGCGAAACAGGGACGAACCGCAGCGCGTTGTCGTAGGTGGTGTAGATCAGCGCGTTCGACTCGAAGCCCAGCTTGGCGCGCCCAAAGCCCACGACCAGCGCCCGCTTGTCGTTGAGCTTGAGCGTGTCGCCGATCTCGACGTTCCCGAGCTTGGAGCGCGACGACTCATCCACGATGACGGCGTCGGCGATACGCAGATCCTCGATGCGGCCGCGCGTCATCTCCGGCGGGCGACCGACCATTGTCGAGCGACTGACCCCGAGGAGCTGGGCCGTCTTGAACGTTGAGCCCCGGTCGCCGGGCTTGCCGAGTTCGACCAGGGCGCGGGAAGCAAAGAACGGCTCCGCCCAGGCAACGCCGGCGACGGACCGCACGCGATTGAGGTCGTCATCGCCCAGGCCTCGCACGTCTCCGATGTACTTGGTCTCCGGATCGGTTACCCACAGATCGGGCTGGACGACGTTCTGCAGCGGGCCGGTAGCTCGCGTGAGCAGCCCGAGGAAGATCGCTCCCTGCTGCGTGATGAGCAGGACGGCGAATGTCAGCCCAAAGACGAGCGAGAGGTATTTGCCTCGATTCCCGAACAGCATTCGCAGGGCGATGCGCCACATGGTCTGCGGGCTCCTTGGGTGAAGCTAGTTGTGGCTCGGTGCCCGGGAGTGGGGCGCGCTGTTGATGTGGCTGTCCGCGTCCGAGGGCGATGCCGCGCGGGCGCCCATCATTGCGGCCGGAACCAGCTCGCCGACGATCAACGGCCGCAGCGCCCGAGTCCGGAGCCCGAGCGCTTCGCGCAGCCCGGCCGACATATCCATGACCAGGCTGAACACGAGCGGCACGAGCACCAGGGTGAATAGTGTTGACACGAGCTGACCGCCGATGATCACCGCGCCCATGCCCTGGTACATCTCCGACCCCGCGCCGGGGTAGAGCACCAGCGGAAGCGTGCCGAACACGCTCGTCAGGGCGCTCATGAAGATCGGCCGCACGCGAGTACGCACGCTCTCGGTGATCGCGTCGAGCGGAGTCATCGGCGTCTCGCCGGCGCCGACCTCGCCCAGCCGCCAGGGCTGCATGAAGTTGAGCGCCTGCTCCACCAACAGGATCGCGTTGTTCACCACGATGCCGATCAGGATGATGAACCCCAGCATGGTCAGCACGTCGAGCTGCTGCGGGCTCTTGGTCGGGTCGGCCGCCGTCCAGTCATGCACGATGCGCAGCCCGGCAAAGCCGCCCACCACCGCCAGCGGCACGCTAAACATGATCACCAACGGGTAGAGGAAGCTCTCGTACAGCGAGCACATCAGCAGGTACGTCACGAGCAGCGCCCACACGAACCGTGCGGTGATGAGCTGGGGGCTCCATCCCACCGCCACAACCATCCCGCCGATCAGGAGGCCCATCGCCAGGGCGCCCGCCGCGCCGTACAGCATCGAGCTGCGCCCCCGGCGCGCCGCCCGCGCCACAGCGTATACCCCCACCAGCAGCCCCCCTCCCGCAAGAATGCCGCCGCTGATCATGACCGCCCGCTGCCAGGGCGCTGCCGGGCCCTCCAGCCGCTGGCCGAAGAGCGACGATCGCACCTCGTCGAGTTTCGCCGCGGAGCCTTCGAGCCGGATCCGCATGGTGTGGTCGATCAGTCCAGCCTGCTCGGCGGGGCCGATGATATCCCTGCGCACCTGCTCCATCACCGCCTCGAGCGCCTGGCCCTTGGGCGGCGAGACCAGCAGCGTGACGCTCGGCAGCTCCTCGATCCGTTGGATGTTCTGCGGAGCACGGCCCTCAACAATATCAACGACGGAATCGAGGGGCACGACGCGCCCCATCGGCGTCGAGATCGGCATGCTCGCGAGTTGCTCCTTGTACGTGAGCTTTCCACCCGTCGGGAGCGCCACCATGTCCACCAGGTCGGCGCCCAGGCGAAAGTCGTCAACGAATGCGCCGTCGAAGAGCCCTCTCACCGCGATCCCAATGTCGCGCGTCGTGAGCCCCAGCTCGCGCCCGTGCTGGTTCACGACCACCTGCCACTCCGGCTGGGTGAGGTTGAAGTTGGTCGGGTCCGGCCGGACGTTGAGCCCGGCACCGAAGGCCTTTCCCATCATCATCCCCGCGGCCGCGACCACACGCTCAAGATTGGGCCCGGAGATCTCGATATCGATGCTGTTACCGCCGCCGATCCCCATCCCGAAGATGGAGGTCTGCGAAGCGAAGCCAAACGCATCGGGCACGCTGTTGAGGGCGCCGGTGAGCAGTGTGCCGACCGGGATGACCTTCTCGGGATTCTGGCTGGTGGCTCCAGCGAACATGGCGCCGCTGAAACCCACCGCGAAGAAGTTCTGCACGCCCACCGGCTCGAACGGATGCTCGGGGTCGTCATACCGGAAGATCGGTGGAAGCGCCTTCCGCGCCGCCTCATCCCCCGGTTCGATCCGCGCGTACGGCAATACCTTCGACTCGATCCGGTACGCGACCTGCTTCTGATGATCGAGCGAGTACCCCGGGGGGATCAGCAGGAACCCGAAGACGAGGTTCTGATTCCCCGCGGGCAGATAGTCGAGCGGCGGGGTGAGCCACCGCGCTCCCAGCAGGCTCACGACCGTCATTACGACAATCAGAGCCGGACGGAGCGTCCACGCCCGCCAGCCCGTCATGAGCCATCTCATGCGCCGAGCGAACCTGCTGACCGCCCACCCGCACAGCTTCACGAGGCCGAACAGGCTGTGCCACGCCGTTTGGATGCGATGGTGACGCGGGTCGCGCGGAGGGCGCCCCGCGCGTGTGAGCCTGGCCGCCGCTGCGGGCACAACCGTGATCGCGACCAGCAGCGAGAGAAAGACCGACGCGGTTGCCGCGAGACAGATGTCGCGGAACAGCTGCCCGGCCTCTTCCTGGATCGTGATGACCGGTATGAACACCGCCACATTCGTGAGCGTGCTGGCGAGGATGGCCCCCCACACCTCCCGTGCCCCGCGGTACGCGGCCATCATCGGCGGGTCGCCCATCTCCCGGCGACGGTAGATGTTCTCGAGCACCACGATCGCGTTGTCGATCCCCATCCCCACGCTGAACGCGAGGCCCGCGAGCGAGACGACGTTCAGCGTGCGCCCGGCGAGGAGCATCACCAGGAAGGTCCCGATGACGCTCAGCGGGATAGCGATCGCCACGATGCCGGTGGACACGAAGGAGCGCAGAAAGATGAGCAGCACGAGAGCCGCGAGCAGGCCGCCCTGCCAGAGGTTCTCCTGCACGAGGTCGATGGCGGAGCTGATGTAGACGGTCTCGTCATAGACCTGGCGGATACGGAGGTGCGGTCCGACGGCAGGATCGAGCTTCGGGAGGATGTCGCGCTGCACCTCCACGAGGCGCGCGCGTGCATCTTCCATCACGCTCATCACATTGGCGTTGCTCTGGCGGATCAGGTTCATCGCCAGGCAACCCTGGCCGAGCGAGCGGACGAAGCTGCGCTGCTTCACATGACCGATCTCGACCTCCGCCACGTCGCGCACGTACACGGGCTTGCCGTCGCGGTACGCGACGATCGTGCCGAGCACGTCCTCCTCGGTCACGAACTGGCCGAGGACACGCACGCGGTAGTCTCGCTTGCCCTCGGCGATGGTGCCCGCGGATGCGTTACGGTTCTCGGCGCGAAGCGCCTCGATCACCTCGATGTGGTTCAGGCTGCGCTGCGAGAGCAGGTCCGGGTCGAGCAGCACCCGCACCTCGCGCTCGCGCCCGCCGTAGATATTCACCTCGGCGACACCGTCGATCCGCTCCATGAACGGGCGGACCTCTTTATCCAGAGCATCGTGCAGCGTGGTGATATCAAAGTCCGGGAACTTCTTCCGCCCAGCGTCATCGAGATCGATGATGATCCAGGCGATCGCGTTCTCGCTCGAGCCCTCGGCCGCCTTGATCACCGGCTCATCCACCTCGTCGGGATAGTCGGGCACCTGCCGGAGCGCATCGGAAACCTCCTGGATCGCGCGATTGATGTTCGCACCCAGGTAGAACTCGAGGTTGATGGTGGCCTGCCCCTCCTCGCTCGTTGAGTGCATCGACTTGAGGTTGGGGACGTTCTTGAGCCGCTTCTCCTGCTCGCGCGTGATCTCGTCAACGATCTCCTGCGGGCTGCGACCCGGCCAGACCGTTGACACCGTGATGTTCGGCCTATCGACCGTGGGCGTGAGCTGGATGGGAATCTGTGTCAGCCCGATGAGGCCGAACATCACCAGCAGGATCATCCCGACGATCACGGAGATCGGCTTGTTGATGGCCGTGCGGATCAGGTCCATCAGGATGGACTCCGAGCGGGGTTATCCGCGGCGGCGGGAGCCGCGCCCTCGTCAGACGGCTTCGCGGGACTCTTCACCGCCGGGGGCGCCGGCGGCTTTGGGAGGGGCGAGCCCTTGCGGGGCTCGAGCTCCCGGCCCCCGCCACCGACCGGCTCGGGGGCGGGCGGCGCGGGTGGAACCGGCGCGAGGGGCTGACCTGGGAACATGATCCGCTCGTTCCCTTCAACGATGACCTGCATCCCAGCCTTGAGGGTGTCGGACCGAACGACCATCTTGGCACCGAAGGCAAACAGCGGCTGGACCGACGCGACCTGGGCCGTCCCGCCGGCATTGAAATAAACGTACATGCCCACGTCGCTCCGCAGCAGCGCATCCTTGGGCACGGTCAGGCCGTCCTGCACCTGCCCGGTCGGGACGAGCCCGATGACGCTCATCCCGGCTCGAAGCGCTTCATTCTTGTTTTCGAGCCGCACCCGCACCGGGAAGAGACGGCTTACGGGATCCGCGTCGGGCACGATTCCGGCGACCGGCGCGCTCAGCACCACCCCCGTGGCCGAGACCCGGATCTGCACCGCTGCACCGGCACTGCTGATGGCCTCGATAAACCGCTCTGGAACATCGAGCCAGGCATCGATCACGTTCATCTGGATGAGCTCGACCACCGGGTCGCCCAGCGCAAGCCACTGCCCCGCTTCTGTTTGCTTCGAGGTGATGCGGCCAGCGAACGGCGCCGAGATCGTCATGTCATGCAGACGTTTGCGCGCCCGCTCCAGATCCGCCTCGGCCCACGCGACATCCGCCTTGGCCTGCTCAAGCCGCGCCTGCTCGCCCTCAACCGTCGAGAGGGCATCCTGCACCTCGCGTTCGGTGGCGCCCTGCCGCTCCATCGAGCCTCGCAGGTTCTGCTCGTCGCGCTTGGCCTTGCCGAGGGTCGACTCGTGCTCTCGCACGGCGGCCTGCCGGGTCAGCAGCTGCGCCTGGGCCCTGGCAACCTCAAGCTCCGCGAGCCGGTCATCCATACGGGCGATCGGCTGACCGGCCGTCACCCCGTCACCAGCCTCGACCAGCACCTCGAGGACGAGGCCCTCATCCTGCACCGAGAGCGTGCTGCGCCGCGCGGCGCGCAACGACCCCGTCACTTCACGGAGCAGCGCAACAGGCTCAATAACAACATCCGCCAGCACCACCTTGGCGGGCGGCGGTCCTCCACCTCCAGGCTGCGCGGAGCACACGCCGCAATGAAACCAACTCGTCAACAGACCGACCGCCACACCCGCTCGCTTGAGCGTTCGCACGATACCTCCTCCACGCCCGCCCAGCCCCCTCCTCTCACATCTCATTGCAATCGGCGCTCGCGGTGGAGGCAACCGTCACTTCTACTGATGGCTCAGCCACGACCGGCGGGCGCCGCCGCGGCGAGCTTTCCATTGCGGTCAAACGACTCAACCCGGCCTTGGATGTTCCGGAGATGCTCCGTGACGGCAGCCTGCTCTCGCTCGCCGAGACCGGCCATCAACGTGCCGATCCGGACAAAGTAATCCGGCAGCATAGCTGCCAGTCGCTGAGTTCCCTGCTCGGTCAGTCGGACCGTCACCATGCGACGGTCTTCGGTGTGCTGGGTCCGGAGGATGAGGGACTCGCGTTCCAGACCGTCAAGCAGCCCGGTCATGGTGGCCCTGGTCACACCGGCGCGGACGGCGAGGTCCGACGGACTCAGTCCAACCTCGGGATTCCGATTCAGTATCATGAGGACCGTAAACCGACCCTGGGAGAGATTGTGCTCCTGGTTCAGGAAACGATCGAGGGAATCCAGCACGTCGCTCGCGACACGCAGGAGAACCAGGAACGCTTCGATAGCTGCCGGCTCGACGCCGGGGTATCGCTTGGAATGTGCCAACAGGGTTTCGTATTTCGGAAGGTCGCGGAGCAGGAACATATGTCCCCCCGATTATCTGGTGCCTAACCATACGGCAGCACGCCGCACGATTGCACCGCGGTTGGCACTTGCATGCCCACCTTCAACAACCCCTCCCCGCTCGAGAGCCCCACGAAGAGCCACCCATCGGATTTGAACCGACGACCTATGCTTTACGAAAGCATCGCTCTACCAGCTGAGCTAGGGTGGCAAACGGTCAAGCCAAACTATCAGCATGGTGCGGCCGGTTTTCCACCTCACGCCGTCTGAACGGAGCGCTTCTCCCCAAATCTCACACCGCGCCGTTGATCGTCCGCACCTCCATGCCGCCCCACCCGGCTACCGACCGGACCTGGTCGAGTTGGCGGGTGCCCATTCGCACCCGCAGCACAGCGTGATCCTCATCGTAATGGCGATCCAGCACCTGCCCGCGCTTCTCGATGGCGAGCACGGTCTTGCCGTCCTGGATGGGGACGCTGATCTCGTATTCCGCAACCGAACCCTGGGCCGCGGCCCTGACGATGCTCCGCACAGCCGCATGGCCGGGGTGCGACGGATCAACGGCGCTGATCGGGACGCAACCCGGCGAGCTGCGCTCCCAGATGAGGAGGTTTCGGTTGTCGGCGAGGCGATCGACTTTGTTGAGTAAGAGCAGGCGCTGCGGCGCGTGCCAGGAGGCGTCGGCCTCTTTGGCCGCGCGCTCCCCGGCCTCTTTGATGAGTTCATCGAGCGTTGTTATCACGGTCTGGTGCTGCATATCCGCGGCCGGGTCCGACGCGTCCAGGACCACGAGCAGCAAGTCGGCGCTTGTCGCTTCCTCGAGCGTGGCGCGGAAAGAGGCCACGAGGTTGTGGGGCAGATCGCGGACGAAGCCGACGGTATCGCTGAGCATGACCCTCAGCGAGCCCTCGGCGCCCTCACCCTGCCCGCCCACCTCCCACTCGCGCGTGCGGGTGACGAGCGTAGCGAACAGCCGGTCATCGGCATAGGCGCCGCCGGCGGTAAGCGTGTTGAAGAGCGTTGATTTGCCGGCGTTGGTATACCCCACAAGACAGACCGTGAAATGGTCCTTGCGCCGGTCGCGCACGAGCCTTCGTTTGCGTCCGTGGATCACCGCAAGCTCACGCTCGAGGTCCACTTTCTTGCGCTGGACAATGCGACGGTCAATCTCGAGCTGCTGCTCGCCCGGGCCGCGCGTGCCCATGCCGCCGATTCCACCGGTGCCCGCGATGCGCTCGAGGTGCGACCACATGGCGCGCAGTCGCGGGTACGTGTACTCGAGCTGCGCGAGCTCGACCTGCAGCTTGGCCTCGTGCGTGGTGGCGCGGGCCGCGAAGATGTCAAGGATAAGCTCGCTGCGGTCGATCACTTTGCGGCCGACGACCTCCTCGATGTTGCCGATCTGCGAAGGGGACAGATCATGATCAAAGATGACCACGCTCGCATCCATCTCGTCGCACAGCAACTTGAGCTCGTCAACCTTGCCGCTCCCCATGAACGTGGCGGCGACCGGGCGCTGCAGTCGCTGCTCCATCTCGGCGACCACCACGCCGCCGGCCTGCTCGGCCAAGGCCTTGAGCTCCCCGAACGGGTCGCGAGTGTCGTAGCTGGAATCGGGAAGCCGAACGGCGGCGAGGACGGCACGCTCGGACTTGACACTGACGCTGGAGCGTTCGTTGGGAGGGGGCATCGAGGAGCGAAAGGGTAGCCGGAAGAAAGAACCGCGGATTACCCGGTGCCGCTGAGCGCGATCGCCGTGTTGATCAGGCCGAGGTGCGAATAGGCCTGCGGATGATTCCCCAACGATGTGCGAGTGGACGGATCAAACTGCTCGGGGATCAGTCCGGTGGGACCGACCATCTGCACATAGTCCTGGAACATTGCGCGCGCTTCGACCACCCGACCAAGCAGAATATACGACTCGATTAACCAGCAGTAGCAGATGTGGAAGCCGCCCTCGGTCCCCGTCAGACCGTCGTCGTGCAGATACCGGTACACCGTCGGCCCGACGCGCAGCCCCTCTGCGATCGCGTTGACAGTTGAGACAAAGCGAGGATCCTGCGGTCCGAGCAGCCCGCTCAACCCCACATGCAGGGCCGCCGCGTCGAGCGACGACTCCTCGTACGTCCCGGTGAACGCACCGAGTTCTCGCTTGAACCCATTCGCGAGCACGTCGGCCGCGATGGCGCTCCGGAGCTGTTCCCATTCGGGGAAGCGCTTCCCGAGATATTTCTGACCGATGCGGATCCCGCGATCAACCGTCACCCAACACATCACCTTCGAGTGGACATGGTGCTGCTTGGGCTTGCGCTCCTCCCAGATACCGTGATCGGGCTCCACCCAGCGGATGGCCACCGCACGGACCATCGCCTCCACCAGCTTCCAATGCTCGGGCGACAGTGGTGCGCCCGCGTCGCTCAGGAGCGCCACCAGGTCCACGATCGGGCCGAATACGTCGAGCTGCACCTGCTGGGCGGCGGCGTTGCCCACACGCACCGGCCGGCTCCCGCGATACCCCGAGAGCTCGCCGATCTCCGCCTCTGGCCCGAGCTCGCGCCCGGTAACGGTGTAGATCGGTCGCAGTCGCTCGGGGGAGTCGATGTGCTCGAGCACACCCAGCAGCCAGTCAAGGAACTTCATCGCCGTTCCGGTGGTGCCGAGTTTGACGAGCGCCGCTGCCGCGAGTGCCGCGTCGCGCGGCCAGCAATACCGGTAGTCCCAGTTGCGGACGCCGCCGATATGCTCGGGCAGACTGGTGGTGCCGGCGGCAGCGATGGCGCCCGTGGGCCCATAGACCAGCGCTTTGAGCGCGAGCGCGCTGCGGCGAACGATGGCGGGCTCGATCGCTGGCAGGCGGAGCGTGGCCGCCCAGCCGTGCCAAAATCGATGGGTCTGCTCGCGCCGGGCCGTCTCGCTGGCGAGCGCGGCACCAAGGTCGGCGGTGCCGTATCGCAGCTCGAGCACCACCGGCCCGCTCCTGGGATCGATCTCGGCCATTGCGGTCTGGTGGATACCTTCCTCGGCGACTCTCCACACCACACCGGGCGAATGCAGAACCACGGGGTCGGGCGCGGATTCAACCAGCAATCCGCCATCAAGAACTCGGAGACGCGTCGGCGTGCGGCCAAAGTCAACACGCGGGGCGAACCGCACCGAGGCCGCGGTGTCGCCGTCGATTACACGCACCAACTCGGAACGCCCCGCCCGCTGGAAGGCGCGCCCCCCCGTGCAATCCAGGTAGTCCGTCACCGTCAATCCTGGCCAGCGGGTCCGAAGAATGAAGGTGTCTCCCACATACCCTTGACCGAGCGGGGCGCGATCATCGGCGGGCCCGATCTTGAACGAGCCGGCGCCTGGCCCCCCCAGCAGCCCGGCGAACATCGCCGGCGAATCAACTCTCGGCAGACACAACCACGTGATATCGGCGTGCGGTGTCACGAGCGCGAGAGTTCGCTGGTCCGAAAGAACCGCGTGGTCCTCGATATGCACTGTGCCGGGCCCCGCGAGCCACTGCGCCCGCAGCTCGGCAAGGGCCGCGAGCAGTCGCGCAACCTCCTCGGTATCGCGCACGCGCCAGATCGCTCGGGACGGCTCCGGCCCGACCTTGACGCCCGCGTCCGGCCCACGCAGCACGGCGAACGCGTCCTCGTCTGTCAGGTCATCCCCGACAAAGAGCACCGCGGTTGCCGCGACCCGC
>JACMLW010000197.1 GCA_014379385.1 Phycisphaerales bacterium
CACCTACCAGGGTCACCGCGATGAGCGCGCCTCCCTCGTCGATATCTTCCAGAGGATCGCCGCACGCTACTCGCTCGACCCCGCTCCACCCCACACACCCCCGCGCCGCTACAACCCCCCGCGCGCCTCCCCCGAGCCGCCCTCATATCGCGAGGCCGGGTAGTGACGAACCCAGGCGCAGCAGTCCCGGGGTTTCCGAATCCACCACGGCGAATGCGGCGATTGCTGGCACCCGGAGAGAACCCACGCCGCACGCGCGGAGGGCTCGTATCGAACCGTAATCCAATATCGTGCCAACGTCCCGGCTTCGGATCATTGGAGCTATCTCATGCGATCAACTACCGCTGGGGTCGCCGCCGCCCGCCGTGCTCGACTGAGACAGGCCGCTCCTCGCCTTCGCGGTTCCGTTGCGGATTCACGCACCACCCACCCACCCACCCCCCATCCATCCGCTCGAACAATCACCGTCTCAACTCTCCGCGCGCACGCGATTGCGCAGCACGCCGATGCCGTCGATCTCGACCTCGACCACGTCGCCGTCTTTCAGGAAGACCGGGGGCTTGCGCGACATGCCGACGCCCGAGGGCGTGCCGGTGATCACGACGGTGCCGGGGACGAGGGTGGTGCCGCGGGAGAGCTCGGCGACGAGCACATCGATGGGGAAGAGCATCTGGCTGGTGCTGGCGTCCTGCATGGTCTCGCCGTTCACGCGGCAGCGGATGCGGGCGTTCGCGGGGTCGATGGCGGAGGTGGGGACCACGATCGGGCCGATGGGGCAGAAGGTGTCGAAGCTCTTGCCGCGATAGAACTGGCCGCCGGAGCCTTCCTTCTGCCACCAGCGCGCGGAGACGTCGTTGGCGCCGGTGAAGCCGAGGACGTGGTCGCGCCAGCGCTCGCGCGGCACGTCCTTGGCGGGTGCGCCGCCGGGACCGGGGCCGATGATGAAGGCGAGCTCGGCCTCGAAGTCGACCTGCTCGCGGTCCTGGCAGATGCGGGGGATGACGATGTCGTCGCCGGAGAGGGAGAGCGCGGCGGGGTTCTTGGTGAAGATGACGGGGAGCTCGGGGACGGCAGCGCCCTGCTCGCGCGCGTGCTCGGCGTAGTTGCGGCCGATGGCGATGATGTGGCGGAGGGAAAGAGGGCCAGCGGCACTGGGGTCGCGATCAATGACGATCTGCGTTGCTATGCGGGAGAGGGACATGGCGGATGGAGCGGTCATGGGGGCAGAATAGCGGCGGGGGAGGGGACTAGGGAGTGGGCAATGGGGAGTGGGGAGTGGACAATGGCAATGAGGACGCAGGATCGGCGCGGGGAACCGGCTCTCTCGCCAGGTGCGACCGACGCTGGCCCTCGCTCGCGCTTCGGGCTCGGATTGGCGCGATCAAGGCAGGCCCGGCTACTCGAGCATGGCATCAACGCCGGTGGCGCCGGCCTTGATGGCTTCGGACAACACCTTGCCCGGGGAGATGCCGCCGTCATCAACGCCGTCGATGCCGGTGCTGTAAACGAGGTAGCCCCCGCCGCGGGCCGCGGCCTCAGCGGGCGCCAGCACGCGGTAGCAAAGGGGTTTGCTGGTATATGGATCGATCGGGACTGTCGCGAGGATTTCGGGCACGAGCTCGTCGAGCGTTGCGGGGAGCTTGCCGTGGGTGGCGCGGAAGAGCTCGATAGCAAGGGTGGTCTTCGTGAGAACGAGCTGGAGGTCGATCTGGTCGTTCGCTCGCATCACCATCGAGTCCATCCCCGCGCCGCGGACCTGGACATATCCCAGAGCAAGACTGTCGAGATTCGGCATCCCCTTGTCCACGCGGCTACGCGGCGGCAGGGTGACAAACGCGACCGTGTCTTCCTCAAGGGTTTCGAGGTGACGGAGCGACTGCTTTTTGCTAGGGAGGATGAAACCAAGGGCGTCAAGGGCCTTGTGAGCCGGTATGCGGAACCCGACCAGCTCCTCAAGCTCATCGGGAGAGTTCTCCGCGAGCTTGCTTATGAGCGCTGTGCCGTCGCCATGCCCATTGTCGGTGTGGCAGAGCTCGACTTGGTGGCGGAGGAAGAGGCTCTCGCCGCGATAGGTGAAGGCCATCGGGGGCAACACGGCGTCCCGATCGAGCAGCTCGAGGGTTCCGCGAAGGGTCGGCTCGCCGAGCTGGTGCAGCTTGATGTCCTGGATGATGCCATTGGCGGCCATCGCCAAGATCGACGTGGCGACCAGGCGATGAATCAGCAGCGGCTCGCCTCCGAGGATCCGGCCGATTGCGAGGCACTGCTGAAGGTCGCGGAGGTATGCGGGCCACTCTCCGCTGCGGGCGTGCTGGATCATCCGCATTCTCAGGTATCGGGCGAGTGCTCGTGTCCCTCCGATCGGGTACGCGTCGGAATCAAGGAGCAGCTCGCCCTGTTGAACGTCGCGGTGCGCGAAGGTCGCATTCGGCAGTTGCAACAGGAGCTCGGTCACAGGCTCTGCCGCCAGCAGCCGAAGATAGATCTCGGTCGCCTGAACGGTTCCGAGCGACGCTCTCCCCTCGGCCCACTCAACCGGATCCGGCCACCAGTCGTCCGGTCCCTCCTCGGGCCACGCCGCGTGCGTCGCCTCACTTGCCCTGGAATGGGCGGCGCACGCCGCGGCCAGCGTGTCGAAGCCGTTGATCGCGCCGGGTTGCTGGGCGAAGTGATCGGCGACGAGCTTGTTGTACGCGGCGACGACATCGGCTCCGGCGCCGGGCTTCGCCGAATACGCGCGGGTGAGCATGATGACAATGCCCACGCTGAGCGCGGCGAGTGCGCACAGGACAATCTTGAGGACTCGGCGACGTGGCCGCGGCTTGCGCTGGTGGTCCATCAGATCACCGAACGATCAGCACGCCGTGGGGGCCCTTGCCGACACCAAGGCGGAAGTCGGTCATCTTGAGCGTGGGGTTCGAGCCCTTGTCGAGCTCGAGGAACGCGAGCTCGCCATCGACGGCGCGCGGGTCGAAGGAGCGGAACTGGGTGACGACGACGAAGCGGTCGGCCGCGTCGAAGCAGACGCCCTCGGGCATCCCGTCGAGCTCGTACTCGCCGGCGGGGGAGAGCTCGCCGCTATTGCTGAGCGACAGGAGCGAGACGGAGCCGCCGCGGGTGAGGCGCGGGTCTTCCTCGGGGAGGAAGGATCGGCGGAGGTTGGCGGTGACAACGTACTTGCCGTCGCGGCTGATGGCGAGACCCTCGGGGCTGATGCCCACGGGGAGGCGGGAGACGACCTCGCCGCCCGAGAAGGCGGCCTCTCCGTCGGAGGACTGCACGGTGGGGACGCGGACGACCGTGAGCGTTCCCTCGGGCGCGCCGACGAGGTAGTCCTCGACGTTTTCCCCCCACTGCAGGTCGGTGGTGATGAAGTAGCGGCCGTCGGGCGTGAACTGGCCGGAGTAGGGGAACTTGCCGACATGCACCGGCTCGCCGATGGGCGCGAGGCCGAAACCGGTGGCGCCGCCCTCGAGCTGGGCCGCGCGCGTGAACTCGTAGAACATCACCTCGTCGCGCTCGGGGAGGGTGATGGCCACGATGTTGCCACTGGGGCTGAAGTTGATCGTGGAGGCGAGGGCCTCGGAGGAATCAAGGCCCATGACCTCCCACGCCATCGGTGAGCCGAGGCGGCGCCCGCCCTCGCCGGTCTCCTCGATGGGGAGGATGACGATCTGGTGGCCGGGCGTGCTGGTGGTGAGGGCGACGAGCGTGCCATCGGGGTGGACCGCCACCGAGCCCGGGGTGTCGTTGAGGTCCATCTCATCGACGACGATCGGCGCGGCGAGGGAGGTGAGATCGATCATCGTGAGGCGCTGCCCCGGGGGGAGATCGTCGATCGTGGTGGCGCCCGAGGGGGCGGGGCCGCGAGACTCGACGACAAACGCGAGGCGGCCGTCGGGGGTGACGGCGACCTGCTGGGGCGGGCCGAGGACGGAGTTGGAAACGGGCACCTGGGCATAGGGCGTCTGTGGCTCGGTGATGGGGAGCTGCACGATCGTCATGGTGTCTGACACGTTGAGGTCGCGCTCGCCGAGCTGGTTGGTGACGACGGCGGGCGCGGTCATGTCTGCGTCGGAGATCGTGAGGACGTAGCGGCCGCTCACGTCCCCGGGCTGCGCCATCCCCCCACCCCCCGAGGAGCTGCACGCGGCGAGTCCGCAGCAGGCGATGAGCGAGGCGACGGTGGCTTTGGCGCGGTGCATGGAGTTGGTGGGCATGATGGTCCTCAGGGCTGCTCGGTTGTCCCGGACGATCCGGGGACGCCCCCGCCGGCGGTCTTCTCGACCGATCCTGCCGCGGAGGCATTGAGCGTACCCAGTTCGGCGGCGGCCTTCTTAAGGATCCCTTCAGAGATCGGGATCGCGTGCTGATGGGGTGCGAGTGTTCCGCGGGGCAAGCAGACCGTCAAGGCAGAGGGTGCTGCCTGGGGGAGGGGCCGGGGGAGGATCGGGAGGCGCGGGGCGGAGTGCCGTGATGAGGGCGCGGAGGTCGGGCGGGAGGGGCGCGGCGAAGGACATGGGGTCGTTCGTGATGGGGTGACGGAAGGCGAGGGTCGCCGCGTGGAGGGCCTGGCGCGCAAAGAGCGATCCGTCGGGGAGTGGGAGGGCCTTGCCGCCGTACATGTCGTCGCCGACGAGCGGGTATCCGAGGTGGGAGAAGTGGACGCGGATCTGGTGGGTGCGGCCGGTCTTGAGCTCGACCTCGATGATGGAATAGTCGGCGGCGACGGGGGCGTGGGTGCGCGCCGTCTCCAGCACGCGGTAGATCGTGACGGCGGCCTTGCCGAGGTGGTCATGGCGGACGACATACTTCTCGCGGTACCCCTTCTCGCGCGAGGGGTGCGGGCCGAGGGGGAGGTCGATGACGTCGATGGCGGGCTCGACGAGGCCGCGGACGACGGCGAGGTACCGCTTGTCAACGGTGCGGCGCTCGAACTGGGTGGCGATCTTCCAGTGGGCCTCTTCGGTCTTGGCGAAGACGATGACGCCGGAGGTGTGGCGGTCGAGCCGGTGGACGACGCCGGGGCGCGCGAACTCGCGCCCGACCCCAGAGAGGGCGCCGGCGCTGCGGTTCTGGAAATGGAACGCGAGCGCGTTGATCATGGTGCCCGAGAGGTGCGAGCGCGCGGGATGCACGATGATGTCGGCCTGCTTGTTGAGCACGATGAGGTGCTCGTCCTCGAAGAGCACGTCGAGCGGGATGTCCTGGGGTGGGACGTCGTGCGCCGGCGGTGGCGGGATGAATACCTCGACGCGGTCGCCGAGCCCGAGCTTGGTGGAGGCCTTGGGCGCGCGGTCGTTGACCTTGACGCCGCCCTCGTCGATGAGACGCTGGAGTTGCGTGCGGCTCATGAAGGGGATGCGGTCGGTGAGGTATTTGTCGAGGCGCTTCTGCAGGTCGCGCTGGAGGGTGAAGACAACGCGGTTGGGCGCATCGTCGTCGGCGGTGGTGGGTGGGCCTTCGGCGGCTTCGATCGTCTCATCGGGCGCCACGGCCTCGGGCTCGGCTGCGGCAAGAGTGGGGGCGTGAACGGCCTTGCGCAGGGCGTCGACATCGACCAATCCGCCACGGCGGATCAGAGGCTGATCGATCTCACTGCCACTTGGTGGGATGGCCGCGCGCTCCGGCCGGCGACCTGGGTGCTGGCCGGGGGATTCAGGCACGGTCGATCACTTGGGCTCTTTGGGGGTCTCGGGAGGGATCGCGGGCGCGGGCTCGGCCGGCTTGGGCGCTTCCTCGCCGTCGGCGGGCTTGGGATCGCCGTCGGCCGGCGCGGGATCAGG
>JACMLW010000198.1 GCA_014379385.1 Phycisphaerales bacterium
CACCTACCAGGGTCACCGCGATGAGCGCGCCTCCCTCGTCGATATCTTCCAGAGGATCGCCGCACGCTACTCGCTCGACCCCGCTCCACCCCACACACCCCCGCGCCGCTACAACCCCCCGCGCGCCTCCCCCGAGCCGCCATACCGCGAAACCGGATAACCACGCGCCCGTACCAACGGCCCGGCCCCGGGCCATTGGTTGAATCTCGCCGCCCAAAGACCGTTTCTCTCCCCCCGCCTTCTCTGCACAGCCGCCTGTCGTCTTGGTACCCCGCTTTCGTTACGCTAACGCCATGTCCAACTACCCACCGATCCAAACGCAGATGACCCCCCCCTGCCGATGCCCCCCCCACCCGAGCCGGCGCCCTCCCGCCCGTCGAATCCCGATGGCCCAAGACCCTCGGCACCATCTGCATCGTGTTCGGGGTGCTGGGCATCCTTGTCGCCATCTTCGGCATCGCCTCACTGTTCCTGATGGAAGGCTTCATCGAATCGGCGCCCCAAGGCGAGCAGATGCTCGCCGATATGAAGAAGCAGCGCCCCATCACCATCGTCATGTCCCTCGTCGCCGCGGCCGTCTCCGCCTGGCTCCTCACCTCCGGCATCGGCATGGCGAAGCGCCGTGCCTGGTCGGTCCCGTCGCTGCGCTGGTGGTCCATCGCCAAGATCGTCCTGGCGCTCATCTCGGTGGGCTGGTCGTTCTACACGCAGCAGGGGCAACTCGACGCCGCGCGGCAGGCGCAGGCCTCGGGCGGCTCGGGAGCCGGCGGAGCACCCGCCGCCGGGCCCAGCGCAGCGATGATCGGTGTCATGACGACGGTGACGCTCGCCTTCACGCTGCTCTGGTCGCTCGCCCTCCCCGTCTTCTCCCTCATCTGGCTCTCGCGACCGAAGGTCAAGGCCGAAACAGCGGGTTGGCGCTGATCTCTGAACAGTGTGACCACGATGTCCAACCCCCCACCCGCCCCGCCATCCACGGCAACGCCCAGCACCGCGGCACCGCCGACCAGCGCCGCTCCGCCGACCCGCCCCGGCGCGCTCCCACCCATCGAGTCGCAATGGCCCCGCGTGCTCGGCGTGAGCTGCATCGTTCTGAGCGCCTTGGGCGTTATCGGAGAGCTGGTTTCTCTGGCGGGCGCCTTCCTCGCCACCGATTCAAGAACAATGAACGCGAGAACCCCGGCGGTCGCCAGAGCGATCGAGGACGAGATGCCGTTGCAGGCCGCCCTGGCTGGTGTCGGCGCAATCCTGTCCGTATGGCTGCTCGCCAGCGGCATCGGCCTCATGATGCGCCGCCGCTGGTCCGTCTCCTCGCTCCGAAGCTGGTCAATCCTCAGAATCCTCTGGGTCATCGCCTCCATCTCCCTAATGGTGATCGGACCGTTGGTGAGTGCCGAGCAAGCGTCTCGTGCGACTAGGACGGCCGATCCGAGCCAGGCGACAACCAGCGCACTCTGGCTCGTCTTTCTCATCATCCCGCTCGGGTGGGGCCTCGCCCTTCCAGTCTTCTCCCTCATCTGGCTGTCGCGCCCAAAGATCAAAGCCGAAACGGCGGGGTGGCACTGATCCATGCACTGCAAGTCCTGCCAGTACCCACTGTGGAACCTCATCGCGCGCACCTGCCCCGAGTGCGGCGCCCCCTTCCATCCCAGCGACTTTCAGTTCATCCCCAATGCCGTCCGCTACCGCTGCCCCGACTGCGCCCAGGACTACTTCGGCACCGACCCCAGCGGCCACCTCTCGCCGCGATCATTCGTCTGCGTCGCGTGCTCGCGTCAGCTCCACATGGACATGATGGTCCTCCTCCCCGCCGAGGGAGTTGATGAGCACCGCACCGAGGCCCTCGTCGTCCCGTGGGAAGACCGCAAACGCCGCGGCTTCTTCAAGGGCTGGTTCGGCACCATCGGCCTGGGTCTCGGCTCGCCGGGCAAGCTGGCCCGCACGCTGCGCCAGCGCGACTCGCGCGAGGGTCGGGCCCTCTGGTTTACCATGTTCACCACCACGGTCTTCGCGATGCTCGGCAGCGGCGTGATGTTCCTATTTGTGTTTGGCATGGGGGCGTTCGTCGGCGGCGGGCGCGGCGGCATGTTCTGGGGATCGCTGCTGACGTTCATGCTCATTCTGATCGTCTTTCCGCTCGCGATTGCGATCGCCGTGCTCCTCTGGGGCGCAATCGCCCACGTGATCCTCTCCATCACCGGCGGCGCTGAGAAGAGCATGGGCCGCACCGTCGAGTCGGTCGCCTACGCCGCGGCCCCCATCGTCCTCGTCGGCGTCCCCTGTGTCGGACCGTACCTTTCGCCCATCTCGCTGGTGTGGTGGGCGATCGTCGCCGCGGTCGTGGTGGCGGTGGCGCAAGGCGTGTCGGGTTTCCGTGCCACGATCGCGGTGCTGGCTCTCCCGCTGCTCGTGATCGCGGGGCTCGTCGCGTTCATCTCGCTCGCGGTGGTGCCGCCCATGCGCGCCGCCATGGCAATGGCCGGAACCTACGCCGCCATCGCGCAAGGGCCGACCGCGACGACCAAGGTCGTCACGACCCTCCGCTCCCACCACGCAACAAACGGAGCGTTCCCCGCCCACGGGCTCGACCTGCTGGCCTCCGGCCAGCTCGCCCTCTCCGATATTTACTTGGAGGGCATGCCCGATGATCCCGGTCACGGCACCGCCGCCGGCGTTGACGTCGTCGGTCTGATCTCCATGTCCGCGAGCGCGCAGACCGCCGCCCTGGGGCAGGCCGGGGCATCCATCGCGCCCCAAACCGTCGCGCACCGCGTGGGCGATATGGTCTTCACCTACCACGGGATCGACCTCGCCACGGCCGAGGTCTCGGCCCCGGGCCTCTGGCTCGTGGTGTGCGCGCCCCCGAGCCTTTTGGCCCCGGCGCCGGGGGGCGCAGGGGGCACCGGTACGCCAACTGCTTCGATGCCGATGCTCATCTACGTCGGCGCCGCCGACGGCTCGGTGAAACCGCTCCAGCAGAGCACGTGGCAAACCGACCTCCAGGCCCAGAACTCGCTGCGGGCAACATTCGGACTGGCCCCACTCCCCGATGTCGCAACGTTCGGGCTCCCAACCGCCGCGCCAACGCCCACCGAGGCTGAGGGGGATGATGAACGTGGTGGCGACTGACGCGGCTTGGTTACAACTGCCCAAGGTGGCGATCGGCCGGACGCCGCCTATCATCCCGCCCTCCGCAGTGAACCGGGACCCAAAGCCGGGGCGTTGTCCGCCCCCTCCGTCGATCGCGGCAGCAAGGATTCTTGCACATGTACGCAGTTATTGAGGAATCGGGCGGTCAGCGGAAGGTCATGGCGGGCGACGAGATCGAGATCGATCTGCTCGAGGGCGGCGAGGCCGCTCCGGGCCAGACGATCGTCTTCGACCGCGTCGTTCTCATCGGCGGCGGGGCGGGCGGGGTGAGCATCGGCCGTCCCTACGTGGTGGGAGCCAGCGTCAAGGCCGAGGTCATGGACGCGGTCGTCATGGGCGAGAAGATTTACATCTACAAGCACCGCCCCAAGAAGACCTACAAGCGCAAGACCGGCCACCGCCAGCGCTACACGCGCGTGAAGGTGACGTCCATCAACGGCTGAGTTCGCCAACCATCTGAATGTCACAAGCGGCCGGGCATCACTGCTCGGCCGCTTTGTTTTTGAGCATCCGCCGCGGCACTTACCCAAGCGGGCTCGCGCCCAGCACGCCCTTCTTGTCGCTCCACAGTTTCTCGAAGCGCTCGATCCCCGGGTCGATCGTCGGCAGGCTCTGGCCCAGCCCGACAAGCAGGTCGACCAGCCCGTTGAAGTCATCGACCGAGATGAACTCGGGCGCGGCCCGCGGCGGCCCCAGTTTCGCCGCGTCGTACGTGCCCGCTTGGAGCTCCGCGAGGTGAGCCATGTTGTGGTAGTTGCCCAGGGGGAGGCAGAGGCAGGTGGACGCGTAGCCGTACGAGCAGAAGACACTCGCCTCGCACGCGCCGCCGGCCATGAGCTTGCGCTGCCAGGGGCGCGCGGCGGGCACGCCGATCTGCGCGGTGGTCTGCGAGGCGTGGGGCGTGGCCGGGCGCGCGAAGAGTTCTTCGGCGCGTTTGGCGCACGCCGCGGTGAGCTGCGGATGGAAGATGGAGATGCGGTCGCCGACGCGGACGATGGGGCCGCCGCCGATCGGTGAGTCGGGGAAGGCGCGCGAGTTCTCGAGCGCGAGCACGCGGGAGCCGCGCGGCATCGTCCCCAGCTTGCACGCCGCGATCGCGCCGAGGAACCCGATCTCCTCGGCGCGGGTGAAGAGCAACCGGACGTCCTGCGTCGCCGGCGCCTGGATCAGGCGCTCCATAGTGCAGACGGCGGCGGCGAGGGCCGCGAGGTCGTCGCACGCGTGGGTGTGGAGATTGCCATCGATGACGCGCGCCGGCGGCAGCTCCCACGTCGCAACGTCGCCGACCGCGAGCGTTGAGGCGGCGCGAGCGGAGCGGCTGTCGAGCTCGGCGATGTAGAGCTTGCCGAAGGGGGATCCGACGCCGGGCGCCGGCCCGGTGAGGACGGCGGGGAGCGAGCCATCGGCCGCATCGACGGAGCGCGGGTAGACGCGGACCGGCGCGTGCTCGAAGAAGGCGTCCATAACGCCGCCGCGGAAGGAGAGCTCGAGCGTGCCGGGGCCGACGATGCGCTCGACGACGAAGGCGGGGTGGTCGAGGTGCGCGGTGATGTAGAGCGGGGGGTTGTCGGGGGAAGAGGGCGGCGCCTCGCGCCGGGTGACGATGAGGTTGCCGGCGCGATCCTCGGCGAGCGCGAGCGATGGGTGTCGCGCGGCCCAGTCGCGGACCCAGCGGATGACGCGGTCTTCACGGCCCGCGGCGGTCGGGAGCTGCGTCAGATCGATCAGGTACGGGTGCGCGGCGACGGGTGCGGTGGTGCTCACGGCGCCTCACTCGGCGCGGCTTCCGCCGTCGCCGCCTTGTCGGGGGGCGCTACGCCCGGATCGTCCACGATCTGCATCGACGCCACGATGGCCTCGATCCGGGCCGCGAGGGCCCGCGCGGCCTGCTCATCGCGGACGGCGTCGAAGTCGCCGCGCATCGTGCAACCGTCAAGCAGGTCGGGGAAACCGCCCGAGGAGCGCAGGAGCTTGAGCGTGGCATCAAAGATCGAGCCGGAGAAGTGTTCCTTTCCCGGCCTCGAGTCGGGCTGGAGGAACCCACCGCCGCCGTACAGACCGGCCGCGCCGCTGCCCGCGAGCACGACCTGCCGGACGGTCATGTTGCAGGCAGAGGCCTCGATGGGCGTCATGCCCGCCTTCGGGACGAGGAACAGGTGGATGTGGATGACCGACCCCGAGGCACCCGCGAGCAAGTCTCCCTCGCTCAGCACACGCTCGCGGGGCAGATCGGTCAGGTACACGTCCGCGGTGTTGGGATCGTTGTTCGTGGTGGCGTAGACGGCGGTGGTCCAGTCACCGGTGAGGAAGACCGAGTTCGATTCTGAATACAGGGCCAAGTCGCCACCCGGCGATGAGCATCCCGAGCCCAGCAGGCCGAACAAGGTCGAGCTCAACACCACGAGAAAGAATCGCATCATGCGGGCGTAGCGTAGCGAGAAGCCTCCGTGAGTGACCGATGCGGTCCCTGGTACTCGGAGATCGTTCGGGCGACGAATCAACCTTTTGTCCGCCGCGGCGTATCAATAGACTGACGAGCCCATCGAGCCATGCCGAAGGAAATTAGATATGGTCCGCACCCGTCGTGTGCTTTCACTCATGATGTCGGTCGCCGTGAGCGTGTCGGTGTGCGGCGTTGTCCACGGGCAGAGCAACGATCAGAATGCGCCGGGCGCTCCGGCCCCAGCGCCCGCGAAGCGCGGGCCCGGGAGCAAGCTGCCTTCGCAGCCGGTCAACCCCGGGCGCGTCTCGGGCAACTCGCTGCTCACACGCACTCGCCCGCCGATGGGGCTCGGGGGCGTGCGCTCGAAGCAGCCGCGGGGGATCGGCAAGATCAACGGGACGCTGCTCCCGAAGGATCCGAAGCCAGCGATCATCACGGAGGACGGGCGGCGCGGGGGCGAGGATGGCCGAGGACGGGGCGGCGTGGTGATCGGGGATCGCTCGCGCCCGATCGTGCGCGGCGGTGACAGACACGATCGGGACTGGCACGATCGAAACTGGGACGATCGGAACTGGGACGATCGGCACGGCGACGGCGTGATGATCGACGGCCGCTACACCGACGACAACTTCCGGCTGGGCTTCCACCTGGGAGCGCAGTCGAACCCGCTTGTCTATCCGCGGCACCGCCTGGGGTACCGGCGCGGCAACGGGTACTACAGCTATAACGATTACCTGTCCCCGTACCAGTACGCGTACGGCGTGCCGCAGTACGTGGACGCCTCGCTGATGGCACCGAGCACGATCCCGGCCCAGCCGCCGGTGTACCTGCCCCCCGAGCCGGAAACGGCGATCGAGCGTGGCACCCTGGCGCTCAGCGGAGGTGACGGGGAACAGGCGGTCAAGGAGCTGCGCCGGCATCTGAAGGACGACCCGACCGATGGGCCCGCGATGCGGCTGCTGGCGCTGGCCCTGCTTGAAACCGGGAACGTCGAGGAGTCGGTGGCCGTGATGGTGATGGCGTATGAGACCGAGCCGTCGCTGGCTTGGGAAGCGATCGATGGCGCGAACGCCGGGTGGTCGAACTCGGATGTGCGGGACCGTGTCGAGAGCGCGGTGGCGTATGCGCACCGGACGAAGACGGGCTCGGCCTGGCTCTCGGTGGCGCTGCTGATGCAGGCGGAGGGGCGCGACGGGCTGGCGCTCAAGATGCTTGAGCGCGCGAGCGAGCTGGGCCTTTCGGTGCGGATCGCCGGCGAGCTGGAGAAGTCGCTACGGCCGTAAGGGGCGGGGGCGCCACGCCCCGGGCCCGGCGGGCGTCGAACCCCGGGTGTTGATTGCCCTAGAGATTGGCCTAGAGATTGGCCTAGAGATTGGCCTAGAGATAGTCGGCGCCATCACCGCAACCGAGCTCGGACAGGCGGCGATAGACGTCGCCCCAGGTCTGGTCGGCATGATCGGTCACGACCCGCTCGAAGAACAGCTCTTCTTTCGTGGCACGGAGGCCGATGGTCAGCAGGAAGGCCGGGCTGGCCGTGTCGTCGCGGCACGGGGGGATGACCGCGGCGTCGGGCTCCGGCACCGGGCGGTCGAGCTGAAAGACCAGCTTGACGTGACGGAAGCCGTTGGGAAGCGAGGGTTTCTCGAGCGGCTTGACCTTGACGGCCGAGGGATCGCGCACGGCGAAGTAATGGAGCGGCCAGCGCGGCCCCTCGGCGCGCATCGTCACAGCGCCCCCGACGTACACGCGCAGCTGGCGTGACGTGAGGAACCTCGCCAAGGCTTGATGCTCGGAGTGGGGTGCTAGGCCGAGGTAGACCCCGGCCCCGGGAAAGTCACACGTTGTTGCGGACCAGACAAGATTTCGGAGCTCCACAGACTACTGCCTCGAGGCGGGGCTCTTCGTGGGATCTCCAACGATCCCAATGCGGTGGTTCACGACACCGCGTCGCCAGGGCCCGGTACGCCAGAAGAGGTGCGTTGCAGAATACGGCGGATTGCCGAGAAGTTCAACGGACAGAACGCCCCATTTTGACAACCCTGGTCAGGGGCAAGGGCTGGCGCGCGACGAACAAGCAAGTCCGGGAATATGGAGGCGGCGTGTCGCGGACGTGCGCGGAGCCCTGATTGATGAGCCTGAATGAGCGATACCTTGGACTCGGGGATCGGCGACCCGGCTGGCGCGAGCGGCTAAACTAGAGCCCTTCACCGGAGAGGTGTCCGAGCGGCTGAAGGAGCAGCACTGGAAATGCTGTATAGGGGTAACCCTATCGGGGGTTCGAATCCCCCCCTCTCCGCTTTTGATTGCTGTGCAGTGGGGAATGGGGTGGGCCGGCTAAGTCGCTTCGCTGTTCCCGCAATGCGACAGGTTCAAGGAATCTGCCTTCCTCGTCCAGAGGCATTCAGTCCGGGATGGGATCCGCACCCCGACCAGCGATGACTCGCTACGCGAACCTGAGCGGTGACTCAGGCGTTGCCGGTTACAGCGTCGGAGACGATTCGATTACCGTGTATTTTCACGGCGGCACTGCCTACTTGTACACCTTCGCCAGTGCCAGCGCGGGCACGGTCAATCAGATGAAGTCCCTGGCAGCGAGCGGGCGAGGACTTAGCAAGTTCATCGCTCAGACGGTCAAAGCCAGGTATGCGCTCAGGTTCGACCGGTCAGAGCAGTCAAAGAGTGACGATTGTCGGTAGAACTTGCGAACCTCGTCAATAAAGCCCGGTTGCCAGGGCAAACAAACTGATACCTCACCGCTTAGCCGATCTTCCGCCATTCAGCGAGGGCTGCTTGTAACGACGGAATGCACGTTGGACCGGGGTGAGGATTGCCCCGAGCCCAGTCGTGAATTTCCCTAGCCGCCGCGCGGACGTCCGATTTCTTCGGTTCGGGGTGCTTGTAATTGCTGGTTTCGTCCACAGTGTTTCCGGTCGCTGCGCGGATCCACGTCTCGATGTGCCGCCGAGGGATCAGGATGACCAGTGGATCTCTTGCGGATACCGACGGCGTCGCGGCAAGATGCACGCGACGTTGGACGACGGTGTGATCATCCGCATCGATGACAACGATTAGAAGTGTGTTGGCGTTCGTGAGATGACGCTGGCGACACGCCTGTAGTTGTCTCGGAAACTCTCGCAATACCCAGCCGACATTCCCGCCATGGACTTCTCGGCTTGCGTTCAACGAGAGAAGGTACGGGGGCTCGGTGTTCAGCCCGCATTCCCTCAAGTACGAGCGAACGAGCCGCTCCTGCGAATCGTCCTCGCATAGCAGGATCGTTCTCGATACACGCTCACTCACGCTCCCACCCTCGGGCGACGAGTTCAGCGGCCGTGAGGCCCGTCTGCGACGGATCATCGAATCGCCGGGCCCTGGTGTGCCGTCCGCCCGGTCGATCCAGCATCAACCCTTCTTTGAAGGCCATCCGGTTGAGGAACTCTGGATGATGGGACGCAATTAGCACCTGCGCCACCGACTCGTCATCCTCCGTGCGATCGAGCACCTTGACAAGCCAAGGCTGCACCTCCCGGAGAGCGATGAAGTTATCCGGTTCGTCGAAGCACAGAGTCGTGCCCGGCTTGAGTGCAAAGTGGAGCACCGCGTACAGCCCGATGAGCACGCGTTGACCTTCCGATAGCTCGGTCAGCAGGTACTCCGGGGGCCTCGCGGACTTCCCGTCGTCCGATTCACGCATCCGAACCTTGATTTCTCGTCGGCCCTCCCCTGCACCCTCCAGGCGCATGGACACAAAGCCCTCGATAACTTCGCACAAATCGCGAACGTACTCGATGTCATCGCTTTCCTGACGCAGGTGTCGGTACCAGTCGGCAAAATTCGACAGATGGAGGTCAGGCCTCTCCGCTTCGGCGGCGGCGATCCCCCGCATTGCCCAAGGATTGGGCTGCACACAGAGCAGTCCCCCAAGCCAACGCTTGAACCATGTCAGCTTCGTATTGTCCTTACGCTCTGCGATCGTTGCCAACGCCGACCGGTGCCAGTCAAACGGATACTGCACCTTCGCCTCGGCGCGGTCATTGAATAGATGCACCTCGCCCTTCTCGAAACGGAAGATCGGCTTGCCGTCAAGCTTCACTTCTTCCTTGAGGACACGTGGCCGCTCCGGATTCCCCCAGGAGTCCACCACCAAGCGGAACGTGTACTCTCCTCCGTTCCCAAGGACATCCATCTCGAATGTCTGCTCTATCACTGTCTGCCACCGTGTACGCGAGTTCCCGCCGAACCGCGTCAAGGGAGCTGGAGGGTCGGGCGGATCACCGCGCACACAAAAATCCCTTAGCAGCCTGAGCACGTCGAAAAGAGACGACTTGCCCGAGCCGTTGGAACCCAGCACCAGTTGCCGCGGTCCGAGCATGCACTCGAAGTTGACCATGCACCGGAAGTTATCCACATACAGGCGGGTCAGCATCGCCATCATTCTACGAGGGTGTTACAACCCGCGTGCGTACTCGAAGCCTTCAATAGACGAGAACCTCACCGCAACGCGGAACCGCGTGCGGGCAAGCGGCCTTTGACTCTTCGAGCGCGTTGCGTCCGCAGGAAGAGATGTCGAGAGCCGTTCTGGCCACCGCGAGCCGCTCGGAGACGCGGAACTAGCCAAGGCGAGCGACGGCCAGCATGCCGGTATCACGTCGGAGCTATCTCAGTTCCTTGATATAGATGTTGGCGAACTGGATCGGCGTGTTGTGCTGCTGGAGGGCGATCGGGCCCTCGGCGGCGACGCCGGGGAGGTGGGCGTTCTCGATCACGGTCTTGCCGTTGAGGACGACGGTGACGTGCTCGCCCTTCATGGTGATCTCGAAGCGGTTCCACTGGCCGATGGGCGCATCGGCGCGGAGTTTGGGTGTGACGGCGGCGCGGACGTCGGCGGGTAACGCGGCGTCGGTGCGGTAGCCGTCGATCTCGCCGGAGCCGATGGGCCAGCACCAGATGTTGACCTGGGCCTTGGAGCTGCCGCGGAGGTAGATGCCGCTGTCGCCGGCCTCGGGCGTGGGGGCGGTGGCGGGTTTGCCGTCGGCGGTGAGCTGCTGGTCGCCGGAGGGGAGGATGATGGGGAGCTCGTTGGTTTTCGGCGGCGCGGTCCAGCGCCAATCACAGATGAGGACGAAGTCCTTGTATGACTTGTCGGTCCAGAGGTCGGAGCCCTGGCCGTCGTAGGCGATGGTCCAGTTGTCGGCCTTGAAGTGGCCCTCGTGCTCGGGGCCGACCTTCCAGCCGGTGAGGTCAACGCCGTTGTAGAGGGGGACAAAGCCTTCGTCTTGTGTGGCGATCTGCTCGGGCGCGAGCTTCGGCGACGCCTGGAGCTTGCGGATGCGGATGTTGCGGAACTCGATGGGTGAGCCTTCGGACTCGAGACAGATGTACCCCTTGCGCGGCGAGATGTCCTTGCCGGTGGTGACTTCCTTGCCGTTGACAGCGAGGGAGATGGCGCCGTTGTCGCAGGTGATGCGGTAGTGGTTCCACTGGGGCGAGGGGCGCATGCGGCGCTCGGTGGGGAAGGCACGGTCAGAGCCGGCGCGGCCGTTGACGGGCGTCATGCGAGCGCCGTGGATGGGGAAGATGTCGCCGTCGCTGGTGTAGCCGTCGCCCGACATGCCGTCCATGACCTGGACCTCGACGCTGCGGGTGAATGGCTGGCCGCGGGCGGTGAGGGCGTCGGACCAGACGAAGATGCCGGCGTTGGCCTGGGGGTTCAGGTGGCGCCATTCGACTTCGAGGATGAAGTTCTCGTACTGCTCGGCGGTGCGGAGGACGCCGATGGGGGTGCCGGAGCAGGCGATGGCGTTGTCTTTGACGGTCCACGTTGAGGGCGCGCCGTTGACGTTGACCCAGCCGGAAAGATCGGTGCCGTTGAAGATGGGCGTGAAGGCGGGGTCGGTGGTGAGGTGGGGTGTGGAGCCGGAGTCGGCCATCTTCCAGCCTCCCCCCCCCGCGGGTCGCTCCCAGTCATCGGTGCGGAAGGGGGCGGCGGGGAGGCCGGCGCCGCTCACGAGGTTGGGCTGGCAATCGCTCTCCCAGGCGTAGCGGACGGACTTGGGGTCGCTGACCTTGTCGCTGCGGACGATAAGCGTTTCACCGTCGATGGTGGCCGTCGCGGGATGGAAGACGCGGTCTTCCCCGGCGATGAGGAGATGCGAGGGCGGACCGTTGCGGGAGGTGAGGCCGGCGGCGTGATCGAAATGGAGTTGCACGGAGTTGCCGGAGGTGGAAGCGCTCTTGAAGCGCGGGCCGGAGAACTCGAGATCCGACTTGCCATACTGGTTGGCGAGGGCCCAGAGCGCGAGGCGGTGGCCGACGTCGCGCTTGTTGCGGGGGTGGATGTCGGCGGGGTTGCCGATGTCCATGGTGACGACCATGCCGGTGTTCGGGAGTGAGAGGGCCTTGGCCTGGGATTCGCGGAGCTCGGCGGTCTGGCCGCGATCGTCGCCGTAGTTGAACGGGGCGATCTGGACGAAGCCGAAGGGGAGTTCTCGGTTGAAGGCGCGACGCCAGTCTTGGATGAGGGCCTGGAAGAGGGACGCGTAGCCCGCGGCGTCGGCGCGGTTGGACTCGCCCTGGTACCAGATGACGCCCCTGAGGGCGAAGGGGGCAAGAGGGGCGATCATGGAGTTGTAGAGGATGGAGGGTGTGTGCGGGGTGACCTGCACGACCTGGGGCATGGCGGGGAGAGCTGATCTTGGTGCGCCGGTGTGGGTGCGCCATTCTCCGGCGAGGGGGAAGGAGCGAGAAAGGTTGGCGAGACGAAGGGCGAGCTGCTCGGGCTTGCCGTTCATACCGCCGGGGCCGGAGGTGTCGTAGACGCGGACGGCGACGGTGTTGCGACCGGGCTTGAGGACGCCCGCGGGGACTTCGTAGGTTCGCGCGACGCCCCACTGGCCGTCGTCGTGCAGGCCGCCGACGTGGACACCGTTGATGAAGGCGTCGTCGCGGTCATCGATGGGGCCGAGCTCGAGCGTTACGGGTGTGGCGGTGTCGATACCGGTTGGCAGCTCGACGTGGCGGCGGTAATAGACGATGCCGTCGAAGCCCGCGAGCTCGCCGGAGAAGGTGGCGGGGAGTGATGTGGTTGCCCAGGACGAGTCGTCGAAGTCGGGCGCGGCCCAGGTGGCGCCGGCGCCCTGCGGGAGGGTGTCGAGGCCGTCCCACCACTGCTGCTGGACATCGGCAATCCCGGCGTCGCGCTGGTTGGGATCGAGGCTGACGGCGCGGAGGTAGTCGATGGCTGGCGCGTAGGGCGGGAACTTCGAGAGCGCATCGGCGCTCATCCAGGACTGGGCGGGCGTGCCTCCCCAGTCGGCCGCGATGAGGCCAACTGGGACGCTCAGCGTGTCGGAGAGTTCGCGCCCGAAGTGGTAGCCGACGGCGCTGAAGTTCTTTGCCGCGGCGGGGGAGCAGATGAGCCAGCCGCTGGGGTGGCCGGGGGATGTGCTCTCGGCTTGGACGTTGTCGAGCGGGCGCACGGACATGGTGTTCGCGACGGTAAAGAGGCGGATGCGCGGCGCGATGGCGGCGGCGATCGCGGCGTCGGCGCCGTCGCTGGCCTGCAACGGCCACTCGATATTGGACTGGCCGGAGCAGAGCCAGACCTCGCCGACCATGACGTTGGCGAGGCGGATGGTGTTGTTTCCGGAGACGGCGAGCTCGAAGGGACCGCCGGCGGCGGGGGTGTTGAGCTCGGTGCGCCAGTGGCCATGGGCATCGGCGGTTGCGGTGGCTGGGGCCGCGCTGGGCCAGGTGGCGGTGATGCGGACTTCTTCGCCGGGTTTGGCCCAACCCCAGATGGGCGCCTTGGTCTGCTGCTGCAGGACCATGTTCTCGGCGAAAAGTGCGGGGAGGCTGACATCGGCGCGTGCGGGTGGTGCCGCGGGGACACTCCCAAGCAGCGCGATCGTTGCGAGCATGACCATCCGCGCGTGCCCGCGCCGAACCTTGCAGATCGACATCAGTCTTTCTCCTCAATAGCGTGCTTGAGCAAGTCTACAACGATGGGCGAACGACTGAGCACGTCGGATTCATCGCGTGCCGAGATCGAGACGGCTCCATCAGTTTCCGTTGCTTGGCGGCTCACGATCACGCCGGTGCCGGGGAATGAATCGACCAGGGAAGTAGCGTGGTCGAAACCCAGGACGCAGGCGGCGGAGGCGAGCGCGTCGGCGAGTTCGCCGCGGGGCGCGATGACGGTTGCGGCGACGCGGTGGGTGAGTCCGATGCCGGTGCTGGGATCGACGATGTGGGAGTAGCGGACGCCGCTCACCTCGATGAACTGCTCGGTGTCGCCCGAGGAAGAGACGGCGGCGTTGGCGAGCAGAAGGTTGAGACCGGGGTCGGCGGCGCCGGCGAGTTCGATGGCGACTGTCCATCCGGAGCGGCCGGGGGGCGGATCGCCGGCCACAAGATCGCCGGCGAGCGCGGCGAAGCAGCGCGGGATGCCGCGGGCGCGCATGACGTCGGCGGCGCGCTGGGCCGCGTAGCCCTTGCCGATGCCGCCGAGGTCGAGGAGCATGCCGGGTTTGAGGAGACGGACGGCGCGGTGGGCGGGATCGAGCTCGACGAGGCGCCAGTCGATGAGGCGACGGGCGTCGCTG
>JACMLW010000199.1 GCA_014379385.1 Phycisphaerales bacterium
CGCTGCCGACGGCTTCACGTGCTCGAGAAAGGTCGAGAATCTTCCGATCACTTCACGCGCGCTCAGCGACCTTGCCACACTGATGAATTCCTCGATCGGGATGTCTGCTTCCTCTGCCCCCGCCGGTCAGGTCTCCGGCCTGCGCCTCGCCGATGGCACGATCGCCCCCTTCGACCAGCTCCCCGCCGGCCGCAGCCGCTCCGAAGCGTGGAACATCCACGGCCGCTGGGTCACCAAGAACATGAACCGCGTCCTCGAAGCCACCCGCATCGAGCGTGCCGACGCCGCGGCCTCCATCCAGCCCCTCCGCCTCGCCATCTTCTTCACCGACGGCTTCGTCGGCAACGACATGGCGATCATCGACGCCATCCGCCGCAATCGCGGCACCACCCGCGTCTTCTCCTTCGGCATCGGCAACAGCATCAACCGCTACCTGCTCGACAGCATGGCCCGCGCCGGCGGGGGCGAGGTCGAATACGTCCTCATCGAGTCCGACGCCGCGGGCGCCATCTCGCGCCTCGCGCGCCGGATCGAAACCCCCGTCCTCTCCAACATCCGCGTCGAGTTCTCCCCCGAGCTCAACACCACCGACGTGCTCTGCAACGGCACGCCGCTCAATGGGGTGGGCGGGGCAGAGTCGGGGCCGTCCGACCTCTTCGACGTCCGCCCACTCCGCATCATCGGTCGCTACAACGCCGCGGCCTCCGGAATCATCACCGTCACCGGCATGACTGGCGGCGGCCCCTTCCGGCGCGAGATCCCCGTCACGCTCCCCGCCTCCAACCCCGCCAACGACGTCATCGCCACCATCTGGGCCCGCGAGAAAATCGAAGAGATCATGAACCGCGACCTCGCCGCGGCCCAGCAGAACGCCCTCCCCGATGAGCTGCGCCGTCAGATCGTCACGCTCGGCGAGACCTTCAGCCTCATGAGCCAGTACACGAGTTTCGTAGCCGTGGACAAGCTGCGCATCACGGTTGGTGGCAAGCCCAGGCTCGTGAATGTCCCGATCGAAATGGCGGACAAGGTGGGTTGGGACGGCATCTTCGGTCCTGCATCGCAAGACCTTTACAAGGACACCGATGCTGACGTGATGCTCCGTTTCCAAGAGGGCTCGCTTCAGACGCTTGACAACGAGCATGTTCTCTCACTACGCGCGAATCTTGCAGCTGACAACGGGTTTGCCACCGCGGGTAACCGAGCGCCCCAAATAGACCTGAATGCGGTCCTAGAGAGTGGCGAAGGTGGCGGCGGCAACTCGCCCTACACGCAGACGAATGAGGCCAAGCGAATCAGTGAACTCCTCCGTTACCCAATGGATTCGCCAGAACGATCACAGGTCCGCGACGAACTTGCCACATCGACTCAGCGCAATCGCGTGAAGAAATCAGCTTGGCGGGAACAGCTTGGTGAGCAGCAAATCTCCCGTGGACTCATTGTCGCGACTCCCGAACGCGAAGGCATTAATCGCCTCACGGAATCACGAGGCCCATCGCCGGCAGCCGCTGCAACCTCATCCCCAACTGCGGCGCCTGGCGAACCCGCTGTCCCGGCGAGTCGCAAGCCCGGTGGCGCTATCAACGCACCCGCCGATGAGCTGAAGCAAGCTGCCGCCGAGCGCGAGCTTGACGCCGCCGACGGTCCCGCCGCACCGGAGTCCATCGCAATGCCGAGGACCCGCGCCCGTCCCGCGAAGGACGATGGTGATGAACTCAGTGAAGAAGCCCCTCCGCCCGCTCCCCTCCCCGATCAACCTCCCGCTCCCGAGCCCACGGCGCCCGCCCCTCCACCCATCCCCTCCGACGATACCCAGGTCGCCATCGCCCAGCAGTACTTCCAGTCCGTCTCCACCCGCATCGCCGCGGCACGCAATCTCGGAAAGCCCGTCTCCGACGAGCTCATCACCGCCTACATCGTCCAGGTGATCGCCGGCGAGGCCGCTCGCGGCCATCTCGCCTCCGCCTCCACACTCCTTGATCTCTTCTCCTCCCTCCTTCCGGCAAGCCCGCTCCTGACCGACACCAAATCGCTCCTTGCCGACCAGTCTCTCAAACCCGACGACCGCACCGCGAAACTCGAGGCCCTCGCATCCCGTGCCGCGGCACGGGCGCACACAGAACGAGACCTCGCCGACCGTCTCGATCCAGCCTTGCTCAAGCTCATCCGACCGAACGCGCTCCCTGCGACGGCCCCGGAGCTCACTCCATCCGATAAATCCGCCTCGGACTCCGTCGAGGTCTCGGTGCTTGTGACCAACGTGGATGACGCGACGATGAAAGCCCTCACCGCCGCCGGCCTCGAGATCACGTACTCAAGCACCGATCCGCCCGTCTGCATCGGCTCCGTCGCCACCAGCAAACTCGCGGGACTCGCCCAGGTCGCCCAGGTGCGCCGCATCGAGCCGGCGATCACGACCCCCGCTTCAACCAACTGACCAGTCTCGAGAATCAGGATCGCGATGGTGCCACCACCCACGGCTCTGCGTGGGTGGTGCTCTTTTTACGACCGGCCGATTCCCCCATCGTGCTGGTGGCTCAGGTCTATGCGGTTCGATACCGGCGCCCGGAGCGCCCTCCTCAGCGTGCCGGAAGGGGTTGCAAGGGGAAACCTGCAAGGTTTCCCCTGCATTGCGACGAATGAACTCCTCCTCCACCTTCCGGCCCCTCCCGTACACTCCGAGCCATCCAGTACCTCTCTTTACAGGACATACGAACATGGCTGCCACCCCATCGACCATGCTCCCGCTCGGCACCGCCGCGCCCGACTTCGCGCTCCCCGACGCCGTCTCGGGCGAGCAGGTCCAGCTCTCACACTTTCAGGACAGCCGCGCCCTCGTGGTCATGTTCATCTGCAACCACTGCCCCTTCGTCAAGCACGTCCGAGCCCAGCTCGCCCGGCTCGCGCCCGACTATCAGACCAAAGGCGTCGGCATCGTCGCCATCAGCTCCAACGACGTGAAGAACTATCCCGACGATTCGCCCGCCAAGATGAAGACCGAAGCCCGCGACGCCGGGTACACGTTCCCCTATCTCTACGACGAATCGCAGTCCGTCGCCAAGGCCTACAAGGCCGCGTGCACGCCGGACTTCTACCTGTTCGACGCGGCCAAGAAGCTCGTCTACCGCGGCCAGCTCGACGACTCGCGCCCCTCCAACGGCAAGCCCGTCACCGGCGCCGACCTTCGCGCCGCCCTCGAGGCCGTCCTCGCCGGCAAGCCGGCGAAGCCCGAGCAGTGGCCCAGCATCGGGTGCAACATCAAGTGGAAGCCGGGCAACGAGCCGGGGTACTCAAAGTAGCGCAGGCATAAACGCATGAACTCGTCTGTAGGATCGGAAGCCGAACGCATCTACACCGAGTATCGGCAGTATGGTTCGGCCGGTTGGGGGCCGTTCATCCACTACGAAGACCCCGCGCGCCAAGCTAGGCTCGACTCGGAGATCGATCGCGTACTCGGCAGTGCCGGCATGCTGCTTGTGAATGACCGGACGGTATGGTTACCCAGTGCCTGGCACGCGGTCCTGTTCTTCATCCGCGCCCAACGCTATCTAAAATACACTCATCCGCCTCAACACCAGCTTTATCGAGGACATGCGAATCCCGCGTGGCCATTGGTGACCACGTTTGATCGACTATCTCCGGACGACATGAAACGAGAGTGGACCGCCAGCACTCTCTTTACGGCGTACCTAGCCCGCCGGCTCTACTGCCCAACGCTTCACATTGCCTCATACGGGGCGGTCACCCGCCACATGGGATTTGCTTCCAACCAAATGGACTGGACAGTTGATCCCGCAGTCGCGGTCTTCTTGCCTCACAGCCGGCTGGCGGCACACGCGAGGGAAAGGTGTACACGCTCCAGGTACCGGACGCTCTGGAGCGCGGACTGGAAGTTTGGTGCCCGCCTCCGTTCTGCGATCGTGTCTACTCGCAGCTCGGTGTCTTTCTTCGACCAACACCGCGCGAGAGGCTGGCACTCTATCACTGCCTTTCCGTACAGTTCCCCAAGCCAGATCCCTCGCATCCCTTCCGCGTTTGGCGAGATGGCAATGAGATTGACCTTCTTCAGTCACATCCCTGGCTGGAGAAATCTGCGAAATGGGTGCGCGAAACGGCAGCCCAAGTGCCCAACGCAATCGATGAGCCTGGAGAGATCATGCGGCTTGTTGAGCAGAGCCTAAGCGTCATTGAACCTCCGCCGCCGGCCCTCCGGGCAGAGTCCGTGCTCGAGCAGGCGCACTGGGCATTACGAGCCCTGGACATTTTTCACTGGCTGTTTATCTTTATGTCCAAGGACGGACGCGGAACACTTGTTCCCCGCAATTTGGCACTTCCCATTGTTCGATGCAATCGGGCACTGACAGCGCTTGCTTCGGAAACGATCAAGGTCGTTAAAAAAGCGAATCCCGGGGTGCATTATTACGACATTGATGAGTGTCTAGACAGACTGTTGGAGGAAGCGGGGCCACCGGAGTATGAGGATAACGACATCTTCGGCGTGTTAAAGGGGAAAGTGGGAACACTGGACGCCAAAGACGAGCTTCGTCACTCAGGGCCTTGATCTGAGGCCGACCACATAGACGCCAGTTCGGCAGGCTTTCCAAGTCCAAAGAACGACTGTCGCGCCCGTTCCCTCATCTCTTTGGGCCAGTCGCCCGAGCCTTCGGCAAGTACGAAGGTCGAGATCGGCAGAGTAGATGAGTCGTCGTGCCCATCCACACTGAACAAGTGTCAGCCATTCGAGCGTCGGTATGAGTGAGCGGTAGAATCCGACGGACAACTCATTCGGCACCTGGGCGAGAATCAGGTTGTGCGCGAGCGGCAAGAGCATCGGGCCAATCGCACCGACGCGACGATACGGGATGGGCGCGGCCGGTTGGTCGGCCAGGTAGTACCCGAAGGGACGCGGGGACTTGAGGAACCGGAACATTAACTGGACCTTGCGCATCTCCTCTTGGATTCGATGAAATGTGGCGCGACGGGCGACGAGAGTCATGGCCTTCCCGTCAGCTGGTAGATCCGCCTTCTCCTTCGGTGGCAGGCTTTCGTAGGCAATGGGCGCAATGTGAGCAAAGTAGATGTTGCGTGTGAGCGAAAGAGCGCACCAGTCGACTAACACACCCATATCATCCAAGGTCAGGGGCTGGTCCGGATCGCAAACGTACCGATTGCAGATCGGCGCAAGTTTCGCTTCAATAGGTCTGACAATCTCCCTATCGAAGTCGTCGGTGTCGGTGGTGTAGTAGTATGCCTCATGCAAAATGTCCGCTGGCCGGTTTCCGTGGGTGCGGTCTCGCACCTCGAGCGTTGTCTTGTCCAGACAGAACAGGCGGTCGCGGTCGCCCATAAACGCGCGGATGGTGAACTGCGACACGAAGTGCTGGCGCTTGTTGACAGGCATGATGTTCACCTTAACCGGTTGACGGGGTCAAAACTCGCGCCCGTCTCGCCGCGCAGTGTCTGACCCGGACTACCTGGCCTGAGCGCGCCGCGAGCCTGTAGCCGCCTTGGACTAACCATGATTATCGCCTGACAGCGCACTTCCGAACGTTTGCGTTCCCCCACGGACTGTGCCGCTCTTCCCAGAACCTCCCCCTCCCCGAACCCGTACAGTTCCGCGGCCTCCACAGCCCCCGCGTTCTTCCCCCAGTGCCCAATGCCTAGTGCCCAGTGCCTCCCCCCTCCCCCATGCGCCTCCGCCGCCGTTACCACTTCCACGTCCCGCTCCTCGTTTACATCTTTATCACGTTGCTCATCGCGCTCGGCGCCTTCAACAGCCAGAACAACCTCCTCTTCTGGGCCTTCGGATTCTGCCTCGCCATCCTCCTCGTCTCCGGCTTCATCAGCGGCCAGATGATGATGGGCCTCCGCGTCCAGCGCGAGCACCCGGGATCGGCGATGGTCGGCGCGCCCCTGACCATCCGCTACCGACTTACCAACCAGAGTCGGTTGATGCCCATCTTCGCCGTCTCCCTCATCGAGTCCGACACGAAACCCTCGCGCGACCAGACCGCCCCCCGCGCCACCCTCGCGTCAAAGCCCCTCGCCTTCGTCGTCCATGCCGGTCCCCGCCAGAGCGTCCGCGCCGAGGCCGTCGCCACCCCCGCGACGCGCGGCCGCCTCGCCCTCTCCGGCATCGTGGCCGAAACGTCGTTCCCGTTCGGCATCATCCGCAAGAGTGTCCTCACCGACGACGCCCGCTCCGTCATCGTCCGCCCCGAGCGGCTCCCCTTTCTCCCCGATTCTCTTGTCCGGGGCCTCGGCGAGCAGGTCGGCCTTTCCCCCCGTCGTCCCCGCTCCGGTATGGGCGAGGAGTTCTTCGCCCTGCGCGAGTACCGTCCCGGCGACGCCCCGCGCGACATCGCCTGGCGACCCAGCGCCCGCAGCGGCAGCGATTCGCTCCTTGTCCGCCAGCACGCCACGCCCTCGCCGCGCCGCATGTGGGTGGTGCTCCGGCTCGAGCCCCGCGACGAGCCGGTTTCCATCGAGCGCTCGCTCCGTCTCGCGGGTGAGGTGCTCCGCATTGGTCACGAACAGGGCTTCGAGGTCGGTCTCTCGATCCCCGCAACCTCGCTCGACCGTCGCCCGCGCCGCGGCGAACGTCACCTCGGCAACCTGCTCGACGACCTCGCGCTCGTTGACGCGGACGTACTCCTTGAATCACAACCCTTCCCGGCCGTAGCCGCCGCGGCCCGCGCTGTCTGCGTCGTGATTCACGCGGGCACCGCCGCGCGCTCCTTCGGCCCGGCGCACGCCATCCACTTCTCCGCGTCAGACCCGTCCATCTCAGAACCGCCAAGCCCCTCCGTCGCCGGATCGGCCTCCCTGCTCAGGCCCTCTCGCCAGCGCGCGGGCAGGGCGCGCGCCACCTCATGAACACGGCCTCCAGGTTCAATCTGGTCGCCGCTCTCACGGTCGCCACCGCGATCCTGGCCTACTGCGTCGCCGAGCCCGACCTCGGCCTCGCCGCGTTCTCCATGCCCGTGCTCATTCTCTCCTGGTGGTCAGGCCGCTCCGGCGCCCCGTGGCGGATGCCGCGTCTCGCCGCCAACCTGCTCGTGCTCGGCGCCGTGCTCCGCGCGGGGTTCAATCTCCTTAAGGCCGGCTCGCCCGTTGTGGTCTCCGACCTCACGGAGTTCCTTGTGCTCATCCAGCTCGTCAAGCTGTTTGACCGCGCCTCCCCGCGCGACGACGCCCAGCTTCTCACACTCAGTGTCTTCATCGTCATCGGCGCGCTGCTCACCAGCAACTCGTTCCTCACCGGCGTGTTCCTGCTGCTCTACACCCCCCTGGCCACCGCCGCGGGCATGCTCCTGCAGATCCGGGTCGGACTCGGCAAGCTCGACCGCGCGGGGGGAGACCGCAGGAAAGCCGAGCTCGCCTCCTCCGCGGGTTCCTTGGGCCGCGGGCAGATGCGCCAGTTCGGCCGCGTTGTCGCCGCCGCCGTGCTCTCCTCCTTCCTGCTCGCGATGCTCGCCTTCATGGTCACGCCCCGCAGCATCGGCCAGGACCAGTTCGGCTCCTGGGGCCGACCCCGCGGCGGCTCGAGCTCGGTCGGCTTCTCCGACCAGATCCGGCTCAACGAGCAGGGATACCTCAACCCCAACGACTCCACGCCCGTCATGGATGTGCTCGTCCGCGAGTCCTTCATGTCGTGCACCAACTGCAATTATGACCTCCGCAGCCTCGAGTTGCAGTCCGGCAAGTGCCCGCGCTGCGGCAGAGCATTCGACCGCGCCGATCGGGGCAGTATCGGCCATCAACTCGGTTCGATCTATCTTCGTGGCACCGCGCGCGCGATCTATGACCCGGTCAACTTCTCCTGGAGGCAGGAACACACCGAGACCTCCAGCCCGGAGGATGCCCAGGAGTACACCGCCAACCAGATCGTGCCGCTCCCGGTCGGCACCGGCCGACCGAACCGCGTGCAGTACGAGCAGATCATCACGATCCGCACCCCATCCCGCGGCGACCAGTACTTCTTCGCGACCTGGACCCCGGTTGCCTTCAAGCCCGATGAGGACCAACGGCTCCTTGTTTCCACCGGCGACCTCACCCTGCGCCGGATCGGCGGCGTCCAGGGCCGGTTGCAGTACACCGTCTGGTCCGAGCCCGCCGGCGAACTCACGGAGTACACCGAGCGCCGCGTTCCACTGGGATTCCAGACCGGGCGCGTGCGCGACCTCGCCGAGCAGCTCCTCACGAACGCCGACATCCCCATCGTCCCCGATGATCGCTCGCAGATGCAGACCCGGTCCGCCGTGTCGCTCATCCAGAACTATCTCCGCTCGAACTATGAGTACACGCTGCAGATGGAGGCCCCCGCCGCGGGGGAAGACCCCATCGAGATGTTCCTCTTCCGCACCCGCAGGGGCCACTGCCAGTTCTTCGCCTCTGCCATGACCGCGATGTGCCAGAGTGTCGGGATTGATGCGCGCGTCGTCCTCGGGTACCTCGGCGCCGAGTTCAGCATCGCCACCGGCCAATACCTTGTTCGCCAGTCCAACGCCCACGCGTGGGTCGAGGCGCAGACCGCGCCCGGGCGCTGGTACACGATCGATCCCTCGCCCCAGGCCGATATCGACCGTCTCCACAAGCCCAGCGGCGGCCTCCTCGGCCGGCTGAAGCGCCTCTACGACACCATGGAGTTCGCCTGGAACCACGGCGTCATCTCCTTTGATGAGACGCGCCGCATCTCGCTCTTCAAGAACACGCTCAGCGAAGGCAGGCTGCGAGATGCCCTCCAACGCGCCCGCGAACTCTTCGCCCTCGCGCGCGAGCGCCTCGCCCAGATCACCGGCATCGAGGCGATCGCAACCCGCTGGGGCGGGCTTGTCTCAACCGTCTCCGCGCTCTTCCTCGTTGTTGTGCTGCTCCGCAAGTTCATCTGGCCCCATCTCGGGCGC
>JACMLW010000200.1 GCA_014379385.1 Phycisphaerales bacterium
GGAGCGGTTCTGTCCGCCGACCATGTGTACCCGCACGCGTACCTGCACTGCGGGCACAAGGGCCTGTTCTTTGACAGATTGGATGGCGGAGTTGGAGTTGGTGGTTCTGGCGTCAATCTCGAGCCGCCGCGGCTGATCCCGTTCGCGCATTATGTGTACCAGATCCGCAACCGGGCCTACAGCCCAGGCCTGGGCCGGTTCTTCCAGCGCGACCCCAACGCCACGGCGATGACGCTGCTGGCGGCCACGGCCCATCATGGGCGCGGCGGCACGGCCATCTCGATCGCGTTCGACATGGAGTCGATGTACGGCGATGGGATGAACCTCTACGAGTACCTCGGCAGTAATCCGTGGCGAGCGAACTGCTCGACATGCTATTGTTCTCAAACGGTTTTGACTTATTTGGCCATCAGATTATGTCCGTTTCCGAAATTCATGAGTTTGGTGCTAAGTCTCTATGGACGTTTCACAATTGGGGAAATGGCGATTTTGATTGTATTTTCAAATCGCCGTCAAAGACGGGAATATTCTTCATAAACCATAGTCCAACGATACAAGTCCAATTCGCGAGTGATTTGGTGGACTGGTTTCACCGGATAGAGAAGGAATGGCGTGCACGCAGCAGAGTTCTTCATCCTGGTGATTACCCTCGCAATGAGAAGGCGAGTCGCCTTGAGGGAGTTTATTCACATGTACTCCGAGCTCTTCGAGGAGTGGAATGTGAGCTCAACCAGTAGCTTGGGACGTGGTAGCCCTCTGCGATTTGCTCGGCACGGGGGACACGGCGCGGGTGGCGGCCCAGTGGACATACGATGCCGTGGACGCGGCACTGACGAGGCAAAGTCGTCGAATAGTTCGCCTCGGCCGAGGTGTGTTCACCGTGGGGAGCTCAGGATCGGTGCCGCGAGCGCGGTCCACCCGGTCTGATGGCTCGCGCCGATGCCCTTCCCGCTGTCGCCATGGAAGTACTCGTGAAAGAGCACGAGGTGGCGATCGCGGGGGTCGGCAAATCGCGGATCCCCACCATGGCAGGGGCGGTGGCCTTTCGCGTCGGGGAGGAAGATCGAGCCCAGTCGCCGGCGAAGGTCGACCGCGACCTGACCCAGGTTCAACCAAATGCCGGAATGCGTCGGGCACTCGACCTTCAACGAGTCGCCGTAAAAGAAGTGATAGCGCTCGAGGGCCTCGACGAGGAGGTAGTTGAGCGGGAACCATATCGGGCCGCGCCAGTTGGAGTTCCCGCCGAAGGTGGATGTTTTGGATTCGCCGGCGACGTAGTCGACGCGGTATTCCTCGCCCTTAAGCCTCATGACCAGAGGGTGCTGCGCGTGTATCTTTGAGACCGAACGCACGCCGTAGGGCGAAAGGAACTCGTTCTCATCGAGCATGTACTTGAGCACGCGGAGCAGGCGCTCTCGTGACGGAACGGCCAGCAGGGCCTGATTGACGCGTGCGTCGTCGCCCGCGCCGGGCTCATAGCCGACCATCAATGACACGTACTTTGCGAGTTCGCGTTTGTGATCGAGGAACCATCGTGTTCGCTTGCCGAACTCCTTCAGCCGATTCTGTGGATCGTTGTGCAACACCTCCACAGCAAGCAGGGGCACGATCCCAACAAGCGAGCGGACCCGCATCGGGTGCGCCTTCCCGTCGATATAGAGCTGGTCGTAGTAGAACCCATCCTCCTCGTCCCACAGGCCCGTGCCACCAAGAGCGTTCATCGCGTCGATGATGGCGACGAAGTGCTCGAAGAACTTGGAGGCCATGTCCTCGTACGCGATGTCGGTCTTGGCGAGTTCGAGCGCCATGGCGAGCATGGTGCCGCAGTAGAACGCCATCCACGCGGTGCCGTCGGCCTGCTCGAGGTGACCGCCGGTCGGGAGCGGGCGGGAACGATCAAAGAGCCCGATATTGTCGAGCCCGAGGAATCCGCCGGCGAAGAGGTTCTTGCCGCGCGGATCCTTGCGATTGACCCACCACGTGAAGTTGATCAGCAGCTTCTGGAAGCAGCGGGCCAGGAAGGCGCGGTCGTGCTCGCCGTCGCGTTCGGTCATCAGGTAGACGCGCCAGCAGGCCCAAGCATGCACCGGCGGGTTGACGTCGCCCATCGCGAACTCGTACGCGGGCAACTGACCGTTGGGGTGCATGTACCATTCGCGAAGGAACAGAAGCAACTGGCGCTTCGCGAACTCGGGGTCGATGGTCGCCATGGGGATCATGTGGAAGGCCAGGTCCCACGCGGCGTACCAGGGATACTCCCACTTGTCCGGCATCGAGATGATGTCACGGTTGAAGAGGTGCATCCAGTCGGTGTTGCGTCCGTCCCATCGCTTGCTCGGCGGCGCGGGGAGGGCCGGGTCGCCCTTGAGCCACTCTTCGACAACGTAGTGGTAGTACTGCTTGCTGTGCAGCAGCCCGGCGTACGCCTGCCGTGCCACCGCTCGAGCGTCGGCGGGAGTTCCGGCCGGTATGACCGCGTCGTAGAACTCGTCGGCTTCGTGCAGCCGGTCGGCAAAGACCCGATCAAAGGATTCGCCGAGGGGATCCTTCGGCGCCTCCGCTTCCGCGGATAAACGCAGACGCAGCACGACCTCCGACGTCCCGGGGACTGTCAGCTTGTACCACGCGGCGGCCTTTGAGCCGACTTCCGCCGGGTTCACAGCTCTCGGGTTCCCATTGACAACGTACTCGTGGAATGCGTCCTTGACGTGCGGTGCCGTGGGCTCTGAGCCCCACAACCGCCGTGAGTTGGACACGTTCTCTGTAAACAGCAGCTTCGGCGCTGCTCCACCTGGTCCGTGTCCGATGGCGAGCCGCGACCGTCCGAGTGAAGCGTCGTCGGCAAGCAATCCGCCATGTCCATCGGCGCGGATCTGCGGCCGCTGGACCGCACCACCCTCGCCGGCGAGCCCCCAACTCCACGAGTTGCGATACCACAGCGTGGGCAGCACGTGCAGCTCCGCGGCGTCCGGCCCCCGATTGGCGAGCGTGATGCGGATCAAAATATCGTTTGGCCCGCCCTTGGCGTACTCGGCGGTCACGTCAAAGAGCCGATTGTCCTTGAACACGCCCGAGTCCACCAGTTCGAACTCGGGATCGCCGCGCGACCGATTGTGGTTCTCTTCGACGAGCTGAGCGTAAGGAAACTCAGCGTGCGGGTACTTGTAGAGCGACTTGAAGTATGAGTGCGTGGGTGTGGAGTCGAGATAGAAGTACTCCTCCTTCACATCCTCGCCGTGGTTGCCCTCTGGGCCGGTCAACCCGAACATCCGTTCCTTGAGGATGGGATCCTTGCCATTCCAGAGCGCGAGCGCGAAGCAAAGGCGGCACTCGCGATCGGTGATACCCAGCAACCCGTCCTCGCCCCACCGGTACGCACGGCTGCGTGCGTGGTCATGTGGGAATGAGTCCCAGCAGTTGCCGTCAGGCGAGTAATCCTCTCGAACCGTCGCCCATTGGCGCTCCGAAAGATACGGACCCCACCGTTTCCAGTTCTTCGTGCGACGCGAGTCCTCATCGAGTCGCCGGCCCTCGGCCGTCGCCCATACGTTCGACAGCTTGTCCGAAGCAACGTTGGTCATAGTGGTCCGCTCCTGGCGCGCAGATTCGGCTCGCCGATGTGGGAACTACTCGCATTCGATGCGGCGCGAACTGACGAGCTGTTGTCCGAGTCGCAGGAAAGCTCAACTCATTCCGTCCGCATGGCACGCGGAGTCATCGGTGTGGAGGCCGGCCGAGGCCCTTTGGCCTCGGCGCAGGGCTTACGCGGCAGGCATTGCCACGAGAAACCCAGAAGCCAGCATGTACTCGTAGAGATGACGCAGTGGCGGCGCGGGACGCAACTGTTCGGCGGTAATCCATGGCAGGCTGCCTCCAACCACCCATCCGCGTGCGGGGTCGGCGCTGAGCCAGTCCTGCAACTCCTGCCGACGACATGGATAGGCGAGCACGCGTACGTCGGAACCGAACAGCCGCGCAATGCCCTCGAGCAGGCGCCCTTCGAGGTGCTGGTAGCGAGCATCGTCAAAGATGCGGATCAGCGTGGGTATCGGGATGGCGAAACGTAACGGGGCGCGTGTGTACCGCCGCACGTATTCGGAGGCAAGGAACAGCGGACGGTGACGCGCCATCATTACCGCGTCGTTGCCGATATCAGGCGGTGAAGGATCGTCATCGAGGACCACCAGCCGCGCATTGACAACATCCTTCACTTCGGAGTCTGCGGCGACCTCGCGGCGCAGAGCCTGGACGCATGCCGCGATCGCGTCGCGCGAGAGGTCGTCGCGTGGGTCGCTGGCCGCCGGCGCGATGACCACGGCTTTCTTATAGAAGAACTCGTTGGCGGGGACTGCGGAGCCGTCGGCAGTTAGCAGGACGGCCTCGGCCCTGCCGTCGCGCGCCAGCGCCGCGTGCAGTCCGCGCGTGCCGCGACCCGCGAAGGCGGCGCCTCGAATCTCGATCTGATCGATTTCGACTCGATCGTTCGAAAGGTTTTCGAACATCCGCGAAGGAATATCCTCCGACGCCGTTCGCTCATGAAGGAGCGCATGAAGCATGTTGACACCGAGTACGCCGACAGCTTCCTGCTGACGCAAGTTAGCGGTGTCGCGCAGGTTTACGTGCAGCAGAACTTCGCTTGCCTCCGCCCCAGGGCGGTCCTGGAAGCGCACTCCGATCCACCCATGACAATCGTTGGTGCCCGTGAAGTTACGCGCGGCGATGGTATCGGCGAAAGCGAACAACCGCGTCTCCTTGCCGCGTGCATCGCCGACCTGTTGAACAAGCGACTTCCATTCGCGCTCGAGCATCGCCTCCAGCCGCGGCTTGGACACGTACCGGGTGCCCGAACCGTACAGGTCATCGCTGACTTCCTTGTCGTACGCGGAGATGGTCTTGGCCACCGTTCCCGACGCTCCGCCCACGCGAAGGAACCAGCGCGCCACCTCTTGCCCCGCGCCGATCTCGGCAAACGAGCCGAAGCTCGTTGTATCGAGATTGACTGCCAGCGCCTTTTGATGAATGTCAAGCGCGGCGTTGCTCGATCGTGGGGGCGGTTCGGCGGTGGTTTCAGCGGTCATCAAGGTTCTGCGCTGGGGATGCGGTTTCGGGAATCCGACCAACGGTGGTTGCCGATGCGCGTGCGTGCGTCTTCGGCCTGTCTACCGAGTGTAGCAGGATCCGTCATCGCCGCGAGTGTTCGCCGGCGGTCCCAGCGGACCTGCGGTGGCGGCCTTGCGAGTAGAAGACACCGCGGGCGTCTTGACAAGCCCCATCCGGCGTATTACTTGCCCATGCGCGCGAGTGCTTTACCGAGCCGCATGATCGGCGGTGTGCTCACCGTGAGGGGGGCGCCCGTTGGAGACGCTCGCCGTGGGCAACGCCAGCTGCGCGGTATGCACATTCACCTGTTGTTGCTGAACGGCGCGGAGGTCGACGTTGCCGACGCGGTAGTTCGTGCGGGCCAGTTCCAGCACCCGGTCGTAGTCGGCCAGGACCTGCCGCAGCGTGGTTTCCCGGTCCGCCAGCGTCCGGCCGGACGCGAGCGCACTCTCCACGTCGCCGAGGGCGCGCAGCGCGGTGCGGGCGTACTGCGCGATGGCTTCTTTCTGCTCGAGCGTGCGGATCTCCACCTGGGCATTGAGCGCGCCGCCCTGGTAGATCGGCACGATCAGCTTCACGCCAATGCCCCCCGTGGGGTTCTGGAAATCGTCCTTCAGTTGCAGGATGTCGCTCTCGATGGCCGCGACATTGGCGTTCAGGATGAGCCGTGGCAGCCGCGCGGCCTTGGCTTCGCCGACGCGATTGAAGGCAGCGGCGACTCGGCGCTCGGCGGCGATCATGTCCGGCCGGCGCTCGAGCATCTTGATGGGCAGCCCGACGGGAACGGAACCGGGGAGCTCCACCAGGTCGCGGCGTGTCGCAAGTTCAGCCGACGGATACCGGCCAACGAGCAGTTCGAGCGCCCGCAGGGCTTGCTCGTGCGCCCACGCTTTTTGACTCGGCGTCAAGTTTCCCAGTGCTGTCTTTTTGGACAATCTGTCTCCGAAGATTGAGCGTGATGATCATCACGCTACAGCCGATCGGAGTGCCCGAGCGAATCGTCGATGCCATCCATGAGCCAGCTCGCCCAAATGATTGATACGCGGGGCTGGTTCATGGCCGGCTCGCACTGCTCACAACGCTTGCTCCTGTCGTTGGTCCAACGCCGCCACCCTGCAACCCATCGCGAACGCCAACTCCATCGCCTGCTCGTCGTTGAGCCGCGGATCGCATGCCGTCGCGTACCTCCGCGACAGGTCTTGCTCGGTCACGTCGGACGCGACGCCGATGCACTCGGTCACCCGCGTCGCCCGCGACCTCGAGGTGGACGCCCCCGAGCTTGTCTCCACGCTTCTCGAATACGTCCCACCAGGCGTCGGGCAAAGTCGTACCCGACATACCCAACCAGCCCCCCGGCGAACGGCACCTCCGGCACGCTCCGGCAGCATCGGCGCGCTCGCTGCAACAATCTGGCGCCCCGCGAGCACGCTCTCGCCGCTGGAGCCGCTCCGCACCGCCGAGTTGTACACAAAAGGCCCTCGGCGCTGACGCGGGCCCGAGCGGCAGCCCCAAGCCCGATGAACGAGTACCGCCCGATAGCGCGCACGTACAAACAGAGGAACTGGGCTTCCTATGCGGTGCTCTCTGCGAGCCACTAACTATCTGGCGACGAACAGGATTCCAACCGTAGGTGAAAGACAGATGGCGTACGTCAGAATAAAAACTACCCGGGTCGGAGGGGGTCCGGCCCTGGTCCTTTCATCCGCACCCCGCCCTTCCAAGTTGTCTCATGGTGCAAGGGCTGTCTGACGGATCATGTATTCGGCGTGTGTGCGGCGCGAGACTGTTGAGGAGGAGTGGTGGCGCGATCCTGGTGAGGGTGCGACGACAGCGGCGTCCGGCAAAGAGGCCGCACGATGACGACCGTCCGCAGGTACCTCGTGGCCCTGTGCCAGTTCCTCCCCGGTCCGCCAGCAGTCAGGTTGTCTTTGCACTGGGCATACGCAGCGGGGGGGTCGTTGGCGCGATTGCGGCATCACTGTGCTTTCTCATCTCGCCAGCGGCGTCGATGATCGCTTTCGCGTACGGAGTTTCTGCGCTCGGAACTTTGGAGAGGGACCGGTGGGTCCACGGTCTCAAACCCGCGGCCGTTGCAGTCGTTGCCCAAGCCGCGTGGGCGATATGGTAAGAGCTCTCCCGCGACAGGCCGTGGGACAGCTCTTGTCTCGTCGCGGCGGCCGTGTTGCTCGAGCTGCCGCGCTGACAAAGCTGGAGACCGCAGCAATCGTCCCAAGCCTCCCGATCAAGATGGTGGCGAACGGCTCGTGCCATACGATCTCGTCGATGACCCCCGGGCCAGATCCAGCGACTGTCGGCGCCAGCGTCACGCCCACCCGGCCGAGTTGGGTCGTGATTGCACCTTCGTATAATCACGAGACGGCGCTCGGCAAGGTGCTGGAGGAGCTCTCGCGCCATCACCTGCCAGTGGTCGTGATCAATGACGGAGCGACCGATGACACCGACGCGGTGCTCAGCCGCTGGCTCGACGCCACTGATTCCCGTTCGCTCCGACGGATCCTTAGGCATTGCGTCAACCAAGGGAAGGCTGCTGCCCTCCGCTCGGGGTTCGACGAGGCGGCCCGATTGGGATTTTCCCACGCCGCCACGATCGACACGGACGGTCAGCACGAGGTGGCGGACCTCCTGAAACTGATAGAGGTGTCCTCGAAAGATCCGGGTGCGCTCATCGTCGGCGCCCGGATGCGAGCGGGATCCGATGCGCCGGTTGTCAGTCGAATCGGGCGGATGCTTTCGAATGCCCTGGTATGGCTTGAGAGTGGCGTGTCAGTCACTGACAGCCAGTCGGGCATGCGCGTCTACCCGCTTGCCCACATGAAGGCGATCACCGGTTGCGCCTCACGATACGGCTTTGAGACCGAGGTGCTGGTTCGCGCCGGTTGGTACGGCGTGGCTGTCGTCGAGAAGCCGATCCGATGCATCTATCACGTACCCGGGGGCCGCACAACACACTTTCGACTCTGGGGCGACACCCTTGCCGCCATCGGCATGCATACCCGCCTGCTTGGCCGCGCCCATGTTCCTGGGCCTGCCAAGAAGCTCTCGACAAGCGACCAGCGCATCGGCACGATTCCACGCAGACTTGGACATTGGTTCAGTCCTCGCCGACTTGGTCGGATGGCCAGCGGAGACGCCGTCTCTCGCGAGCGACTTTCGGCATCGGTTGGTGCGGGCCTGCTCATGGCAACGCTTCCGATCTACGGCGTCAAGACCGTGGCGTGCCTCTGGCTCTCCGGGCGATTCCGCCTGCACCCGCTGGCGGTCATCAGCATCTCCAGTCTCTCCACGCCACCGCTCGGCCTGCTCTTTGCTGCCCTTTCGATCTGTGTCGGGGGTCTGCTGATTCACGGGCAACTCCCCGATCTCACCGCCCTCAATCTGAGGCAGGCGGCGCGGTGGTCAACGGTCAACCAGTTCATCGCTGAGTGGCTGCTGGGGAGCGTGATCGCGGGCGTGGCGCTGGGGGCGATGGGCTACACCGTTACGCGAGCGATGCTCGGGCGCCCATCGCGCCAGCCGGCACCTCTGGTTGACCAGCTGGGACTTGAGGGCGGTCCACCTCCGGCACGGAGCCTGTCCCAAGGCTTGTGATCAGGGGAAGATGAACTGGTGGTTCATCAACAAGATAGAACGGTGCACGATGGGGAGAAAGCTCCCGGTACTGCTGCAGCCACACACAGAAATCGAATGCGCGGTGTCGCCACCGCAGCTTCCACGGCTGCTGCGGAAAGACCTGGCCTGCCAGCACAGAGATGATCGCGCCCGGCATCTGGAGCGGCCCGGTGCCATGCACGAACAACTCGCGGAACGAGTGCTTGTAGTAGGCGCGAATCAGCCGCCAGAATGGTTCGGTGCCGCGTTCGATGTATCGGCAATGCTGCCGCCGTACCGTCTTGGGACTCAACTCGCCACGGAGCATCCGCGCGGCAAGCCCCGCCGCGTGCAAAGAACCCATCATGGCCAGGGTGACACCGGTGGAGAAGATAGGGTCCAGGAAGCACGCGGCGTCCCCGATCATGAGGTACCCGGGCCCCGCGTACGGCCTGCAACGGTAGCTGAAGTCTGAGAGCACGATATTCTCGGCGCTTCCGGTCGCGTCGCGCATGCGATGGCGCACCACGGGACATCGGGCGATGGCCCATTGCAACAACCGGCTCGGCGCGACGTCGAGTGCGCGGACGAACGAGGGACGGGTGACGAAGCCCACGCTTGTCTTGGTCTGGCTGAGCCCGATCATCCAAAGCCACCCCTCGGCGCACATGAAGATACCGGGGTGGCCCGTGTCGCGCCCCGCCGGCCGTTCGACATTCTCGAAATGCTGGAAGTATGCAACCTTCTGCAGCTCTGGATTCTGGAAACTCCGCCGGAGGTTCAATGCCCGGCCGACAACGGTTCCGTGACCGGATGCATCAAGCAACAACCTCGCCCGGACCGGCCCATCGGCCGTAGCCACCTCGACGTCGCCCTCTGTGAGTTTGGTGATGCCCTTTACGGGGCGTTGCTCGTACACCTCTGCACCGGCCTGGCGTGCCTTGTCGAGCAGCAGCTTGTCGAACTCTGAACGCTCGATGTTGAAAACGGGCGAGCCGGGGATCAGCCCGTCTGAAAACAAGAACGTGCGCGTCTTGTGGTCATTGCCAAAGCCAAACTCCGCCCCGTACTTCGGCACGTGCGTGAGGCCAAGAACTGCCTCCTCGAGCCCGAGTTTCTTGAGCAGGGGTGTCGTCCGAGGCAGGATCGACTCGCCGATGTGGAACCGGGGGTGCTGGTCCTTCTCGAGCACGCACACGCTGAACCCGGCCCTGGCCAGCACAATCGCGGCGGTGGACCCCGCGGGCCCTCCACCCGCGATCGCAACGTCATATCGCTCTCTCATGGCCGCACCTCGTTGACAACGCTACTGAATAGCAAGCCGTCGATCCAACCGTTCGATGGTCACCGCCGACGCCGCCCCTGACCAGTCGGTACACAGAATCGAGCATCGTGCCTCGACCGGATCGCCGATGAGCTCTCTGGCCAATGCGGCGAGCGGAGAAACCGAAAGAAGCTCACCGAAGTGGTCGTGCATCCAGCCTCTCTCTCCGACCAATCCCGCCCTCCGCATTCCTAACTGTTCAGCTCGGTCCACCCAGGTGTTGCACGCCGAGCCGATGACGCGGCCCGGCTCAGAGAGCCGCGAGAGGGCCGACTTCACCGCGGCGGCCGGGCCTCCACGTTGAGGGGCGTGCGGGGAAGCCCATGTGCTTTCAAGCACGCTCGCGTAGGGCAGCGCGGAGCGTGCCGCTGCCGCCCGGCTAGATTCGACAACAAACGCAACTCCACCAATCCCTCTCCTGAAACCGCTTTGGCCCTGCTCACTCGCCACAGTCGCTTCACACGACTGCAACCCGCTGGCCTTGTAGGCCCGGTCAACAATCTCGCAGGCAGCCTCGGCCGCGACCACAACTACCGTATCGACTGCGCCGCTGCGAACTCTGAGCGCGCCCAGCGCCAGCGCATCGATTCCAACCGTGCGCGACCCGATTATCGTTTGGCAGGCTCCCTTGATGCCGAGGGTTGCGCTCAGATGGGCGGCTGCCGCATTGGGCACGCCTTCGGCAAACAGCACGGGATTCGCGGCCAGGGCGCCTTCGGCGATAATCTGCGCGTAATAGTCGTAGCAGAAACTGGCGGAGCCATGCATTGATCCCAAGATCGCGCTAGCCGTTGTCAACGACTGCGGATCTTCGGCTACTCTCGAGTCGCGAACGGCCATGGTCGCGGCCGCGAGTGTGAACTTGACATATTCACTCAGGCGGCGTGCGCGGCGCGCGTTCAAGTAATCCCCTAACTCGGCGTCGTCGATCGACTCGGCGCGTCCGAGCCGGCCCGAGAGATCACGGCGCGTGGCACGCTCCACGAATGCCGCGTGACCGATAGCGCCCGGTAGCACGATCCCAACGCCGGTGATCCACGCGGAGGGCCCGGGCACGCTGGAGTGCCCGCTGGCGTGCCGGCCTTGTTCGCGGCGGCCATCGGTCAGCACAATGCATGTATTTGCGCCGCCAAAGCCCAAGGAAGTGTTGAGTGTGCAACTCACGGTCTGTTCTGTCGACTTCCCGGTCGCGACGTTCAGTCCGGGGTACTCGATGTCAGCGGGGTCCACATTGGGGCAGGCCGGCACGCGCTGGTCACGGAGCGCCATGCATGACATGACCAGTTCGACCGCTCCTGCACCGCCCAGCGTGTGACCCAGGAAGCTCTTGAATCCAACAATGGGCACGCGTGGCAGGTCATCGCCCATGAGTTTGGAGAGCGCCTGATACTCTGCCCCGTCGTTGTCGGGCGTTCCCGTCGCGTGCGCCGCCACCATTCCAATATCCTCAGCCCGCACGCCCGCACGCCCAAGCGCCTGCAGCATGGCCGCCAGGGCGCCCTCGCCGTGCGGGTGCGGCTGGGTTAGATGATGCGAATCGGCCGATTCGCCCCATCCGGCCAGGCGTGCCCGCACCGCGGCACCTCGGCGTCCAGCGGACTCGGCTCGCTCGAGGACAACGATTCCGTATCCCTCTGCGATCTTCATCCCTTGTCGTCCTCGGCAGAATGGGCGTAGGGGCCCATCGGCGATGAGCCGAAGCGAGTTGAACCCCGCCCACGCGTACTCGCTGATCGCGTCGTATCCACCGGCAATGACGAGATCGGCCTGCCCACTCTCAAGGATGGTCACCCCGAGTGCAACTGCACCAAGACTTGACGAACATGCCGAGCATGTTGTCAGAGCCCCGCCCTCAATGCCGAGTCGATCGAGCGTCAATCGTGATGTCTCGCCCGCAAGCAACGAGTTCAGTTCGGCCAAGTTACCCGAACGAAGAAACCGCCCGCCCGCGCGGATGCCGTGCAGCGTCGTCCCGAGCATCGCCAACCGGCGCGAGGCCGGGTAGTGCTTGCCGGCATCCACGCCTGCATCCCGCAGCGCGTGCTCCACAGTCCATCGGAGGTAACGTGCCTCGCGGGGAAGATGCGGGTAGTACTCTCCCGGCAGACCGGTTGCCTGACCCCCCACGCTCTCTTGCGGGAGGGTGGATTCGACGTCCGGCATCGGCCCCATGCCGCAGCGTCCGGACAGCACGCCGCGCCAGGTCGACTCGGCGTCAGTTCCCAGCGAAGTCGCCGCGGCTACGCCCGTGATGACGACTCCAGCTCGCGGATCGGGGCTTCTCCCCGGTTCAGACATGCCCCACGTCCTCCTCAAACGCAGCCCCGAGCACGAGCCACTGGGTTGGGTTCGTTGCGACCATCGATTCGATTGCCTTGCCAACGGCGAGCACTGTGGGATCGTTCGAATCGGGAATATCGCCGCTTCGCCCCGGCTCGATTGCCGGGTGCAGGTGAATAGCGAACCGACCTGAAGCGAGGCGCACAGTACACACGGGAACGATCGGGCTGCCGGTGAGCCTCGCCAGCCGAACGGCCCCGGTGGGGATGCGCAGATGCCCATGGAGGAACGGCACGACCGCGGATTTCTGACCCGGCATCGCACGGTCCGCCTGCATTACGACGACGTCCCCGTTGAGCAGCGCATCGCGCAGGCTCATCCACGTTGACAGACCGCCGTCGATCGGTGCCTCGATGATGCCGAGAGTCTGTCGCATCTTTGCACGCATCGACTCGAACGTCCGCGTGACGTCGCGCTTGTACACCACATGCACGCGCTGCTCGACACGCTTCAAGGCCGCCAACCCCACCTCGAACGAGCCCATGTGCGCCGTCACCAGCACCGTCCCGCGCCCTTGGATTCTCAATGATCGGTACGCTCCCTCGCCCTCGACCCGTTCGATCCGGGCCAGCAGTTGGTCTACCGACTCTCGGCTTGATTGACCGATGTCGATCACGAACTCGTAGAAGCTGTTCACAACGTCACGCGTGAACGCACGTTGCTCCGGACGACCGAGTGCCCGGCCAAAGATCCGCAGCGCGTTCCGCCGCGTCTGCGCACGCGCAGTGCCCGAGACCAGCGGGACCAGGCATGTCGCAAGTGGTTGAATCCCACGGACGATCCGTGGCGCGTGTGCCGCGAGCCAGAAGAATGGCACCAAGGCAGCGGGCGTGACCGTGGGCGGCCCCAATCCATGCGACTCGGGCATCGGATGAGATTCGGTTGCGCGTCCGAGCGGAGGCGGGGTATCCAACTCGATCGACATGCGGTCGAAGTGTACACAAAATGACCGACGATTGCGGTTCGGCGCCCGGAGGTGCGCGATACCATTTGCCACCACTATGGGTGTCGTTTTCTACCGGACATGCAGGGCGGGCGGCCGATTCATTCGGCGGCAGACGATGCGACAGCTTGTGCTTGATGGGCACCGTGCCCAGCGGGCCGGCGGTTTCATCCTTGCCTGCACACACCTGAGCCATCTCGAGCCGATACTGGTCTCCGGCATTGTCGAGCGACAGATTCGCTGGATGGCACGCGTTGAGTTCTATCGACGTCGGTGGGCGGCCGCAGCGCTGAATCTTGGTGGGGCATTCCCCGTTGATCGATTTGGCTGTTCAATCCGTTCGATTCGCACTGCCGTCCGGCTCGCGAAAGCGGGCGAGTGCGTAGGGATCTTCCCGGAGGGTGGGGTGGCCCAGGGGCGGCAGTCGGTCCTTCGCGGCGCGCCGTTCAAGCAGGGTGTCTGCACGATCGCGATCGAGGCCCGCGTTCCGGTCGTCCCAGTGGTGGTGCTCGGCACCGATCGTCTCAATCAGTTAGGGCCCTGGCTCCCGTTCCGTCGAGGACGGGTTTACTGTGCCTTCGGGAGTGACATCGTTCCGCCACCACGTTCGGGCTCGCGACGCGGCGATCGTATCGAGATGGCCGTGCGTTTACGCGAAGAGTTCCAGCGCGTGTACCACGACTTGCTTTCCCGATCAGGTATCACCGATGAACAGGTGCCATAGACCATCGGACCCCTCGCCGGGCGCCCGGAAATGAGCGACGCTTTCTACAGAACTGTGCGGTTCCTTGGCTCGCCCGTCGTCTGGATAAACAGTAAGCCCGTGGTGATCGGGGCCGATCGTGTGCCAACGACCGGGCGGTGCCTGATTGCCGCGACGCATCAGAGCCCGTATGACGTCCCGCTCCTTATGCGGCACACGCCGCGGCTGCTCGATTTTGTCAGCATAGTTGAGGTGTTTCGCAACCCGCTCGTTGCGTGGTTCTATCGCTCGCTCAACGCGTTTCCACTCGATCGCTCGCGACCCGACGTGAAGACGGTTCGCATCATCGTCGATCGCCTCAAGCGATCCCGAGCGGTCGTAATCTTCCCGGAGGGCGGGATCCGCAAAGGGGCGGACTCGGTTGTCCACACTCGCCGTATCCGACCGGGATGCGGGCGCATCGCTCGCTTGACCGGAGCGGCAATCACCCCATGCGTGGTCATCAACTCGCAGGTCTACAGCCGATCCGTCAGTTGGCTCCCTCTTCGCCGCACACGCTACGGCCTGATCTACGGCACGCCGATCGATCCCGCGTTGGGCCCGGATGTACTTGAAGCCAAGCTCATCGACGCATTCGTTTCGCTCCACGCCGAACTGAGCAAAGCCATGGGGGATCCCCCGTCAGGGTATCACTCGCCCGGTCGCGCGCCTAATCAGAATCGGCATGAGCAAGAACAGCGCGCCCATACCCGAAGCGACAACGCCGACGGCCGACACGAACCCCAATGACCGTACTGCGGGGGTGTGCGTGAAGCAGAGTGCGGCAAAGGCCGTTGCTGTTGTTCCTACGGACAGGAGCACCGCGTGCGTCGTCGAGCGCAGATGTATCCGCAGCTCATCACGCGTTCCTCCGTGCGCACGGTAGACCGACACAAGGAACACCCCCGAGTCCACCGCGATGCCGTCGAGCAGCGGGATCGCCACGCTGTTGATCGGGTTGAACGCCTGACCCATCGCGATAACAAAGAGCACGGTCGTGCCCGCCGCGAAGACCAGCGGCACCAGCGCCAGCAGCACGTCCACCGGCCGACGAAACACGAGTATCAGCCACAGCAGCACGAGCACAAAGGAGAGAGCCACAGACTGGGGCAGCCCATGCCGCACCGCTTCCTCCAGCTCCGCCGAGACTGCCGCTATCCCGGCGACCGTCACCACGCCGCTCCGCACGCTTGCCGCGGCCCCGTTCAATGCGTCGACCGCTGCCCGCCGCTGCACGCGATCGTGTAAAGGCGCCGCGAGTCTCGCCAGCAGGACGGTGCTCGTCGGCGGATCGTCTTCAACCACGCAAGCGGCTGGAAACACGCGCCGGGCTATCTCGGGATATTCAAGCACCTCTTGCACGGAGGGTGCGTGCCGTGAGGAGAGGAGTGTTCGCAGGAAGTCACGATACCGCGTGTAGGCCGCGGGCGCAAAGTCGCTCGCATCAATCGCGGCATCAAAGGACTGCAAAGCCCGGTCCGGATCGGCAGCCGCCAGCAGCGTCTGCCGCCGCGCCGCATTGCGCGGGTCTGGCAACAGCGTGTGCAAACCGATTACTTCCTGTACGCCCACGGCGCGGCACGTGGGGGAGTTCAAGGCCATCGCCGCGTCGTGCGCGGCGGCAACAAGTTCCTCTGGAGTTGAAGCCCTTACCTCAATCGGGACCAGGTCTCCTTGTCCGGAGAACCGCCGGATAACCTCGCCCGTTGTATCGAGCGCCCGGCTCGGCCGCGGGTGCAGCACGGTGAGATCCGACTCAAACCGCAGCGAGAATCCTTGAAGCGCCGCAGCGACGACCGCCACGCCTACGACAGCCATCGATGAACCCATGCAGACCCGCGGCCGTTTGGCCACGGCGTCGGCCAGTCTCCCGAACGTCGCACGTCCCGCCGGCTTGCCGCTGGCGGCCCGGTCTATGACCGCCAGCGCTGCGGGCATGAGCGTGAACACGGCAATCAACGCGCCAATCAGCCCGGCTGCCCCCATCACCGCAAAGTCGCTCAGCATCTGAATCTTCAATGGCCAGAGTGAAATGAATCCAAAGATACTTGTGAAGCAGTTGGTCACGATGGGCACCGCAATGTGCTGGGCCGTTTGGACCGAGGCGTCAACGCTCCCCAGCCCCTGATCGCGGTAGCCGTCGTAGTGCGACAGAAAGTGGATGCCGTAGTCCGTTCCAAGCCCGGCGAGCAGCGCCGCGATCATCGCCGCGAGAGGCGACACTTCATCGATGACGAGCGCCAGTATGCCAACTCCAGCCAGCATCCCGATTGCAGCGACCCCGCCGATGACCAAGCCCGCGGTCCACCGTCTGTAGAACACCAGGAACAGGACATAGAGCAGGCCCACGGATACCATGCAACTGACAACCGAGTCACGCCTGATCACCCGCGACGAATCACGAGCGATCGCCGCAGCGCCGGCGGGCTCAATGCGCAGCCGCGAGGTGTTCACCTCGGCCGAACACCGCACCACCGCGTCGACAAGGCGGCCCGCCGCCTCGTAGTCGCTGCCGACAGTTGCGGAGCCGATATGCACCAACAGCGCCCGTTGATCCTCCGAAAGCTCGGGCTTGCCCACGCCCGATTGGCCGGTGGCCGCGATGCCGTCAGCGTTGGTCTGGCCGGGTCTGAGGTTGGGCGGAATCAGTTCCAGTAGTCTCAATGGGTCGCGAAGCACTGCTGTGCTCAGGGCAACTCCCGCCGGGCCGGGCGCACTGATCATCGCCTCGTTTCGCGAGAGTTGCTCGTGCATGTGTCCGGGCTCAAGGCGCCGCATCAGCTCCGCCGCGCTCTCGTCGCTGAGGTAGAACGCGCCGTTGGGCAGCATCACTTCTTGGGCAAATCGGAGAAGCGCCGGATCCTCGTGGAACTTCACCCAGGCGACCAGCCGCGCCGCGGTCGGGTCGTTCTTCAGCGCCGCTTCGAGGCGCGTCGCAAACGCAACCAGCTCGGCCCGTCCGGCCTCGTCGGCGACCCGGCCCCGCGGCAGCTCAACGAGCAGCAGCAGCGCATCGCCGGTCTGATACTCGGTTGTCACGCGCCCCATCGCCGCCGCGCCGGCCGAATGAGTCCCCAGCATCCCGGCAAGCGACGACGTGATGTGCAACTGACTCAGCGAGAGCAGCGACAGCACGAGCACTACCGCCGCGCCGGCCAAAACCCGCCATGGCCGCGTCGCCGACCATCGCGCCAACCGCTCCGCCAGCGCGCCGATGCGCGGCGCATGATGCAGACGATCGGCGTCGCCAGACTCGGCGTTACCCCCCGCTTTGCTCATGGCAGCGCCTTGGCCCGACTTGGCGGGATAAAGGCGCCGGCTGGAACGTCACCGTTCAACTCGAGCTCATGGATCCGGATCAGCATCTCGCCAGAGGCACCCCGCAGCCGGATGTGCATCGGCCAGACCAGATTGCCGACCAATGTGTAGTCGTCCAGGAGAAGTTCGCTGGCAAGGGAGGTCCTATCGCTCCCCACGATGAATCGCCGCGGCGTCAGCGTTAGACGCTCGATCTCGCAAACAACATCGTCCTGTCCAAACGCAGGCCCTCGCGCGAGCAGCGTCCGTTTGTCACCACCCGACCGCCGCGCCGTCCGAAAGTACGCGGGCCCCAGCAGGTCAATCGCCTCGCTCACCCGCCATGCCGGGATCTTTGCAGTATCAAGCCGATCAGCCCCAGGCCCCTCGCTTGGCACGATCACCCATGCTTTCCCATCGGCCAACGTGAGATCGAAGACCGCGTGCCCGAGCTTCCACGCCCGCAGCCGCATCTTCCCCGGTGGTTCGGCCACGAGCACACCCTCCAGGCGCACCCGCTGACCCTGCGCATCGGTCAGATCAAGATCACACTCTGCGGAGATGCTTCTCACCAAGCCTTGCCGATCCGCAATCGTGGCGAGCGCCTCCGCGTCGCTCATCGCCGGATACACAGGCAGATCGCTCGCGCACCCTCCGAGCACGTCCACGGCAAACAGCCCCAGCACCACCACGCACCGTTGAACGCTCACGTAGTTCTCCCGATCACTTGGTCGCGCAGCACCTTGCCCGTTGGTGACTTCGGAAGAGATGCGGCAAACTCAATGACTCGCGGTACTTTGATCGGGGACAGTCTCTCCCGCAGGAACTGTCGAAGCGCCTCCGCCGTAGCCGCGTGGCCTGATTCTTGGAGCACGACCACCGCCCGCAGCCGCTGTAGCGTCTCGGATGCCGAAAGAGGAACCACCACGCACTCCGCCACGCTGGGATGAGTGCATATCACGCTTTCCACCTCAAGCGGATTCACTTTGTAAGCCCCGACATCGATGAGCAACTTCAGTCGTCCAGTGATCCAGACTCTTCCTTCGGTGTCGATCTTTGCCAGGTCGCCAGTAAGCAGGTGCCCGTCTACGAGGCACAAGTCTGCATCAAGATACCTTGACAGCATCGATGAAGCGTGAACTGCTAACTGGCCTTCCTGCCCAGTCTCAAGTGTTCGCTGCGGATCCGCAAGATCCACCACCCGCATGCTCACTCCAGTCAGCGGTCGCCCCACCGACTCCGCATCAAAGCCCTCGCTACCCGGCACGCCCATTGCCACGGTCCCCAGCTCCGTCGCCCCATAAAGCTGCCCGACTTGGACAGCCCAGGCGTCGATAAACTCCCGTCGCACCCGCGCCGAGAGCGGCGATCCGGCCGAGAGCGCCAATCGCAGCCCGACCGCCTGCCGACGCGGCCGCCGGGCCAGCGCCTCGAAGATGAAAGGAACCCCGAGCAAGATTGTTGCTCCTCCCTCCATCTCCTGCGCAAGCACTTCTGAATCAAACCGCGACATGACACGGAGCGTCGCTCCCGCCGCGACCACACTGACCAGCACATCTACCCCGTACGAATGACTCAACGGAGTCGCAAAGACCACTCGATCCCCGGCCGTCAGACCCATCCCGGCGATCACACCCGCGGCGTCGGCATCCAGCGATGTGCTGCTGCGCAGCACGAGCTTTGGCATCCCCATCGTTCCAGACGATCCCAGCACCACGGCCCCAGCGCTCTCTCTGGACAATCGCGGACCGCTGCGCCCGAGCCTCGCTTCTTCACATACATCCATCGCCAGATGACGAAGTGCCGGCTCGGCGGCCAGTCCTGGTGACACGATCGCCGCCACCGCACCAACACGCTTCGAAATCGCCAGCGCTTCTGGCCCGGCGATCTGCGTGTGCAGGGGCAGAAACTTCACGCCCGCTGCAATCGACGCGTAGAACCACGCGATGTAGTCAATCCCCGCGGGGAGAACGGCGATCACCACCTGACCGGGTGCCACGCTGCCGATCAGACGCCTCGCTCTTGCGGCCACCTGTCCCGCAAGTTCGCGGTATGTGCAAGTTCTCCTTGCCCCGTCCACTTCGCCGACGGCTTCTGCGTTTGGCCGCTGTCGAGCATGCCGCCAAAGCGAGTCGATGAGCCCCGAATCAACACACGGGAGATCGGTCAGCGCACGCGAGTCGGAAGTCTGCATCTCGCGCATCGATGATTCAATCACGAGGGTAATGGGGCACACGTCGCTTCGATCTCGACCAGTAACTCGGGGCGGCAGACCCACGCCGGGACGTACTCCACTGCGGCCTCGACCGGCAGCCGTGCCGATACACCCGCCATCAGCGCCGCACGATCCTCCGCGCGCGGGAAGTAGACCCGTGTTGTCTCAATCCCGCGAAGGGAAAACTGGCCTGCCCCTTTCACGCTCTGCATCAGATGATGGAGGTTGTCGAATGTTTCCTCAAGCTGGCTCTCAAGCGACCCATGGTGGACCGAGTTCTCACCTCGGATACTCGCGGTCCCCGACACGAGCAGGCGCGTTCCATTCGGCAGCATCGCCAACATGGCTCGGGAAAAACAGGGCGGTCTCGGCCCGTGAGCCGGGGAATATCCAAATGCGGGCGTTTGTCGCGGGTTCTCTACCGGCATCCCCGGCGTACGCAAACCAAGCGCGGACACCACTAATCGGTCCCCGCTATGGCCTACCGCCGACGCCGCGGGGAGGATTTTCTCAAACGCGGCCGAACCGCCACACCACCGAATGAACGCGTCATAACGACCAGCGTTGAACACGCGGTAACGATCCATTCCCTCGGCCATCTGGTCGTGAATTCCAGGCACAAAGGCCCAAATCCGAACCGGGTGCGGAAAGCCGTCGTCATGCAGCCCCCCCAACACCAAGCCAAACACCTCGGCGACGGCCTCACGCAGGGCGACCGCCGAAAGGTCCGTTGCGCTCGGCACAACCGCGGTGATCATCCCCGCGCCGAGCCCGTGAAAGTGGTCCACTCTGGCGATCGCCTTCCCGACGACACAGACAACACGAGATTCTCGCAAGCACGGTGCAAGCTCAAATGCCCAGGAAGGCACGACGGGCCCGACGAGCGATCCACGCGAGTTCGTCGTCTGATCAAGCATCGCGAGCCCCTACCCATGCCGGTTGGTTCGGGTGCGTGACCGGCAGTGCATAAGCTTCGTGCTCGTTCGACATCAATAGTTCTCATCGTGAACAGTCGGTCTCGCACCAGCGGTATCCGGCGCGCTCTTGCCGCCGCCCGTTTCAACTTTGCTTTCTCCCAAAGGCCGAGACACACGCACTCCCTCCGGCATCTTCGGGTCAATCTCATCATCCCTGACACCGGTGTTCAGCCTTACGTTGCTGAACACGATCTCCGTCACCTCTCCGTCCGGGTCCGTCATCACGACCTTGGTCGCTGCCGGGCGCGATTCGTCAATAAGCACCCTCACCGATGCGATGTGCTCACGCAGTTCCTTGCTCTTGGGCGTCAGCTGAACAGCCAGGAGCGTCGCGACCTCATTGCTCGCGCCCAGATCTTCGGATGCGAGCGGAGTGATATCGAACCGTGCTTTGAGCACCGATAGCCGCGGCAAGGGCGCACCGGCCAAGTCCTTGAAACCCTCACCGACCGGATACACCTCGAGCAGCTTGTCTGCCGGATAGTACAACTTGATGGACCCGTGACCGATCAGCAGCGAGGACGCGTGAGGCGTTGCCGTATCCCAACGAACCAGTTCGCCCTTGGTGAGCACCACTCCGCTTGATACCAGGGGTTTCTTCAAGAGAGGAGTGTGCCGTCGCTGCTCAAAGTCAGCCCGCAGATCCTCAACCTGTGCCATTGCCGCGTCGACCGCCTCCAACCGCTTGGCAAAGCGCTCTCCGTCCCTGATCGCGTCGGCGCCCTTGACAGGCTGTGGATGGGTGCCCGGAGCGGCAGGGGGGAATGAAGTGGACGGTTGGGCTGCCGCTGCTATCGCTACGGATGCCACGATGAGCGAATGTCGAATCACAGAGCCGCTCCTTGTGCAACCATGTTACGACACCCTAGCAAGCACCAACGACCCTATCGCCACAACAACACCCAGAACCTCCGCGCGCACGTCGAAGAGATAGAGCCCCGACATCTCCCGTGCTACCGCCGTTTCCAGCCGAATCTCGGCGGGTGGTACCACGCCCGACTGGAACTTCACATTGACCTGTGCTAATCGAGCGGCACTTGCAACTCCGGTGACATCACCGGCAAATGCCACCAACCCGGACAACTGCGCGAGCGATTCCGCTAGAAGCACACCCGGCAGAACCGGATTGCCAGGAAAGTGCCCGACAAAGAAATCCTCGTCGCCGCGGATCTGCCACTTGCCCACCCCATGCCGACCGGCCTCCAGTTCCTCGATGGTGGTTAGGAAAAGAAAGGGCTGGCGATGTGGCAGGTTGTCGACCGTGACCTGCGACATGGCCCTCAGCTCTCCCCAGCCTGACCACGGCGCGACAGGCTCTCGATGAATGTCCCGAGCGTCTCCACATCCGTGAATGCCGCTTCTCCAATGGACCCCTCATTGATCTTTACGCAGAACTCCTTCTCGAGCTCGGTGATGATCAGCAAGATGTCCAGCGAATCAAGATCGTGCTCCCCACCAACCAGCGGCATCGTATCTGAAAGCGACGTTCGAGCGTCGACTTTCAGGCACGCTCGGATGACCTTCTTCACACGGTTGAGTGTCTCAACACTTGGCATAAACCTTCCTTGCAATCATTGCATCGGCTACCCGACCTGCGCGCCCTCTTTCTTCGCCTCGGTGACCGCGCCGCCGCACGACTCAGGCAGTGTGTCGCGGCAGTGCCCCGAGACTCAAGGCTGCCCCGCTGCATCCGCACACGGTAAGCAACATCAAACACCGGCGTCGCCTGCAACGCGGTCGCAGCCTCCGTCCGAACGCCCGCACGCGACGATCTGCCCTGCCGCCTTCGGCTGGCCCAATCGGCGTGGCACCCCTCCTGTCGCGCGGCAGGTAAGCAAACGCCGGGGTTGGCAATACGGAAGCAGGCTAGGCCAAAGTGTGTGAACCCGTATCATCTGAAGGGATCAAGATTCCGTCCGAAGGAATGCACATGGCTCAATCCCACGCACCGACATCCGCCTCGATGGAACGCACCGCTGTGCTCGCCCCACATCCGGTGATCCCCGGCACCTACCAGTCCGCGCAGAACAAACGGCAGTTCCTCAACGAGATCTTCGACGATACGGCACAAGATTACGATCGGGTGGAGCGCTGGCTTTCTCTGGGCAGCGGCCGCTGGTATCGTCGGCAGGCCCTCAAGCGTGCGGGGCTGGCGCCGGGCATGCGGGTAGCAGATGTTGCCGTCGGCACAGGCCTGCTCGCGGGCGAGGCGCTGTCGCTGATCGGCCCTACCGGCCATCTCGTTGGCATGGATCCGAGTCAAGAAATGATGCGCCGCGCAAAGGAACGACTGGGAATCGACACAGTCGCCGGCGTCGCCGAGTCCCTTCCGTTCGACGATGCGTCGTTCGACTTCCTCTCGATGGGCTACGCCCTTCGCCATGTTGAAGACCTCAATGCCGCGTTCCGAGAGTTCCACAGGGTACTCAGACCTACAGGGGAGTTTGGCAGCGGCCGACTGTGCATTCTTGAGATCACTCGCCCCAAGGCACGTCTGGGCCGCGTGCTCCTTCGTCTTTACCTCGGCACTCTCTCTCGCTTCATCGGAGCATTCTTCGGCCTTGCGCCGCGCACTCCTGAGCTCTGGGCATACTACTGGGAAACCATCGACCAATGCGTGCCGCCTCAGCGGGTACTCGACGCATTGAGTGATGCGGGCTTCTTCGATGCCAAACGCTCGATTGTCGGCGGCATCTTCTCCGAGTACACCGCTACCCGCAGTTGACGGCCTCTTGAGCAGCACCGAGGGGAACTCGTTCGCGTCGGCCCACTTGTCCGATCTCGGGACAGGGATGCCCACGCCCCCAAACTGCCCTGCTCGCCACACATTGACTCGCGCGACCGAATCAGTCATCGAAACTCGAATCACGCTGTCAGTGCCAATCGACACCACCGCCCGCGTGCATTACACCGCATCACGGCCTATCCCTACGGTCAAGAACCCCGAAGCGAACACGATGCCGAGTGCCGCGTATGCGGCGACCACCAGCCACACAGCGCCCGCAAACTGGGTCCACACTGGAACTCGCTCCCGATGGAAACGCCAAGATCGCAGAAATAAGACATTGCGATCCCACTTGGATGGCGACAGTATGCATTGATCGCAGGCCGCCACGGCGTGCAACCGCGTCCTCGGAAAGCTTCTCGTGGACAGTTCCGCATCCGTGTGATGCCGACGCGATCAGAACTCTACCTCTTGCGCCACGCCCCTCTATCGTCCTTCACCATGTCGCCGATGCGGGCATTCTGGACGTTGCGCTGACCCACGCGCTTCGCGATGTCCGCGGCGTCCACCCGCTCCTTCGCCGCGAGGGCGGAGTACTCGGTGTTGCGGCGTGAGTTCTCTTCTTCAACAACGGCGATAAGTGACTTGTCGGCGCGGTCCCCGTCCTTGACGATCTCCACAAGCCCCCCGGCGGTCTCGCCCACCCTTCCCTGCGTCTTGAGCTGGGTCAACCGCTGGAAGCGAGGAAAGTCCTTCGCGCGGATCCAGTGATCCTTGCCGACGCGGAGGAACTCGTCGGGGCCGGCCCGCTCGATGTTGCGCAGGGCATTGCGGGTGGCGATAGTCTCCAACGTGGCCTTCACCGGGGCCTGCGGATTCTCCTTGTTGATCTCGTCCGCGAGCAACTGGTAGAGCGCTCGCCGGTCGCGATTCTCGTCGCTCAGCAGCCGGGCGATCGAGTCTTCGCCGGCCGCCCTGGCGTCGACGGCATCGACGTACCCGTCGATGGTCTCGCCGATCTGGCCGCGCTGCTGGAGGTTTCGCAGTTCGGTCTCGCGTGCCTTGAACTGGCCCTTGAGTTGTTCCTTGGTGGGCTGGGCGTGCGCGTGCGAAGCGAGAGCGCCGAGCGTGAGCAGTGCGCACAGAATGAGGGTGAGGCGTTTCATTGCTTGGCTCCTTCCGATGGCGCTTGGCCCGCCGGCGTGGTCGATGTGGAGGGGGCGGCTGGAGTGGGGGGCGCGGTCGGCTCTTCGATGTCGCTGAAGAACGCGTCAAGCTTCTGGTCGGCTTCCAGGTAGATGTGCAGCGTGATATCGATGGGCTCGACCTTGATCGGCTCCACCTTGACGGTGTGCGTGCATCCGGCCAGCGAGACAACGGAGAGCAGCACGGTAATCGAGAGCGCTCGCCTGGGCGATTGACGAAGAGGAGGTGCAGTCATCACTGTTTCTCCTGTGTCGGGGTTTCCTGGAAGAACTCGTCCAGGGCTTTCCCGGCGGCCTTTCGTACGCGGGACTTGGCCGCGATCCGGGAGGCCAGATCGACGAACGAGTCCTGGGCGTGCAGGTCGAGCGTGAGGTTTAGGCCCTGAGGGTCTTTGCCGTGACGCCCGAACCCTGAGAGGTATGTTAGGGCGATCGTGTGATCGCCCTGGCGTGAGAGTTCCACCGTAAGTTTGTTGAACGCGAAGTCGCGCATGGCGGCGATGATCTTGTCGCGGACGCCCCGCATGACCTCGTCGGTCGCGAAGCGCGGGTCCTGTTTCTCGAGGAGGCCGCCGAGCGCGTCGGCGTCGGTGACCTGGATGTACCCGCGCTCGGGGACGGCGCTGAGCGACCCTTGCAGCTGCGTGAGTTTCACCGTGCCGGCGGACCAGTCGATGCCGACATCGGCCGTCCCGTTGACGCGCCCCTCGCCGGTGGCGTGCTTGCTGGTGATGATCGGCAGCCAGTGGGCGAGGCTGAGATTGTTCATGTTCAAGCGAGCCTCGACACGCGGCGTGCCGGGGTTCCAGGTAAAGGGCTCGGCGCTAATCGTGCTCCCGTCGCCGACGATCGCCGAGAGCGAGCTGACCTCGATGGTTTCGGGATCTCGCATGACGGCCTCGGCGTGGGCGTCCGAGACTGCCAGGTCGCCGGCCTGCAATGAGCCGCCGTTGAGGGCTACGCGCCCGTCGAGTAAATGAAAACCCGAGTCGCCCCACTGAACGCGCGCTGCCGCGGCGACGGATTCAACGAGGCCGGTGATGCCGGCGGAGTCGAGTTCAAGCGAGACGGGCGCGTCTGTTTGCGCGCTCGTGGTGAAGGTCGTCGAACTCGGTGAAGCTTCGGTGCCGTCGCCGGACGTTTCCCAGCGCACGCGCCCGTGGGCCGCGGGGAGTTCCCAACCGTCGCCGGTCGCGGCGAGGTCCAGGTCAACGTTGGGGCCCTCGGCCTTGGTGGCCGTGATTTCGGTGAAGTGGAGGGTGAAGTCGCCGGCGCGCAGAGCGCGGGCGCTGATAGTGGCGGTCAGGGTGCTCAGGCTGCCTTCAGCAACGGAAGCGGCGGCGGAGATGTTTGCACGCGACACGGCGATCTGTACGCCGGCCGCCTCCTCGGAGATCGAGTCGAGCGTGAGGTCCAGGTTGACCCGCATGGGGCTGCCCGCCTGCTCGCGAACCAACGCGGCGTGCCAGCGGGCGTCGGGGGTGAAGGAAGGTGAGCCGGCGGTGGTGGTTGGGCCCGCGGGGCCGGGCGCGCCTCGTGACAAGGAGTCGGCGTGGCCGTTGATATCGACGGTGAGCCGCGGGCCGTGGGTCTGCACCTGCGCTGTGAGCGTTGCCGCGCGCCCGAGCGCCACGAGATCGATTTGGCCTGCGATGGCGCCTGGTCCGGCGGGCGCTATGCGGCCGGCGAGCTCGAGATCGTGCGGCACGCCGTCGATGACGACGCGGATGACGGAGTCCGAGATTTCGATGAGGTCAAGCGGGAACCGGAGATCGAGCGTGCCAGTGCCAGCGCGTGGGCGCGGCACATACCCCCAGTCGATCAAGCCGTCGCGTGACGTGACGGTCCAGCGAGCCCCCTCGAATCGAAGAGTTCCGACGCGGGAATCCAAGAGCTCGCCGAGCGTGAACGTGACCTTCACACCGTCAGCGGTGAGCCAGGGGGCTGAACCGATCGACAGATTGGCGATGCGCACCGAGCCGAGGCCGACTGAATCAATCTGGAAGGTGGCGTGATCCAGCCCGCCGGCGGCCAGCGCCCGCCGCACCGCCCAGCGAGCTAACGGGAACCGGCCGGCGAACCAACCCACGGTGATCATCCCGAGGATGATGACTGCCGCGATCAGCAGGTGTTTGCGGGTGAGTATCGCCTTGCGCTTTGGTGGCATCCGAGGGTCACTAACCCTTCCCCGCTTCCCGCGATGGGCACAGTCTATGTGTCCAGCCCGGGTGGTTGTGATCGCCGGCGAACTCAACGAGGGAATGTCGATTCGGGTGAGGTGCTTGGGATTGAGGGCGCCATGTCCTCGATACGTCGCACAGCGGCGAAGAGAACAGCCGCGACATCAAGGCCCGCCCGGGACGCCGCTTTCCTCAGGCGGAGGGGCAGTGCGGGCCGCGGTGTCCTGCTTGTAGTAACCGCGAAGAAGAACGTACAGCTCCGGCAGCCATTGCCGCATGGCGTCGCCGCGCTCGAAGTAGGCCTCGGTGGCGACGGCGAAGAACTCGGCGGGGTTTGTGGCGCCGTAGTAGTTGAGGACGCTTGGCGCACGGGCGCGGGCACGGCGCACGAGGTCGTTGTGATGCGCGCTCATGACGTGCTTCCAGCGTGTGTAGTCCTCGCCCGCGTCCAGCGGCGGGGTCCCGTCGATCACACCATCCAGAAAGTCGAGCTTGTGCGCGAACTCGTGCAGCACGAGGTTGCGGCCGTCGTCGGCGCGCAGCCCACCCTCGAGGGCGTCGCGCCACGAGACAATCACCGGGCCGCCGCTCAGCCCGTTGTAGTGCGCCTCGCCCAGGTTGGCGTGACCCTCCGTGATCACGCCACCGGCCCCCAGTCGCGGCAGCGGCGCTACGAAGCCCGCCGGATAGACCAGGATCGACCGCACGTTGGGGAACACCCGGTCGCGCAGCGGGTCGAGATCCATCCCGATGAGCAGCAACGCCGCCTGCGCGGCGATGATCAGCTTGATCTCTTGGCTCAGTACTAATCCTCCGCACCCTTCCCAATTTTTTTCGCGGATCAGGATTCTCGCAAACTGACCAAGACGCGTGCGCTCCTCACCGGTGAGGCTCCGGTAAAAACCAAGTGAGTCATGGAGCGTTCCCACATCGCGCGGCGGCAGCGGCTCGTGTAGCCAGCGAACGCGCCGCCGGCGGGTAAGGAACGTCATGGCCATGGCACTTGTTTGAGCAACCGCCGGGCCATTCGCGAGGCGGGTCGGGCGCCTCCGAGAGCAGCGAGTCGCGGCTCATCAGGAGGTCTGCCCACAAACTCTGCCAGCCCTTGCAGGCCGTGATCAAGCGCTACTGCCGAATTGGCGGTCGGCAAACGGATCTGGCGCGGGGGTGGTTGTGGGAAACCTAGAGGGCGGAAAGGAGTTAGAGAATGGAGGGCGTCTGTTCCGCCCAATCGGTTGGGATGGGTTTCTCGACCTTCGCCATCAGCGTGGGTATTTGGGCTGGCTTCGAGCGCACCATGACTCGTTCGACGGCTATCGTCCGCTCCTCGCCCGCGGTCAGCAGCGTGGCTCGCGCCGTCTCGCTCAGCACAAACTCGTTCCGGGCGACCCTGCCTATTACATCAACAATCATGGCCGCCGCGTCGGCTTTATAGAGGTATCCCCACGCTCCCGCGGCCACTGCCGCGTCGATATCCTGGTGCGACACGAGGCCGCTCAAGATGACCGCGCGCGTTTGAGGAGCGTGTCGCCGTAGCTCGCTAACCACTGCGAACCCCGTGGTCCGGGGCAGGCATAGGTCAACGAGCGCCAGGTCCACCCCTTCGCGGGCACATAGCGAGACGAACGCACCAGGATCGCTCGATGTGTGGACGGCCGAGAGCCCCGGCAACGCCCGGAGTGCCGCGCCGAGCGCACTCAGGGCAAGCAGGTTGTCGTCCAAACATGCAACGCGGCATGTCATCTGCGGCAGCTCCACGCGGGCCTGTTCAATCCCCCATGCGCATCATACCGGAAAGCGGGTGGTCAACACAGCCAATTCAGAAAACATCTCGGGACATTCATTAGCAACCCACCAATCCTGCGAACCAATCAGCGAGAAACGCTGTGATGTCCGCGGAGTTGGTAACGCCGCTATCGTCGTAGTCCGCCGCCCCGGTCTGGAAACTGACGTCCGCAAACCACGAGGCCAGGTACGCCGTGATGTCGGCCGAAGACACGCTCCCGGACAGGTTCCAGTCCGCCCGTGTTTCGCACTCGTCGGGGATGGAATCCCCATCGCAATCGCGGCTCTCGCCCGAGGCCAGGTCAATCTGGTCGGCGATCCCGTTGGCGTTGCAGTCATAGTCCCCGATCCGTGTGTAATACACGTCCTGCCCGCCCGTGTACGTCGCGGCGTATGCCAAGTGCGCGCCCGCGTTGTCAGAGACGAGTTGGTATAGTCCCCGATTTTGTTCTGCATCGGCCAGCCGACGTGGCTATCCCATTGCGGACCCAGCGGCACGCTCGGCGACCATGTCACCCCGCCGTCGTTTGACGACGAGTAGCGGGTCTCGCAGAGGCGGACATTGCCGGGTGGGGCGCTGCGCGTATCGTTCCACGCTGCGTCAAGACGCCCGTTGGGCGCGATCGACAAGGTGCCGAACCACTGCCAGGTATTGGACGCCACCGGATCATCGTTCCCGCACCGGGGCTGACCAGGTAAGTCCGCCGTCGGTCGAGCGCACGAACATCACGTCCAGTGGGTCGGCGCCCGGCGGGTTAAGCGAGCACAGCATGTACACGTGACCGCGACGCGGCCCGGGCTGCTGGTTCACAGCGACCCACACCTGCCCAAGCAGCCCGCCGGGGTTCGGCCCGACGGAATAGGCAGCGGTGCCGCCCATGTTCACAGGCACCTGCGGGAGAAACGTCGGTGGAAGCCCGGGGTTCTGGGCCATGATCGACTTGGCGATCAGCGGTGTGCTGCCGTTGCCGGGACCGATAACGCCCGAGACGTACACCTCGCCGTCGGGTCCTACGGCGAGCGTTCCCCACACCGGCCGGCCGCTCACGAGCGAAGGGAGCTCGAACGAGAGTGCCCCGTCGGTTGAACGGTTGAACGTGTTGAAGTTGTTCGGCCCGCAGCAGGTGCTCCAGGCGCAGTAGATGTTGCCGTCGCCAAGCCCCCCGGTGCGGTCGATCGTGAACCATGCCTTGTCGCCGCCGTGCGCGAAGACCGGCCCGATCCACGATCGTCCCGTGTTGTACAGCGGAACATGTCGCAGAGATAGCCGGCGTTGGTGCGGAGGCTGTAATAGAAGAAGACGCCGTCGGCATCCACGTCGAGCACCGGGTCGGTGCGGAAGACTCCGGGCTCGATCACGGATCGAGCCCACGTGCGTCCGCCATCGCGCGACCACGCATAGCCCGCCTCGCTGAAGTTTGAGGCCACGGTGTTGAACTGCCGCCAGCCGATCGCCATCCGGTTCGGTCGATGAGGGTCGACGACCATGGACGTCTCGTTTCCCGCATCGCCGAGAATGTTGAGCCCGCCGCCATCGGTGTTCACCTGCACGTTGTTGAACACACCCCGCCCCCCGCCGGGCGGCGAAGTCCTGGGAAAGGCCGGCGGGGGAACGAACGCCCCGTCCGGCGGGCCTTCCAGCGGCGGCGCAGATTCCGGGCCACGATCCTGTGCGATGGCGTTTCCGACGGCCAGCAGCATCGTCCCCACGGCGACCACGCGGAGAAGGCTCATGGACTGCACTCCTCAGGCAATTTGCTATCAGAGCCTGCCCGACCTCACAGCCCGATGCAAGACAAATCCGTAGTCTCGATCATTCTCCAAGCGCAAAAGAAAACGGCGGGCCTTCAGGGGCCCGCCGTCATTCACTCGATCTCAGAACTGGTGGTGGATGCCCTTACCGGGGGTCGGTCGCCGGACGCGGGGCCGGTGTGCCGGTGTTCCGCGGTTGATTCGGGGTGGCCGGAGTCATCAGTTCCTGTGTGTCGAACACCGTCGTGGCCTCATCCTCGTCCACCGGCCGCTCGAGCTGGTCGGCCGCCATCCGGACGTGGATGAGGTGCTGACCGGCCTTCGCCCCCCGAACGCGGATCTTCCACGTGGCCGACTGTTTCGGGGCCAGGCGGTCCAGCGTCCGGAACGTAATGCTCCGGTTGACAAGCTGGTTGTCGTCGTGCCCGCCGCGACCCTCGGTCGAATCGGCCGCAGATGCGCCGGACGAACTCACGAACGCCACTTCCTCCTCGAGGCCGGCGTAGATCTTGAGGTTGGTAGCCTCGGCCGTGCCCTGGTTGGTCACGGTGATGGTGTACTCCTCTTCCTCGCCGACGCGGATGGGATCCTCAACGTCACGAACCTCGATCAGCAGGCCGGTGATGCCGGAGAGCTTGACGGTGACGCAGTCGCGCTCGGCCTGCATGCCGCGCGCCGAGACAGTGGCGCAGTTCTCGAAGGACCCAATAGTGGCGCCCTCCATGCGGACGGTCATGGTCTTGGACTCGCCGGGGTTCAGTGTGCCGACGTTCCAACTCGTGCGATTGCCAGCGTTGCGACCGTTCATATCCGCGGTCATGAACCGGCTGCCCGCGGGCATGATGTCCTCCACAACCACGTCGTTCGCGACGGCGTCGCCGTCATTGCGGACGGTGATCTTGAAGTCGATGCCCAGCCCGGTGTAGGCCTCGGCCGGGCCGGTCTTCTCGATGGTGAGCTTCGCCTGCTTCACGGTCGTGCAGGCCTCGGCGGTGTCGCTCAGGCCGCCCGAAGCGCGGGCCTCGACGCGGTTACAGAAGCGGCCGGTAGTGCGGGCGATGGCCGTAACGGTCATCTCGCGCGACTGCCCGGTGTTCAGCGTGCCGATATTGAAGCTCGTGGGAGCGCCGGTGTTCGCCGCGGCCATGCCCTCGGGCATGTTGTCTGTGACGACGATCCCCTCGGCGGGGCCGGTTCCGGTGTTGGTCACGCGGATGGTGTAGGTGATCGGCTGGCCGACGGATGCCTCGGCGGGGCCGGTCTTGGTGATCTCGATCTCGGGGCTGATGGCGTTGACGGTGGCGCACAGCACGGGGCTGAACTCAACCGCGGTGCAGTAAAGCGACTGTCCGGCGCCAAGGGCGTTGCCGCGCGCCGTAATGGTGCGCGACTGGCGGGGCCCGAGGGTCCCGATGTTGTACTCCTCGAAGTCGTCGCCGAGCTCGA
>JACMLW010000201.1 GCA_014379385.1 Phycisphaerales bacterium
ACGATCTGGACACCGCGCGACGCCCAAAAACGAGCGTGCAACTGCTCGGGAGCGAGGCCCCAGACGGTATGTAACTCAGAGAGTGTGTGCGGCATGTTGGGCTGTCGGAAAGAAGCACCCGCCCGGTGCAGAGATTACTGCGCCGGGCCGGGCGGGGTTCACAAGGGTGGTGGGAGGCCCGCGAGTTCCGCGTCAGCGGCGGATATCCATCGCCACTGTTCGCGAGATGGGATCGAGCGCGCTGAACTCCTCCGGGACGCTGTCCGGGGTGGGCGCTCGATTCGCGACTTCGACCGAGACGGACCGGAAGGATGCGCTCGCGGCCGAGCGATTAAAGTCGGTGGTTGACGCCCGATTGAAGACCATCCCCAAGACATTAGCGCCGAGGTTCGCAAGCTGCTCGTAGGCACGTTGGACTTGGACGCGATGCTGGCCGCGACCGACGACTAGAACGACCCCGTCGGCGGCGGCGCTGACGAAGTTGGCTTCGAGGCTGCCGAGGATGGGGCCGGTGTCGATAAGGATGACGTCGTAACGGTCTCGGAGCGAATCGAGGAATCGGCGGACCACGGGCTCGGACAGACGGCTGATGAAGCGATCGTCGTCGCGTCCCGAAGCAAGCACGGAGAGGCGGTCTATTTTGGTGGCGACAACACTGCCGTTCACAGTGCCGGCGGAGAGGGCCTCTCCGATTCCCTCGGGGCTGGACATCTTGAGGGTGGACGAAAGCCCGCGGCCGATGAGGTCAAAGTCGATGAGCAGGGTGTTGGCCCCGGATGCCGCAAAGGAGAGTCCAAGGGAGATGGTGAGACTGGTCTTGCCGTCGCCCGCGGTCGCCGAGGTTATGGCGTAGACCTTCTTGCCGGCGCCGCCGATCTCGAGCATGGTGCGCATCTGGTGGACACAGTGTGCCGCGGCCGCTGTTTGCTCCGCCCCGGCGCCGGTCTGGGGAAGCTCCGGGAGGATCCCAAAGACGCGGGCGGACGCGAAGGCGGGCTTGGCTTCGTCGGAATATCGGAATCGCCGATCGAGCAGGCCGAACAGGGCGATGAGCGCGACGGGAAAGCCTCCGCCAAGCACGAATCCCATGGCTCCGGTCTTGAATCGCGAGTCGACGTTCGGGCTCGTGGGAGGCGTGTCGGGCATGATCGTTTCGATACGGCCAACCGTGTCCTGGACCCGCGATTCGACGCTGATCTCGTCGAGGCGACGGGTCACCTCGTCGAGCGAGTTGCGGAACTGATCGATCTCGCGGCGACGGGCGCCGATCGCCAGACGTCGGTTGCCGATCTTCACGGCCTCTTCACGCCATTCTGAGGCCTTCTGCTGGAGCAGACGGAGATCCTCGGCGAGTTTCGCGGGAGTCTCAGGGCGATTGGCGCCAACGCTTCCGTCTACAGGCGCGGAGGCGCTGGTGATCATCCAACTGTCGATGTACGCCTCGATGGTTTTGTTGAGTTCTTCCACCTCGATCTTCGCGGCCTGCATGTCCTCATGCTTGTCGCCAACGCCGCGAGACTTGAGCTTCGAGATGAGACTGTCGGCCTCGCGCCTTCTGGCCACGAAGGATTTCATCTCGGGGTCAACATCGGCAAGGGCCTCCGGGGAGGGTCGCTCGAGCGGGACGGGCTCGGTGGGCTGCGCCAGGGCCGGATCAGGGGTCGGCGCCGGCGGGGGTGGCCCTCCCAGCTTTGCGAGTCTGAGTTCGAGGACGGAAACCTCGTCATCAACCTCGAGCAGGCGGTTGATGTGCCAGTCATGAAGGCGGTCGAGGTCGTCGGTGCCGAACTCTTTTGCTTCCTGCTCGATCTGCTGCTGACGACTGCTGATCTCTGCCTCGGTCGTGCGGCGACGTTCCTCGAGAGTGCGGATGGTCACGTCTCGCATCTGCTTGGCTTCGGCGTGACTGAAGATCTCGTCGTAGGCCTGGATGACCGCTTCCAGACCGGTCTTGGCGGCATTCGGTTTCACATCGGTGAAACTCACGAAGATGAGCTCGGGGGCCTCGCGGCTGGTGGTCACCTGGAGCGACTGGCGGAAACGGCGCTCCGCCTCCGGGCTGCGGCCCCGCCCATTGGCACGCCACTCGCGACTGTCCATGGCCCGCGAAATCACGCGCGAGTTTTTAAGCAGGTTCGCCTGTGTGTTCACAAAGCTCGTGAACATCGGCGGCACTTCGCTCTGCTCAGTTTTGTAGAGGATCATGCCCATCTTGGGCTGGATGCGGATCAGGCCCTCAGAACGGTACTTTGGGGTTTGGGAAAGGTATCCGCCTACGCCACCCGCGGACGCACCAAGAACGGCCAGGATACTCACGAGCAGGTAACGGCCGCGGAGCAGCCGGTGGACGATCGTCAGAATGTTGGTCTGGCCTTGGGGCGCGTGGGAAGGTCCGCCCGGCAGTTCGGGTAGGGCGAGGGCGCGGGTGTCATGCGGCGGCAGGGTGTTCACTTCGAGCTCGCCTCCGGGTCGCTGGCGAGCGACTGGATGACGGAGAGGTTGGCCCCCACCAACTCGGTGAAGATTGCCTCTTCTTCGGACCTTGGGAACCCCGAATCCAGCACGACTTGTACCTGGGCGGCTCCAAAGGGCCGAGACCGATAATCCCCCGCCGCCGTGCGGACACGGTCGATATCAGGGACAAGACCCACCCCGGGAAGGGCGAAGAAGTTGTAGATGACAATCGAACGGTTCCGCTCAAACCCCGCTTGGTTGAACTCGTATCGGGTGATCGGGATCTCCGTTCCCTCGATCGCTATAACGTCCTGACTCGGAATCCCATTCCTTTGCCAGCCATGGGCGGGGTAGCAAACTGGCGGATAGTGGCCGCCCATGTCGCGCGTGTCCTTGCACTGAACGATGATGAAGTTGCCGGTGCGACCTGTAGACCTGTTGATGTAGGCGCGACTCAGGAGAGCGTTCGGGCGGAGCAGCGCCTGCGCGGCGGGCGGGATGGGCGTATCAATCCCCTCAAAGGAACCGATTTTCTGAGGAACCCCGTCCACCGCAGCCTTGGCCACGGCGTGGAATCGCTCGGCGAGGACCGGGTCCGGCATCGCTCGGGTTTCCAAATAGACCCCCAGCAGCAGAAGAACCGTAATCAGAGGGGCCATGATGAGCTTCATACGGGATGACCTTGCGTTTGTTCACTGATAGGCGAGCGTGTAGCGATTCACAGGAATCTGGGCCCAGTTAAGCACCCGCATGACCCCCAGCAGGAGCATGAACGCCGCGGGGAGCATGAGCCAGCCGCTGATATCGTGGAAAGCGTTTGCGGTGGACTGGGGCGAATAGCCGTAGAGCACCACGGTGGGCAGCAAGCGGATGATGTTGCAGATCAGGGCCGCGATCGGGCTTGCAACGAGCACCACCAGGCGGGTGAAGTTGCGTAGCGGCATCCCGAACGCGAATGCATACGAAACGAGCACGACGGCGAAGACCATGCGCATGCCGTTGCAAGCCTCGGCGACGGCGACGTCAATCCCGTTGATTGTCAAGAGATTGCCGGAGCGCTCCACGGGTACGCCGACAGTCTCCAGGATGGCCTGGGTGGTAAAGGCGGTCGCGGTTTGGAGCGGCCCTGAAATAGCTTGCCTGATCCCGCCCGGCGTCGGCACGAGGAACACCAACACAGCAAACGCCGGGAGAAAGCGGAAGAGGACGTGCTTTCCGAACACCGAGAGAACCGAGCCGATTGCAATGAGTACCGCGCCGCCGTGCCAGAATGACTGGATGGAGTTGTTGAAACCCACAGACGAGAGAATCCAACCGACGGCCACAATCGGCGGGCCGATCATCGTGCCCTTTGGCGGACAGAATCGGAACCGAAGGCGACGGGCCCAGACCATCCAGAGCGCGACTACCGGAACAAGAAACACATGACTTTGCTCCTCGTCGGCGGTCGCGATCCGCACAATATCGACCCAAGCCGGCCATGTGAATGCAACGGCCGCTCCGCATAACACGGCCGCCCCGAGCAGATGCCAGATGGTCCAACCTTGCCTGGCGAGAATCGTGGGGATCATCGTCCGTTCCTTCGCGCGCGGTCGGCGACGGTGATCACCCGATCATGCACACCCTCACCGGGCTGGACAACTCCACCCTCGCACACAACCGAACGGACAATGACCGCATTCGCGCCGACGGTGGCGCCCCCGAGCACAACCGAATCATGCACTTTGGCGCTTGGATGCACGCTGGCGCTCTCCTCAACAATGCTGAAGGTCTGAAACCAATCCTCAGCGAATGGGTCTCGATCCCGATCGGGGGCCTTGCTGTGGGCCTGCCGAAGGGCCTGGATGTAGCTGTCGAGCGTGCGAACGGGGAGCACACCGCACCAAGGGCGGATCGCAACACGCACCTGGCAAACCTTTGCGAGCGCGGGGAGTACCTGCTCTTTGAAATCGATGAAGCCTTTGCTCTTGATTGACCGCAGCACACCGCACCTTACGAGCTGCAACCCGCAGGGAGCGCTCTCGTCATCGGCGAGAAGTGCGATATCGCCCATGACACCCGCGAGTGTCGCCACCAGTTCATGCAGCGGCGTCAGGAGCAACTGGTACGCATTGGCGACCAGCACAACATCATCTGGTGCGTAGTCTTCGGCGATATCGCGGAGCAGTCCGCCGGTGCCGCGAAGCTCGCCCTTGTCGTACTCCAGCGAGAGGTCCACGCGGGAAGACACGGACTGGGAGGTGGGCGCGGCGGAGGATCGATTGGAGATGATGCGAAGCTGGAGTTTCTCGATACCAACGGCGCACGCCAACTCTTCCGCCTGGGAGCACCAGGCCTGGAGAAGCGTGGCACTCTCGCGGATCGGCAGGTCGAGCAGAGAACGCGATACACCCCGAGCCAAGCCGCTCTCTCGCACCGAGCCCGCCAGGAGCACGATTCCCCTAAATGCCTTCGGCAACGGAGCGTCCCCTCGCCGCGGCTGTATCCCGGGCGCAGCGCTCTGGCCATGTGCAGCAATACTCTGGTTTTTCACCGGCGCCAATCGAGTCTCTCCCTGTGCCTCTTGCGCCCGGATCCGGACAGACCCGGGAGGTTCCGTGACACGCGAATGATGTCACGCCGAAGTTCGCCGAGACACCTTCACCTGGAATCATCGGCTGATCCGGCTCCGGCCATTGTACGAACCGTCGCGTTGAATAGGTCGGTTTTGTCTTGGTTTATTGCCCGGCTCGGGCGTGTTCCCTGCCGTTTTGTCCGATTGCCAGTCATTGGTTGGTGCCCCGCGTGATCGATGCGGATTGTTCCCTGCCAGGCTTCCCAAGGTGGCGATGTCTCGCGAGCGCCGAGACAACCAGCAATCTCGCCGCGAAAGGAAGCCCCTGCACCAGGTATCGCTTCGCGAGCCGCCGTGGCTCCTGCATCAGCCGGTGCGACCATTCAAGACCGACCCTTCGCATCCAGGGCGGGGCACGCCGGATATCCCCGCTCACAAAGCTGAATGTCACGCCGATTCCCAGAAACCACGTGGCGGGGAGCAGGTGTCGCAGACGCTCGATCAGCGCTTCCTGTTTAGGCGAGCCGAGCGCCACGAGTACGACATCCGGCTTGACGCTTGCGAGGCCCGACTCAAGCCTCGCCATATACGCAGCGTCTGACTCGAACCCGAAGGGCGGGCACTCGGTTCCGGCAACTCGTAGGCCGGGGTAGCGGGCCGCCAGCTGGCTGGCGGCGGTCTGAGCGGTGCCGGGGTTACCGCCGAGAAAATACACCGAGCGGACATCGCGGGCGCACCGCTCGCACAAGTGATAGATAAGATCGGACCCCGCGACCCGTTCGGGCAGCGGAGTGCCTCGCAACCGGCTCGCCCAGACGAGGGGCATCCCATCGGCGAGCCGGAGGGTGGCGTTGCTGGAGAGCGCAGCGAATGCCGGTTCGGTGACGAGGCGCCGCAGGATGTCGAGGTTGGGGGTGATTACCCAACCGCCGCAGCCGGCTCGGAGCTGCTGAGCAACATGCTCCACCGCCCCCGCGAGCGTGACCGCGTGCAAGGGGATGCCCATGAGCACGACGGAGGGAAGACCGGACATGGACGGTTCGGCAGGCAACGGATCGCCCGGCTCGGTTGGCAAGACTTGCTCGATCAGTTCGATCACGCCTTGACGACCCGGGCCCCCAGCCCGCCGAGGCCCTTCATCGCGTTGCGGGTGTCCACGACCAGCTTGGCGTGCTGCGCGATCGCCCTCCAGTTGACGGCGGCGTGGTCGGTGACGATGAGAACCGCGTCGAACGCGGTGAGCACGTCCTTGGAGAGATCGATGGACTTGAGGTCGCGCGTGTGCTTACGCATCCGGGGGAAAGTCGGGACGTGCGGGTCGTGGTAGCTGACATCCGCCCCCAGGCCGGCGAGGATTTCGATGATTTCCGCTGCGGGCGTCTCGCGGGTGTCATCGATATTTGGTTTGTACGCGAGCCCGACGATAAGCACCTTCGAGCCCTTCACTGACTTGCTCTCGTCGTTGAGCGCCGCGGCGAGTCGATCAACGACGTAGTGCGGCATCGAGGTGTTAATCTCACCCGCCAGCTCGATGAAGCGCGTGGGCTTCCCAACCTCGCGCGCCTTCCATGTGAGATAGAACGGGTCAATGGGGATGCAATGGCCGCCGAGGCCCGGACCCGGAAAGAACGGCATGAACCCGAATGGCTTGGTGGCGGCGGCCTCAATAACGTCCCACACGTCGATGCCCATCGGCGTCAGGATCATCTTGAGTTCGTTGACTAGCGCGATGTTCACGGCGCGGAACGTGTTCTCCAGCACCTTGGCGGCCTCGGCGACCTCCGCGGTCGACACCGTGACGACGTGCTGAATGGCGCGGGCGTACATGAGCGAGGCCAGCTCGCCTGATTCCCGCTCGAGCCCGCCGACAAGTTTGGGTGTCGTCTTGGTATTGTGCGACTTACGGCCCGGATCCTCCCGCTCGGGCGAGAACGCAACAAAGAAGTCCTTGCCGGAGACGAGCTTCTCGGCGCCCTTGGGCTGCGCTTCGAGCATCGCGGGGAGCAGGTCCTCGCGCGTGGTGCCCGGGTACGTCGTAGATTCGAGCACCACGAGCTGGCCGCGGCGGAGCGTCCGGCCGATGTCGCGCCCCGAGTTGATCACGTACGAGAGGTCGGGTTCCTGGTGCTTCCCGAGTGGGGTGGGGACGCAGATGATGATGGCGTCCGCCTCGGAGAGTCGCGAGAAATCGGCGGTAGCGCGGAAACGATCCGAACGGGAAAGGGTAGTGGTCATCTCTTCGCCAAGATGCTTGAGGTAGTTGCGGCCGACGGCGAGCGCCTCGATCTTCGATGGGTCGATGTCGAAACCCAGGATGCGGAAGCCACCCTCGTGCAGAGCGTGCGCGAGTGGCAGACCAACATAACCGAGGCCGATAATCCCGATTGTGGCATTACCGGACGAGAGTTTGGATTTGAGCGTGGAGAACACGTCCATAGATGCATCAGCCTTTCTGACTCAAAGAACTGTTGGCGGCGCTCATGCCACCGGTAACACTTGATTTATCGTGCCGCGGCTGGCGTCGATGAAGCGATCTCGGTGGCCTGCCTTGGAGGAGGGACCGGATGCGCCGCCCCCGGCGACCAGACACTCGCTTGCCGCTCGTTCAGGGCGCGGACCGCCGCCGCCTTGCCGCGAAGCAGGCTGGCCCACTGATATCGGCGGAGAAACCTGCGGAACGGTGGGTCATCGTATCGCGGCTTGCGTGCCACCATGCTCGCGACATACCCCCACCAGATGGCGAGCCCCCCCACTATAAGCGGCGGGCGCGCGAGGCGATAGATCGCGCTGGCGGACATGTATGCCAGGCTCGTTCCCATGAAGTACTGACCATACCCGTGGCGCTTGCGGCCTGTCCAGATTCCCTGATGACTGGTGCCCATGGGGCGGAGGTGCATGAATCGCAGTTCGGGATCATCCCAACTGCACGCGATCCAGCCGCGCATGCGGCAATGGTGGCAGTCGATGCCATCCCACATCACCTGGCGAACGAAGCCGCCGATCTGCTGGAAACATGACACGCGAAAGAACTTGCTGGCGCCCACAGAGACCTCGTCGCCGATGCCCTCGCTGATGAGCTCGCCGGCGAAGTCCTTGGCGGAGTTGGCCGGGCCCGGGTAGTACGCCTTGCCGCTGCACGTACCGATACGCGGCTCGGCTTCCATTCTCTTCATCAGGCCCTCGAAGTAGCCTGGAGGAAGCACAAGGTCGAGGTCGAGTTTGCAGACGTAGTCGAAACCGTCGAGGTTGACAGTGTCGAACCCCGCGTAGAAAGCCTCGATGACACCGGGACCGACGCTGCGGGTGCCGCGATCTGGCCGCTTCACCACACGGATCCATTCGTGCTTCGCGGCGTACTCGGCGAGGATCTTCGGCGTGTCGTCCGTTGACCCGTCGTCGACGACCACGAGCAGCGCCGGGGGGATGGTCTGCGCCACAAGGCTGTCGAGCGTGCGGCGCATAAACCGCGCCTCGTTGCGGCACGGGGCGACGATGATGTAACGGCGGTTCACTGTGTCCTCTCGTTCAACTGAGCGAGCAGGTCGCGCGCGAGCGCTCTCCCCAGCAGCGCGTGCCCGCGGGGACTGAGGTGGGTGTAATCCATCAGTAAGTACACCTCGTCATCCCGCGGTTGCGACCGAAGGACGTGCGACGCCGCGACGAAGGGAATGCCGACGCGTTGACACGCCCGCTGAGCGCGGTCCTCTGGGTCAATGGACAACCTCAAGAGGGGAACAGCCTTTGGGTTTCTGACGACCGAGCCGCCGAGCGCGAAACTAGGGAGCGAATAACTCGCAACCAATGCCACGCTTTGATCATCCGCCGCAGCTTTGAGATCAGCCAGATCGGCCTCGAACCGGACCCATGCCTCCTCCGCGATGCTTGGATCAAGGGTAAGCTGGCGCCAGCCGTGCGCAAGCAGGACTCCATACGGCTCTGCGGGGCTCACCGCGTGGTCGTGTAGACCGATTCGGTAGAGTCCTCGATCCATCAGAGATTCAAAGAGCACTCGCGAGTGGAGCCCGAGCAGCGCCCGCTTGATCGTCACCCGAGCCTTGCCAGTCGCGGAGAGCGGTACAGACGCTCGAGCCCGGGGGCGCAACGGCAGTGACGCCGCTTGGTCACTGCGGATCCAGGACAACGACACCATGTTTCCGGTGAGCACAATCGCCGCGGCATCGGCCTGGCTACCGACGCCGGACTCCCGAAGCCACTTGGTGATCTGACGAAGGTCTGTCGCGGGCGCGCCGGTATTGAGCACGTGGACGGGAGCGCCTCGGAGCGATGTCGCTTCGGCGCCGAGCTGCGCCGGCCAGGCGTCAGTCACAGCGACACCGGTCCCGTAGGTAACCGAGTCACCGAGCGCCAGCACGCGGATCTCGTCGGGTTGCCTCACGGACAGCAGCGCGGCCCCCCGCATGCCCTCGGCGTTCAGGGCGATCGGGTAACCCCCCGTGAGCCCATGATCGTAGATGCTGCGACCATATCGCGGGGCCCATGCGCGCATCGCACCCTCGAGGAGGACGAGGCAGATTCCAACAATCGCCGCGTCACGAATCAACGCGCGGATCACCGCGCGTTGATTCGGCGTCCCGAATCGCTTCACCCTTGTCGTGTCAGAACTGGAAATAAATGAACTCCGGATTCGACGCGCCCGCGAACGTTATCACGAGAACCGCCACGGCGGCGTACGACAGCCAGCGCAGGGCCACCGGGTGTGCATCCGCCATCTGGACCCATCGCTCGCGGAGCCCAAGCCGGCCGGACAGGAGAACCAAGGCGAGTACCGTGACCGGCGCCCACCCGCTGTAGTATTCTCCGTCCGACCACGCTGCGATCCGCTTGAAGACCGTGACTGCCTGCCCGAGGTTCTGCGCCCTGAAGAGCACCCAGGAGGCGCAGACGATGTGGAATGTAATAAACCACGTCAGCAGTCGAGACGCGGCGCCGGCAGAACGACCCCTGACACCGATCGCTCTCTCGATCGCGAGCACCGCGCCGTGGAGCGTGCCCCACACTATCCAGTGCCACCCGGGACCGTGCCATAGACCGCCGAGGATCATCGTGATCAGGAGATTCACATAGGTCCGCGCAACCCCCTTCTTGTTTCCGCCGAGTGGGATATAGAGATAGTCGCGAAGCCAGGTCGAGAGGGATATATGCCACCGGCGCCAAAAGTCCGTGATGCTGGTTGCGAGGTAGGGGTGCCGGAAGTTCTCGGGTAGCTTGATTCCAAGCAGCCGAGATGATCCGATCGCGATATCCGAGTATCCCGAGAAGTCGCAGTATATCTGCGCAGCGAACGCATACGTGCCCATCAGCAGACCGAAACCAGATGCCGCCTCCGGAGCACCGTAAACCTCCTGCACGATTCGGGCCATCGGGTCGGCGACGAACACTTTCTTGGTCATCCCCCAGAGAATGAGGCCCACGCCGATCCGGATATTGGCCCAGTTGAACGGCTGCTTCGCCTCCAGCTGTGGGAGCAGATCGGGCGCACGAAGAATCGGCCCCGCGACCAGATGGGGGAAATAGCTGACAAATACTGCCATTTCCAGCAGCGAACGGCGCGCCCGGCAATGGCCGCGGTACACGTCGATCGTGTACGACATGGTCATGAACGTATAGAACGAGATCCCCATCGGCAGCACGATGTCGAGAATCGGCCAGGGCCGTGCGCCGACGAGGTCGAACGCCGCGTTGGAGAGAAAGTTCGTGTACTTGAAGAACCCCAGAAGCCCCAGGTTGGCGGCGATTGAGATGAAGAGAATGGCCCGCTTCTTCCACCTGGTCGGCGCGCGCTCGATCGCGATCGCCACGAAGTAATCGACAACCGTTGAGACCCCAAGAAGCACCGACCACTTGATGCTCCACACCCAGTAGAAGGCGTAGCTCGCGAGCAGCAGCAGCGCCTGTCGCTGGCGCTGGCCGAGCTGGTAATACAGCACGACCACTGCCGGCAAAAAGAGCAGGTAGAGCGTCGAGTTGAACAGCATGCAGCGGTGGCTCGGTCAATCCTCGGCGTTGCTCACCGGTCCGCGTATCCATCCGGGTGCGTGCTGTGCCACTTCCACGCCGTCTCAACAACGCTCTTGATGTCCGTGTACCTCGGCTTCCATCCCAGCTTCCCCTTGAGCTTTGCCGGGTCGGCCACCAGCGCCGGCGGGTCGCCGGGCCGGCGCTCCGTCATCTGGAACTTGATCGGCTTCCCCACCACCTGCTCGCAGGCGCGGATGACCTCCACCACGGAGTTGCCGTTCCCCGTACCAATATTGAAGACCTCAGTGGTTTTCTCACTTGTGGCCTGGATCGCCAGCCGGTGCGCCTGCGCGAGATCCTCGGTATGCACGTAGTCGCGGATGCAGGTGCCGTCTTGCGTTTGGTAATCGTTGCCGAACACGGTAATGTGCCCGCGCTTCCCCAGCGGCACCTCGAGCACCAGGGGGATCAGGTGATTCTCCGGCTTGTGGTCCTCTCCGTGCGAGCCGTCCGGGCTCGCGCCCGCGGCGTTGAAGTACCTCAGCAGCGTGAACCCGAGCCCATACGCGTGCGCAAAGTCCCGGATCATCCATTCAACGGCCAGCTTGGTGCGGGCGTACGGGCTGCACGGATCCTGCAGCGAGTCCTCCGCCATCGGCACTCTGGGGTTCATGCCGTACGTGGCGCAGGTGCTGCTGAAGAGCAGCCGCTTGACCCCGGCGCCCCGCATCGCGTTGAGCAGGCTCAGCGTCCCCGCAATATTGTTGCGATAGTGGTACTCTGGGTCAGTCACCGATTCGCCGACGTACGTCGCCGCGGCGAAGTGCATTACCGCATCGGCTTTGACGCCTTTCAGGGCGCCCCGCAGCGCGGCCCCGTCGGCGATGTCGCCGACGATCAACCGCTCCCTCGGCACTGCTCCCCGATGCCCCATGCACAGGTTGTCGAACGCAACAGCGTTTACGCCGTGCTCGAGCAGGTGCCGAAGGCACGCGCTCCCGACATACCCCGCTCCACCTGTCACAAGAACGTTCATCAATCCGTTGTCCTTTCAACTCGAAGCCGCAGCACTACCGCGCGTCGCCGGGGACATGCACACTGCCAAGCCCGCCGGCCGCGAGGCCCGGCCGCGAGCGTATCCACCTGCTCGCATCCAGCAACGACTCGGCGATGTAGCTCGCATGCCCGCGGCATTCATCCTCCACCCCGGCGCCGTATCCCGTTCGCACCAGAATCGATCCCCGACACCCCGCGTTCCTGCCGGCCAACAGGTCGCTGAGCATGTCTCCGATCATCCACGAGCTCGCGAGGTCCAGATGCAGGTCGCGCGCCGCCCGCAGCAGCATTCCAGGTCCGGGCTTGCGATCCGGGTGGTCAATCACCGTCCGATCGTTGGTCGCGGGCACCTCCGGACAGAAGTACCAGCCATCCACGCCGCCCTCGCCCGCGCCGGCGGCAACGAGCCGCCTCAGCACCTCATCCTGCACCAAACCGAGCATCTCGAGCGAGAGCACGCCACGCCCCACCGCGGATTGATTACTCACAATCACGCATGCGAAGCCGGCCTCACGCAACTCGCGGATTCCCTCGGCCGCACCAGCAAGCACCCGAACCCGCGCCGGGTCTGCAAGGTAGTGCTCCTCGGCGATGATCGTTCCATCACGGTCAAGAAAGACGGCTGGCCTCATGCGGGCGCCAGCTCGCTTGGAGCGCGGCCGCCGAGCGCCGCACGGTACACAGTCGCCAAGTCGGTCTCCGCCTGCCGGAGCGACTCCATCGTCCCAATATCGCGGTGATACCCCTCGAACGCAAATCCGCGCATCCGCCCGATGAACCGCGGGAGCACGTCGAAACCCAGGTCGAAGGCCTTCATGTGGGCCATCTCGTGATACGCCGCGCCGGTCAGCATGTACACGCCGGCGTTCGCGAGGTTGCCCTTTGGGCGCGGGGGTTTCTCTTCGAAACCGACCACTCGCCCGGCGCTGTCGAGCTCGGCGATGCCGCACTTCTCGGGGGACGGTGTGCGGAAGAGCAGCATGGTCATGGGGTCGCCGTGGGCGCGATGAAAGTCGATCATCGCTCCTAGATCGACCGAGCTCAGGTTGTCCGCGTACACAATCAAGCACTCACCGCTGGCAGGCACAAAGTCGCGGTTCTCGTGTACAGTCCCGCCGGAGCCGAGCAGCGCTGGCTCGAAGGCCTCGCTCACGCGGAACCGACGGGCTGCGTTCTTCGCCGCGATGTAGGCACGAACCTGGTCCGGCAAGTGATGTGTGTTGATCCGCACGTCGCGCAGCCCGGCCTCAGCGAAACGGTCGAACCAGTACTCCAGAAGCGGCCTTCCTCCCACCGGCACCAAACATTTGGGAAGCGTGTCAGTCAGCGGACGCAGGCGCGTGCCCAGCCCCCCGGCCATGAGCAACACCTTCACATCCGCTCGATCGCGGGCGCTCGACTCGCTCACTTCTTCACCTCGCGCACCACATTGAGCGTCGCCATCTGCTTGTTGCAGTACGCCAGGATCTCGCCGATATTGTCCGCTGAGCCGATCCACATCCTGTACGCTTCCACACTCTCGTACACACTCCGCTTGGGCGACCAGCCCAGCCGCCGGAGTTTGTTCACATCCGAACATATGTGCCGTGTGTCCCCGAACCGGTATTTCCCGCACGGGCGCGGCACATACCCCTTGCGCCCGAACACCTCCGCCACCGCCGCCGCAAACTCCGATACCGTGATCGCCTTGTCGCCACCGACGTTGAACATCTCGTAATCGGCGCGGCTGTCCTCAAGCGCAAGGAGATTGGCGTCCACCACATCGTGGATATTCACGAAGTCCCGCACCTGCCTCCCGTCCTCGTAGATCTGCGGCTCCTGACCTTGATGGAAACTCAGGCAGAAGATGCGGCATGCCCCCGAGTACGCGTTGTAGAAGCTCTGTCGAGGCCCCTGCACGATCGAATACCGCATCGCCACCGACGGAATGCCGTATCGCTTCCCAAGGTGCAGCGCCACCTTCTCCTCGGCAATCTTGCTGATTCCATACTGATTCTGTGGGTTCGCAACCGACTCGTCTGTCCGCTGCCACGTGAGCGGCCCGCGAGAGCCCGCGGGCGCTCGGCACCCCCACTCCCCCGCCGCGAGTTGCTCATCGGCGCGGATGTCCGGCAGCACCGGCTTGCCATCGGCGTCGTGATAGAGGCCCTCGCCCAGCGCGGCCTGACTGCTGGCCACAATCACCTTCTTGATCGGCAGTTCCTCGCGCACGATCAGCTCGTAGATCAGCGCCGTCGAGGTGACGTTGACATCGAAGAACCGACTGAAGATCGGCAAATAATCCTGGAACGCCGCGAGGTGATACACCGCGTCGCAGCCTCGCAACGATTCGAGCAGCACCTTCTCATTGCGAACGTCCCCTTGCACGAACTCGACCCGCGGATCGAGGTACTTCGGCGGCTTCCGATCGGGATGCACGGGCGGCTCGAGGCTGTCGAGCACGCGCACCTGGTGCCCCCGTGCCAGTAGCGCATCGGCCGTGTGCGATCCGATGAACCCGGCGCCGCCCGTCACCAGCACCCTCATCGTCCGCCCCCCGCCTCGGCGTGCGACATGATCTTGCCCTGCATGATCTGGGCGGCGATGTGGCCCACGGACATGTGCAGATCCTCGATCACGCCGTAGTTCTCGCTCGGCACGTTGATGTGCAAGTGAGCCAGATCCTTGACCTTGCCGCCGGAGAACCCGGTGAGCGCCACGACCGTGAGCCCGCTCTTCTTCGCCCACTCGCACGCCCGCATCAGATTCGGCGAGTTCCCCGAGCACGAGATCCCCACCGCCACGTCGCCGCGCGCGGCGTATGACTCCAGCGGATAGCTAAATGTCTGGTCGTACGAGAGGTCGTTCCCGATCGCAGTCAACATCCCCATGTTGTCCGACAAGCTCATCGCCTTCAGGCGCGGCTGCCCTTCAACCGCGGCGGTCTTGACATAATCCGCCACGTGGTGGCTCGCGTTGTACGCGCTCCCCCCATTTCCGAAGATAAAGACGGTTCGCCCGTCTTTCCACGCGCCAAACAACACCTCTGCGTACTGATCGATCGCGCCCGCGTCGATCTTCGCAAAGGCACCAGCCATCACGTCAAAGTACTCGCGGGCTTTCGTAACCGTCGTGCCAGACATAGCGTTGCTTCCTTGCTAGGAGGTCGCGGGCGAATCGCCCCTTTTCGCGAGCCCCCCACCCCGATCTCCCCAGCCGTCGATCACTCACTGATGAAAATAATCCGGCTTCCGAGTCGGTCGATCCGAAACTCGAGCTCGCGCGGCCGCCCGAGTGCCTCGCGAATGGCCTCATGCTTCTCAGGCGGCGCCAGCAGGAACACGAACCCGCCGCCCCCCGCACCGAGCAGCTTGCCGCCCTGAGCGCCGGCCTTGCGGGCCGCGTCGTACCACTCGTCAACCTTCGCATCGCTGATGCCGAACCCGAGCGAACGCTTGAGCTCCCACCCGCAGTGCAGGAGCCGTGCGAACTCGTCGATGTTCCCGCGCCCCGAGATGACCGCCCGCATCTCGCTCGCAAGATCCCGCATCTCGCGCAGCACCCGCATCTTGTCGGCCGTGCCCTCGCTCTGCTTCTTTAGGATGCCATCGGCGTCCCTTCTCTGCTCGGTGTAGAGCACGATCGCCCGCCGCTCGAGCTCCGCAAGCGATTCCGCGGCGCACGGCACCGGCTGCACATCCACTGATTCGTCCGGATTGAACCTGATGTAGTTCAAGCCGCCGAACGCGGCGGCGTACTGATCCTGCTTCCCGATCGGCTTGGCGAGATGCTCGATCTCGATCCGGCACGCCTCGCGCGCGAGCTGGTGCGGGCTTGTGACCCGTCCCTTGAGAGCGTACATGGCGTTGAGCAGGCCGACGGTCAGCGTGCTGCTCGACCCCATTCCGGTTCCTGCCGGCACGTCGCCGATCGTCACGATCTCCATATGGGGGCCGAGGCCCGTCATCTTCAGGGCCTCGCGCACGATCGTGTGCTGCACCTGCTCGGCGGTGTCGGCGATCTCGGTCTTGGTGTACGACACCCGCACCGAAGGCTCGAAGCGCCGGGTCACGGTGACATACATGTGCTTCTGCACAGCCACACTCAGCACCGCGCCGCATTCGGCCCGGTAAAACGCTGGCAAGTCCGTTCCGCCGCCCGCAAAACTGACCCGGTACGGCGTCTGTGAAATGATCAAGCGTGCTCTCCTCCGATGACCGCGCCGCTCCGCTCCCGCTCACCGCTATCCACCGTCGCGAGCCGCTTCTTGAAGAGCCGCATCAGCGGCCGCAGGCTCGTAGCGATCTCGAACTTCTCGCGGACGTACTCGGCGCCGCTGCGCCCGAGCCGCGCCGCAAGCCCGCGATCCTTGAGCAGCCGGTCCAGCGCGTCCGCCAACTCGCCGACATTGTTGGGCTCGACCAGCAGCCCAGTCTTCTGGTCGATAACCAGATCCGGGATGCCGACCAGATTGGTTGAGACCGCCGGGAGCCCGCACGCCATCGCTTCCATCAACATCTGGGGCAAGCCGTCCACATCGTCGTCCTTGGCCCACACACACGCGAGCGTATAGATGTCTCCCGATCGCATGAACTCGGGCAGCTCCTCCTGGGTCAGGGCTCTCCCTGTGAGGCTCACACGGTTGCCAAGATCGAGCCGCGCGACCTGCTCGCGAAGCTCGGACTCCAGAGGACCATTGCCGCCGATCACGCAGTCGAACTCGACGCCGCGTTCTTCCAGTATCTTGCAGGCATCGATGAGGTAGGCGAACCCCTTCTTCTCGACGAGGCGTCCGGATGACAAAATCCGAGGCCGCTCCCCCCGCCGATGCCCCTCGGCCGCCGGCGTGAAGTGCGTCACATTGATCCCGCAGTACACGATGTGGAGCTGCTCGTCGCGGGCCCCGAGTCTCTTGAACAGGTCCCTGTGGAAGTTGGAGATGCACACGATGAAGTCAGCTCGCCGGACTTTGTCCTTCAGTGCGACCCGCTCGCGGAAGAGGTCCGCCGCGTGCCCGGTAAAGCTGAACGTCTTGCCCAGCAGCCACGCCCCGTAGAACCCCACCGTGCCACCCGAGTGAATCCACTGCGAGTGGATGTGGCTGACGTTCTCGCGCCGCAACCCGCGCGCCCAGTGACACGCGACCACGAAGTGCCCCAGCACCACAGCCCGGTTTCGCAACGACTCCCGCTCGCCAAAGATCGCGTTCGCCAGCGCCGCGAAGAAGCGGCGCCTGAAAAGCAGCGGCGCCACGAGCAACGATGCGACCGCCCCGACAATCGGCAGCGGATACAGAACCCGGGTTCTCTTGTCCAGTTCGAGCGCCCACGGCGACGAAAAAAACTTCTGGTTCGATGCCCGCAGCGAATGGAGCACGAAGGGAATCCCCTCCTGCCTCACAATGCTCAGTTCGTTCGCCACCCACGCGCTGGCGATACCGGTTGGAGTGATGTAGTGGATCATGGCTCTCGCGCGACAGAAACTTGTATCGCGCAGTCGCTCATTTATACTCAATCAACCCGCGACGGCTACCAAATGCTCTTTGAATGAAGCAACGCGCGGCTCCCTGAGCCTCCGGAACCTTTCCCAGCATGCAGTACAAGGCATAAAGCCGTGCGTCGGTTGAAGATACGCCTTGTCTACGCTTGCCCAGCCACACTCGGATCGCCACAAGTAGGTACGTCCCCAACACGGCGCCGCTCCCGAGCCACGCTGGCCAGTACACCCACCCCGCAACGAGCCCGATGATAAAGAGCAAGGGAGCGGCGGCGCCCCACACCATGCTCCTCGCAAGCATCCTCGCGCTGCGCTTACCCCCGAGCACGCCGTGTAGGATCACTCCTTCCGCGGCGGCGTGCCCTCCTCGAGACGCTCGCTTCCACCATTGCCCAAACCTGGTCATCGCGGAATCGTGCCACGCCATCTCAAGCGGAACTCGCTTGACTTTCCAGCCCTTCGCTCGAAGCCGGACGCACAACTCAGGCTCTTCGCCAGCGATGAGGCGATCATTGAATCCGCCAACAGACTCGAACGCGCTTCGCCGAGCCATGAATATGCCGCCGCACGCTTCGACAACTCCCAAGGGCGCATCCCATTCAAGGTCGCACAGGCGATTGTAGATTGACGCCTGAGGATGCCTCTCCCGCAATCGCCCGCAAGCAACCCCCACGCCCACGTCCGAATCAAGCTCACGGGCCGCGCCCGGGAGCCAGCCAGACGTCAGCTCACAATCCCCATCGACAAACTGAACATACTCGACGCCCGGACGCATCTCTACGACTCTCGCAAACCCGGTATTGCGCGCCCTCGCGGCCGTGAATGGAATCGACATGTCCAGTTCGACCACCTCAATGCCCTGATCGTTCGCGTACCTGACACTTGCGTCGGTCGAGCCCGAATCGACGTACACCACCAGGTCGCTGCGCCCGGCGACCGACGACACGCATCGCTTGAGACGCTCCCCCTCATTCCGCCCGATGATGACCACCGCTATGTCGCCCATCTATCGCTTTGCCTGACGCCCCCACCAATCACGCCCCGCGACCGACCATAGATCCCCAAGGACCAGGTCGCTCGCGAACCGCCGTGGCAGTTGTACGGGCCGTCCACACTTTCCCGCGGAACGAACGAAACTCCGTGCCACCAGCGTTCCCCTTCCCACGAGCCAGAGAAAGTCCGCGAGCAGCATCCCACCCGTCCCGTAATGGTCGCGAAAGAATCGGCGCCGAGAGTCAAACCAATACCGCGCTCTCCGGCGCGTCCGCTCCCCTATCCCCGTCGCGCTCCCCTCGAGATGCACAACCTTCGCGCCCGGCTCACACCATACCTCCCACCCAGCCGCCCGCACCCGTTTGCACAGATCCACTTCCTCGAAGTAAAGGAAGTATTCCTCATTCCACCCGCCCACGCTCCTGATCACCGCCTCGCGCGCCATCAGGCTCGCACCCGATACCCAGTCACACTGGTGCGCCACCGAGCGTTCATTCCCGTCGCCCCTCACCCCCAGCCACCGATCGAGCACGCCCAGCTGCGCCCCGTTCGCCATTTCAACCGCCGGCGATGGAAATCGATGCGCCGCGGCCTGCTCGATCCCCTCACTATCCACTAGCCCGCTCCCCACAACACCCACGCGGCTGTGTTGGCGAAGGAATCGAACTAGCTCCGCCGCCACCCCGCTTCGCACCAACGTATCTGGATTCAAATACCACACCGCCTCCGCCGACCACCCTTCCTCCTCTTCCCATTGCCGGAGCACCCTTGTGCCAACGTTGTTCCCGTACGCGAATCCCCCGTTTCGCTCCGCTCCATGCACCCGCACCCAATCGCCGCACCCGTGCTCACGAACCGCGTGTTGCAGCCTGTCGAGCGATCCATCCCCCGACGCGTTATCCACCACCACGGCTCGCACATCAACCCGTTCGCCGTCGCGCGCGATAACCCGTTCCCCAACCAACGACGCTATGCAATCCGACACCATCCCCGCTGTTCGGTAGTTGACAATCACAACCCCCAGCACCCCACGTCCCTTTTCCCCCGCCGTCCCGCTCACGCCACCCTCATCCCTGAGCCCGCCCCAGCAGAACGGACCCGCTTCAACATCATCCCCGCATTCGCAACCCCCCCCGCCGCCACCATGAACACCGGATTCGCCATCGCATTCATCAGACAGTCGATCCCATACATGCCCATCAGCACCGCCAAACCCGTCGCCGCCACAATGCCCCCGTGTCGCTCCCACCCGCGCGGCAGCCGCATGACCACCACCGCACCAGGCGCCAAGAGGCCCCCCATCAACGCCGCCAGCCCAATCACCCCGTGTTCGCCAAACGCGATCACCCAGAAGCCATCTGTAACCGCCGCGTCATTCCCTTCCTCGTCGAGCACGCGGCTGCGCCCCCACCCGCCCCATCCCAGAATCGGACGATCTCTCGCTCGGTCCAGCAGCAGCTCTTCATTCTCCAGGCGGAACTTGAACGACCCCGAGTGACTCTCGCTCACCAGCCTCGCGGCCTCAATTACTCCTTCGCCATGCCAGACGCCCATCGTTCGTACACCTATATACACCAGCGGCACCAGCAGGAGCGCCGCCAGCACCGCCCTGGTCTTCATCGTCCGCGACACAATCAATCCGCCTATCGCCCCCACCAGCAGCGCCAGCGCCCCCACACTCTTCACGAGCACGGCAATCATCACAAGCGATGCCGCGACCCAAGACGCCGGCACGCGCATCACTTCAAGCCACAACTTCGTCCTCCACCCCCACATCGCCAGCATGGCGCCCATGCACATCCACATCCCGACCGCGAGCCCGTGCTGCATGAACACCGTCGGCCGAAAGCCCCCCAGCCGCTTGCTCTGCACAAACTGATGGACGTGATATCCATAGACCCAGCGATGCAGCTGCGGGCTCAGTCGAACTTCAATCAGACAAAGCGGCAGATAACACAGCGCCCCAATAACAATCGCCAGCGCCGCCTCGCGCATCGCCTCCCAGTCCGAGAGATACAGCCGCCCCAGGAAATAAGGTATCCCCCACGTGCATACCTGCCCGACCGCCGACGACACCCCATCATGAAGCCCAAGCCCGTTCGAGAGCGACGTGGCGACCGGGACCACGCACCAGGTCACCATCGGCAGGTCGATAAGCCGCAGTCGAAACGCCGCCAACCGCCCGCCATCGAAGATCGCAGCGCCCAGCACCGCGGCGATCGACGTCGCGCTCACCTTCGTGTAGTCCGGAAGCCCCGGCAGTGAATACCCCGCCATCGGCAGAAACAACCAGGCCCCCACAAACGCCGCGAGCACCGCCCGTCGCGCCGGCAGCACTGTGAACATCACCAGCACCGCCGGGATCCAGCCGAACATCACGAGTGGAACCAGCGGGGTCACGCCACTCCCGGTGCGGATGATGCCCCGCTCAAGCCCGACACACGCTTCCCCCTCAGCGCCCCCCTCACCTTCCAAGCGCTCCATGCCCCAACGGGCAGCAGAACCGCGCACGCGGTAATCAACAACGTCTCCAATCGAGGCGTGTCCGCGAGGCGCACCTGACCAACCCGCGGCGCCATCGCTGTCGCCACACCCAGCAACAAGGCAAGCCCCGTGTACCCCGCATCCTGGCGAATCACGTGAACGTCATGCTGGCGGAGCGCCGCCTGCAGCGAGAGATACCCGGCAACCGCCCCCGCACCCATCCCGCCAATAAACCCCGGCAGCCCCCATGCAATGTAGCCCGCCGCCGCACAGCCCCCCGTCACCAGCAGCTTGACCAGCCCGCTGGTCGCGAGCGACCGCGAGCTCCCCGCCGCCAGCACCGCCCGGTCGGCAGACGACTGCAGCAACGTAAACCATGTCGGAATCGCAAGCAGCTGCGCGATCCACCCCGCAGCCTCGTACCGATCGTCATAAAGATATCCAAACAGCACCGGCGCCCCTGCTATGACGGCAAGCAGCGCCGCCAGGCTCACCGGAAGAACGATCTCCCTCGCTCGCCACACGCTCCGGCCGAGACGCCGCGGATCATCACGAACATGCGACGCTAGCACCGGAAACAGGACCGTGTGGGCAAGCCGCTGGCACACCGCCACCGGCACCATCAGCGCCGTCAGCGCCACGCTGTACACACCCAGCTCCGACAACGACAGCAACCTGCCGAGCAGCAATCGATCCATCTGGCCCGCCACGAACGCGATCAGCGTGCTGACAAAGATCCATTTCCCGAACGACACCAGCCGCCTCGCGCTCTCCGGATCCCAGCCGAAGCCCACCCGATACCCCGGAACCAGCCGGTGGCTGATGAGCAGCGTCGTGAGGCCCGCCACGTACCACCCGATCACCAGCGTCCACACCGATTTCCAGTAAAACGCCAGCCCGATCATCACCGCGGCACTCACCACCTGCGTGGCAAGCTCACGCAGCGTCGCTCGCCCAAGATCGAGCCGCCGCCCGAGCGTGAATAATGATGTCGAGTTGAATCCCGCGATCACCGCCACAAAGCCGCACGCCGGTAGCAGCCGAAGCAGCATCGGCTGCTCGTACACCGCCGCGGCAGGCCACGCGAGCACGCAAGCCCCCAGGAACAGCCCAACCCCACGTATGACCTGAATCGTCCAAGCAGTATTCAGGAACTCGGGAGACTCTCCCATCTCATCCCGAATAATGCTCGGGCCAATCCCGATGTCAGAGAACATCTTCAGGCCCTGGGTCACAACACGCACGAGCGCCATGAGTCCAAAGGCTGTTGGGTTCAGAAGGTACGCAAGAACAAGATTGCTGCCGAACGCCACCACTTGACCCGCGCCGAATCCTAGAAACGTCCACCACGATCCGCGCAGCGCCAATCCACGCATGGTGGTGGGCGCGACCCGGAGCCTTCGCACAACCAACTGTAATGAACTCACAACCATCTCAAATACAAAGCACGAGCCCCTAGGCGGTCATGCGATCCAGACCGGCACACCTCGCCACGCCCCCCGTCACTGTTGATTCGGTACTCCAACAAAGTCTCTCACACGGCGCCCGGATCGAAGCACCGCGGCCGCGTCCATGAGACGCCAGCGAAACAAGCCCCGTCTCACTGCCAATATACGATAGTCAATACTATCGAAGATTTTTTTGATCGGCGACCCCGCTGTAGTAGGATCCCCATAATGCTCAAACACCACCGCGCGGGGTCGATGGACGGAGAGAACCGGCGCAAGCGAACGCAGCACCGCTTCCTCATGTCCCTCGACATCGATCTTAATGAGATTCACAGTCCTAAGACCGATCCGCTCCAGCAGTTGGGGGGCCGTAAACAAGCTTACCTGCACAGTCCGTGCGCTCTGCGTCGATTCGTCGCGAGCAACGAGGTGGCTCCTTCCGGAGTTGTTGGAAAGTTCCAAGACACCCACGCCCGAGTGATCGCTTATCGCGGCCTGCACCGCCTCGCCCCGATCCCCAAAGCACCGGAGGTTCTCCCGAAGCAACTCGAACACCGCGGGCTGTGGCTCGACAGACACAACCCGGCACGTTTCGTCATGCTTCAACAACGCACAACTGACATAGCCCACATTCGCACCGATGTCCAGGATCCGATCCCCCGGCTTCATAAACCGCTGAAGCACCTCAACGACGTCGTGACTCAGAGCACGACCGGTGTAGTAGACATGTCGGCCGACCAGATCATTGGGATCGAGCCACAGCCAAAATCCGGCGCCGGTCCTCAATCGCTGCCGAGTGCCCTCAAACCTCAGGCGGCGCACAAAGCCACGGTCAATTACTCTCCCTTGACCTCCAAGGAATGGATAGCAGTGCATCACAACGCGTATTGCTCTTTGCACGCTCGATGACATGAGCCCTCAAATCTGAGTAGTGCGCGTGGTTTCCCACATCCCATCGATCTCGAGCCGCCGCAAGCGGCGATTGGCCGCCACGTTTACAAACACATCAACGATGACACCGACGATCGTCGAAGGCACCGCGAGGAGCCTCCGCTTTCCGCTTAGATAGCGAAGATACCGCACCCGTCGCCACACGACGCCCTTGGGCATCACCCATCGCCCTCGGCGCTGCACCTCGTCCCGAATCAAGTCGCGGAACCACCCCGGATTCTCACGCGAACGCACGCGAATGATCTCGCCGGCGTCCCGCTCCGCGGTTACATTTGCCCAGAGGAAACTCCAGAGCATCGCGTTCATGCCGCGAGTAACCGCCTGCCGCCGAAGCACGCGAAACACCTTCGGAGCACTCGTGTACGCCTCGAACACGACACTCGCATCCGGCGCGTGAACGACCCGCTCGTACTGCTCGCTCGAACGGCACAGATCGGTCAGGATCAGGCCGTTCAAAAAGGCGTCCTCGCCGATCATCCCGTCGGGGAACCAGATGCGCCGGAGCACCGGCCCGCGCGCGCAGTAAAAACAACCGGCGAACCCGTAGGGCCGCGCCCGATTCAACTCGCCCAGTCGCAACGAAATCCGGTCGCGCAGAGACTTGCGTTCCTTGAAGGCGATATGTTTGATCGCCCGCGGTGTAGACAGAAACGCCGATGGGGCGCCGTGCAGCGTTGCAAGCATGCTCACCATGGTATTCGGGTGCTCGACGCGGATATCGCCGTCAGACATGATCAGGTAGTCAGCGTTCTGATCAGCAATACTATGGACACACTCGTTCCACGCGTTCGTCTTTCCACCTTTCTTGATCTCAACAACTCTAAATGTAACGTGGATAGGCCACGCCCTCGTTGCCATCTCGTTCATCGCCCGCTGAGCCACAGCAACCGTGTCATCCTTGCATCCGTTGGGCACGCACACAAGCTCGATGCTACGAAGCCAGACCGGCGGTGATTGAAACAGAGTCTGCGACGTAATTGAGTGAATTGTCCTTCCAATAGACAGTTCCTCGTTATACGCGAGAATGCCAATGGTCAGTTTCATGTTCTGTGCTCGCCCCCGGGCAGCAGGTCGCTACTGTGCGAGACCTTCGCGAATGTACGTGCGAACGGCCGCCGCCGTAAAAACTGTGCGCCAACTCAATCGGGACTGCTGCATAGCCTCTGCCAGAAAGGACTCGACCCCGCCCGAGTAGCCCACGCTCTGCATGTAGCTGCTGATGTCCCGATCGGGGTCGGGCAGCACCGCCTCTGTCGCCGTGGACCCGAGCTCTCCGCTTGCATTCAACCAGGATGCGTACGCGTGCGCCGCCCCCGCAACCTGAAACCAACCAGAGGCGGGCGAGACACTGAAGTAATGATTATCTGAAAACTCGTAGTTCGCAAACGACGCGAGCGGGACCGACACCAACGACCCGCCATCGGACTGTTGAATAACATTTTCCGCTACGATGTTCGACACACCGAGCGACCCGCTAAACACGATGCCCCAGCCACTCCCCACGTGATCCCAGTTGTTTATAGTATTACCTCGAATAGTAACGTTTTCATGCTCCTGATCGAGACGGATCGCGCCGATGTTCGACGACGACGGCATATTTGTTAGATTGGAGATGCAGTTGTCCTCGATAACCACCCCGTCTATTCTGGCTAGATTTATCCCCCATCCCCGCGGCTGCCCGTTGATGCTCTGCGAGCCCAGAACGACATTGCCGGCAATGACCCCGGTGGGGCGAACGGTCGGCCAGTTGACTTGGGCGTGACCCATCGATATCCCGATCGGATTGTCCAGGCACAGGTTGTCCGTCACAGTCCCGCCGGGTCGACATTGAACTCCCGTTGCGGAACCGCGCGAGACTATATTCCCCCTGACCGTGATGTTGCTACAGCTCGTATTGAGATACATATCGTGATTGAAGATAGTTGCCTCGGCCTCCGCTATGTGCGGGTTCCATCCACACCGATCTACAATGTTTTCTTCAATCAGGAGGCCGTTGACTGTTGCCGCAAAGATTCCTTGGGAATGTGAAACGGTAGAATATGATCCGTAGATAATGCTCCGACGAAGCCGCATGTCCGTCATGCCGGCGCTGCCGCCAGTTTGAAGAACAACTCCGCCCGAGTACAGACTTATCTTGCAGTCCTCGACCAGGAAGTCGGTGCCATCCTTGTAGCGGTTGATCGCGACCGATGTACTGGCATCGCCACCCGGGCCCGATACGAAATCGGGACTCGCCGGATCTCGTGTGTGGGCATAGAACTCAATTCCCACGATCGCAAGGTGGTCCCGCGACGAATCACCACCCATGAGGAATATACCATGCTCGGCGCCGGTCTTCAGCAATGGCCTGCTGGTCCCGGGGCCGTAGGCCCCGACCAGCATGGGCTCAGCCGCTGAACGACCCGATAGTTCGAAGCTACCGAGCGCTGCCCCGTTCCGCGGACCAATTCCGGTGGTCCAAACATCACCCCGCTTCAGGAGCAGCCAATCGGGATAGCGGTTCCGGAGCCGCGCATACCCCGCCGCGATTGTTCTCTTCGGCGTGTTCTCGCTGAGCCCATCGTCCGCATCATCACCCTCCGAGCTGCTCACGTACACGATCCGCGTGTCCACGCTCGGCTCGAAGTCCGTCCACCCGTCGTTAGGCTCGGCGACCACATATTCGGTCCACGCCGAGTCGCCCGCCAGGTTCCGCGCACTGATCCGGTACCGGTGCATCCCGGCGCCGGGGCTATCGAGCATCGTCACCGAGTTCGCCACCGCCGTCAGCGTCGTGATCCCGCCCCACACCTCGCCGGCCCCCTGCGTCTGCCGCTCGATGATGAACTGCGTCTCGTTGTCGGAGTTGTCCGACCACTGCACCCGAAGATCCTGCTGATTGCCCAGGTCCATCGCCGTCAGGCTGCCGGGCGCCGCCGGCGGCAGGTCCAGCACATTCACCGCTATCCACGGCGTCCACGCCGAATCGCCGTTCCCATTGACCGCGCGAACGCGGTAGTTGAAAGTCCCCGCGCCGCACTGGTCAACATACGACTCCACATTCCCGGTCACTGAGACGGCCCCGCCCGAGAACGCCGGGATCCGCTCGATCTGGAAACCCGTCTCGTTGTCCGACACGTCGTTCCACGACACCATCGCGCGCCGGTTCCCGACATCGCTCGCCATAGCGCCGGTCGGCGCCGCCGGCGGAACATTGATCGCAGGGCCTGCGATCAGCACCATCACCCACTCAGTAAACGCGGACTGGCCGCCCGGGTTGACCGCGCAAACGCGGTACCGATACTGTCCCCCACCCGTGAACTGAATCAGCGTCTCTACCGTGGGGCCTACGCCAAACGTCGCCACCGGCGACCACCCCATGGCGGTCTCTCGCTGGCGCTCGATCATGAACCCCGTCTCGGTTGTGGAGTTGTCGTTCCAGTTCGCCCGGGCGTGCCCGTTGGTCGCATCCACAAGCGCCAAGCCCGTCGGTATCTCCGGCTCCGCCATCGTCGGTATGCCGCTCGGGTGCTCAGCTACCCAGCCTTCGCCAAGCTGCTGCGGCCCGTTCGGCGGATCGGGAACATCATCCATCATCAATCGCGGCCGCCCCACCGTCATAGGCGCGGCCGCTGGGGTCCTGCCCGATGGCTCCCCCGACGACTCGACCCGGCGGTCCCGCAGGCCCGCCGTCTGAACGACTACGCTCGATGCACGGGCGTCGACCACCCGCGCGGTCGGCGAACTCAGAATCGGTGCCGACGAGACCATCACCTCGGCCGACCGCCGCGCCGTACCAGCGATCGCCGACGAAGGAACAGCCACCGCGCTACTCGCAGGCTCAACACTCGGAACGAGCTGTACTATCCGACGGCCGTCGGAGAGCGTCACAATCCGACGCTCGAGATTGAACTTTGCCCGATGACGTATCGAACCCTGTTGCGGGGGGGATTCGATCGAGATGGCTGTCGGGACCGCCTTACCGGACCAGGTGTCTCCAAACGCGGAGCCCCCAACGACGGTGCCAATCAAAAGAACTAGCAGGAACCGAAAGGTCATCGCAGTCTCCCCAACTCGAACGGACGCCGGGAAGAAGTTTCGACGTGAAAATGACATACGTGGCATCAATCTAGCTCTCCTTGAGCAGATTGAGCCGTCCCAGATAGCCTACCTGACCTTGATGGCACAGGAAACAGGGACGACCCGATTTTATAGGGGAGACCAATTCACCCTACAAACTATTCCCGACAGAACGTACGCACGGCAGTTGTGACCGGACCCACGGTCCGAGAAAAATGCAAGTGCCTAGTCGTTCGGTTCAACTAGTCAAGGCTCCGCCCCCGTCAACTGCACGGATGGTGCAGAGAGAGGACATTGGCTCAATTAACACTGAAACACCCTGGTTTCAGGTAGTCGTCAATAAAAGCGATCGATCGATTTCCAGACTCGCCGCTTTCCCCAACAAGCTCACCCGCAGAATAAGGCGGTCTCGCGGCACCGCTTGGTCAACGATCCCCCGTATTCCTCGGAACGGCCCCGACGTGACTTCAACCTCGGTCCCGCTTACCAAGCCGTCGTACGGCTCGATTCGTCCATCAAGTTCGATCGCGCGGCGGATGCCGCTGAGCTCTTCATCAAGTCGCGCCTGGTCGGCGACTTTGAGAATGCCCGCGACCCGGTCCGTCCGGTCTGCGGTGTAGGTGTCCTCAGCGCCGCCGCGTAGAAAGAGGTACCCGGGGAACAGCGGCAACTCAACGGCGCACTTGCGCCGGCCGTAATACCGCACCGCCTTGACGAGCGGCAGGAAATGCGCGATCCGGAGCGCCGAGAGGTCGGACGCGAGCGCTTTTTCTTGGCGTGGTTTGGTATGCATGACAAACCAGGTAGTCTGGGCAATCTCACGAGTTCCACCCGATCGGATCGCGATCGCGGTATCGGGGAACTCCGGGCACAACAGGCTTTCTGGCGAAGGCGGGGACACTGGGCGCTCTCTATGACTCAACTCGTGGTCGGGCTTGGTCTTAGCGTACCCGGGTGGAAGTCGAGATGACAGTTTCCACGACTGATTTGACCGGGGCTGAACGACCGCTCTTACAACTCGACGGCTTCTCCGGCCCGGATGAAGACCAGGCATCCTGAGATATCGGCTTCCGCCAGGCGAAACAGTTGGGCGATCGCACGCTGATACGCCTCGACTTGCGGTCGGTATCGTTCGATCCGGCCGGCCCAAGCCTCGGCGCTCGTGGGGAGCACATCATCGGTCTTGAAGTCGATGACGTCTGCCCAAACCGGTCGCCCTTGGCGTACGCCCAGAACTACCCGGTCGAACGCGCCCGAGACAAAGACCGGTTGGTTGGTTTCCTTCTCAACGTCGACCACCGCGAATGGCAGTTCGAGGTGGACGACGAGTTCATCGCACGGCGGGCGCGATCCTTTATAGAAGGATGGACGCAGCCGCGCAGCGCCGGGTAGGGCTCCGTACCTGCGCGCGATGGCGCTGGCACTGAGGTCGCTCGGAAGATCGAGCGACTGGGCGAGCTGGGCGAACACGGCGTCCGAGGGGGGCTCGGAACCGTTTTCAATCCAAATCACCTGTTGCAGCCAGGCATGGAGGAGCGTGCCCTGATCGCGCGACCTCGACACGTCAAACACGTCACCCAAATTCACGCGCTCGTGGTGCAAACCGGACGGGGACTGATGTTTCAGCCGGTGAATCGCCGGGCGGGTGGCGCGGGCGAGCCGGACCGCTCGCGGAACTGGAACGGTTCTCGGACCATTGTTTGCATGCCGAAACAGGCTGGTCCAGTTTGAGCCGCCGGGCGCGTGGATGCTGGACCAGAGCACTTCGCCGGGCTCCCCTGTGCGATCCGGAACGAGCGCTTCGCGAACGACCCAGGCGGCGCACGCCGAGCGGGTGACCACGCCCTGCGCGGTCGGCTTGGTGTGCGGCACGATCATCTCGAGCGCGTACCTTGGCCGGGTCATCGCCACGTACAACGCGCACAGGCCTTCAGTGGTCCGGCGTGCCAAGTTCGCCTGGAAGATCTCCTCGAGCCGTTCATCAAGGCAGCGCACTGCCTTGCTCGGGTACACGGTTGCCGCCACCACGCTCCCGAGCGCCGATTCCCGCTGCACGAGCACCTCACCCGGCCGGATCGCCCACGGCTGAGTGAGCTCGGGCAGGACAACCGCGTCAAACTCCAGCCCCTTGGACTTGTGAACGGTCATCACGCGGATGAGTTCGTACCCCGGCTCCTCGAACTTGCGCAGCTCGACCATCCGAACAAAGTCGCCCGGGCGATCGCCCGGCTCCTCATCAAACTCCTGCGCCAGCTCGATGAGCTGCTCGAACCGGCCCACGCCGTGTGCATCCATGCCGGTCGCGCCATCCTCGAGCAACCGGGTGAACGTGGGGCCGTAGCCGTTCTCCATCAGGCGACGGCGGAACGCCGAGGACACGCGCAAGGCCTCCTCGCGATCGTGCGGGTTGTCGATTCGGAGCACCGGCGCGAATGGGGATGTTCCGACGTGAAAGTACGCCGCGGAGTCGCCGGGGTGGTCGGCCAGTCGGAGCAGCGAGAGGGCGACGGCGACTGGGGCGGCGTCGGTCAGCAAGTTGCCGCCTTCTTCGCTGGCCTTGAGCCCGAGGCGCGCGAGCTCGTGGATCATGCGCGGGATCGGGGCATTGCGGCGCAGGAGCACGGCGATGGTCGCGCGCGGGGCCGCTTCCCTGATCGCGGCGACACGGAGGGCCGCGAAGCGGAGGACGCCGGCCTGACCACCCAGATCCTCCGAATCGGCTTCATCGGCCCCCGCGGCATCACCGGGGGAAGGCTCCCGCTGCTCCGGGGCGACGATGAGCGTCACCGCACCTGGCCGGCCCGTGTGGCTCGCCGCGTGCTCATCAAATCCGCTGGACCACGCGGCGGCGGACTCTCGAACAGCATCGAGCGCGCCGCTCGAGCCAAGGTCAGAAAAAACCCGATTCACAGCATCAAGGATCGCGGGCGACGACCGGTAGCTGGTGCTCAGCGGCTTTGACTGGAACTGCGGCCACTTCTCCAGCACGCCGGGCAGGAGCGCCGGCTCGGCGTCGCGCCACATGTACAGAGATTGTTTCACATCGCCCACGCACAGCACGCCGCGCTCGCCGGGGCTCTCCGAGCCGCTGAGCAGTTCGTCAAGGATCGGCTCGAGCAACCGGAACTGCCCGATCGAGGTGTCCTGGAACTCGTCGAGGAGGACGTGACGGAGCGTGGCGTCGAGCCTGAAATGGAGGTCGTCGAGCCTCCCGGGGTTGGTGAGTTGGTGGCTCAACATCAGGCGCGGCAGATCGTCGAATCTGTAGAGGCCGCGACGCTGCTTGAGCGACGTGTACGCCGCGTCGAAGCGTGCGAGCAGACCGCGGGTCGCGAGGTTTCTGCGGTGATGCTCACCGAGCACGACGGCGGTGGCGTGGTTGATCAGGGGCCGGTAGGCGTCAATGACCTCGTCACTGATCGGCGAGCTCGAGTACGTGGCCTCGCCCTGCACGAGCTTGCAGGCAACTCCGGCCTCCAGGAACTTGCCCCAATCGCTCGCTCGCGCTGCCGCAGCGCCCGCACGCAGGGCCGTCTCCCAGTTTCTATTGGGGGTGTTCGCACGCGTGAGGGGCGCTCTGAGAGCGGAGAGTGCTTCGATCATGGGCGCGAGCTGCGCTGCATTGAGCGGCTCGGTGCATGGACGGAACTGCTCCCACGCCTGGGGAGCACCAATAGTTTCCTGGTAAGCCTTGAGCGCCTCGGAGATCGATCGCGCGATCCGCCGATGCACCTCACGCCGGGCGTCCCCGCGATTGAGCATCCCAAGGAAGGCCACGGTTTCGGCGCGATCGGCGTGCTCGAGCGCGAGCCCGATCGCCTTGTCGCGGAGCTGGGCATCCTCCTCCTCGTCCGAGATGCGCCACCCCGGGGGCACGCCCAGCTCGAGCGCGAAACTGGTGGCGAGCCGCATGAAGAACGCATCGAGCGTCAGCACGCTCAGACGATTGATCCGTCGCGCCAGAGTGGCCAGGAGCGCCCCGCACTTCTGAGCGTTCAGTTCCCGCCCGGCGTGACGGCAGAGCTCTTCGAGCTTCGCCGGGTCGCGGGAAGCCTCTGCGAGCCGGCGCAGCACGCGCTCCAGGATCTCGCCGGCGGCCTTACGCGTGAAGGTCGTTGCAAGGATCGACTCCGGTGAGATCCCGCGCGCCAAAAGTCCAATCAACCGGCTCGTGAGCTCAAAGGTCTTGCCCGTGCCCGCCGAGGCCCGCACGAGCAGATGATCCGGGTGGGGCGTCATCTGGTCTCACCCCCCCTGCCGCCGCTCACCTGCCCGCGCCCCACACCCCCGCCGCTCACCAGTCCAAAACCTCTCACAAGCACACGGCCGGCGCAGAGCGCACCCAACACGCCCCCGGTCGGCGGATTGTCACCGACATCCGCGAACTCCCCCTTGCGGATCGCTCGCACCACGCGACGGGCGGTCTCATCGGCGGCGGCAAGTTCGGCCTGACCCCACGGCGCGGGCAGCCAATCAACGCCCGACGCGGAGATCGCCACATATCCGAGCTCGGGGATACCGGAGTAGCCGAGCTCACGGATGAGGTGGCGATAGAGGGGGAGCTGAAGATCGGTCCACGTTTCAGCCCCCCCCACCCCCGCACGCCCAGCACCACTCGCGGTCGTGTGCGTTCGCTCGGGCGGAATCGCTTTGTCACCGGTCTTGTAGTCCACAATGCGGACACGCCCGGTCTGATCGACATCGATGCGGTCGATCGTGCCGCGAAGCATGATCGGGGCGCCGTCTACATCGAACGGTGCTCCGCCGCGATCGCCAGCGGATGCGGCACCCGGCCGCCATTCGACATGCTTGATGCGCCACCCATCGCGAGCGGAAGCGGCTTGCCAGCGAGCAAACTCACGCAGCCGCTGACGCACGGCCCGCACCTGCATGTCGATCGCGGCACGCACGGAAGCTCCGTGTCGGGCTCTCACGCGAACTTCGACGTGAGCTTCGAGGAACTCACGGATTGTCTGCTCGTCGGTGGATGCCGCTACGAGGGAGCACCCGAACCCTTCGAGCGCCCCGTGCACGAGATTCCCGAACGCCATCGCGTCCAGTTCGGGGCCGGGGTCTTCGCGCTCCTCGAGCCGGAGCACATGCCGCAGATAGAAGAGATAAGGCGACGCGAGGTACGTCCGGAACGCCGTCACCGAGAGCGAATCGATCTCGGGCAGTCGCGTGATAGGCCGGCGCGAGAAGTTATCCACCGGTCCCGCCTGCCAGCGCGATGCGACAGGCGCTGGCGCCCCGGTCGCCTCATCCAACCCCACGAACCGCCTGATGCGGGCCACCGCGCGGTCGTCGTCCGACGCAAACAGAAGGCGGCTCGGCAGCATCGGCTCGTTGTCCGCCGCGACGCGCCCAGTGAAGAGGTGCACGATACGGCGCGAGCGCAGGACGAGCGTCAGGGCATAGGCATCGCGCGCCAGCCGGCGACGATCGCTGTCCAGCCCCAGGTGCTCACGCAGCGAGTCCGGGAGCATCGCATCGGCGGTTGTCGAACGTGGAAGCATCCCCTCGTTCACCCCGGTGAGCATCGCAACCGGGGCGGGGTCCAGCGGCAGCTCGAGCCATCCGAGCAGCTCGATCGCGTCCGCGCTCGGTTCATCCGCCACCGGGCGATCTCCGATCGCGCGGAGCACCAGTCCGATCGCGTCCCCCGCGGTCGCCCGCGCCAGGAGCGGGCCGGGCGTTGGC